>NZ_QSEU01000010.1:0-120403 GCF_003466705.1 Eubacterium sp. AM46-8
ATGTATGTCATATAGCTTAAGACAATGCATGCTTAAGACCAATGCACCTGATAAAAGAACAGTTATGCAAAATAACGACAGGCAAAACACAGAAATGTACAATATGTGAAAACTGCACAAAAAAAAAAAAAACTTGTTCACTTGTTGCAAATTGCACAATAACCAATTGACTGTAAATGTTTAAAATAGTAATATATCCATGAGTGTTGAGGCACCGCAAAATGTAATGAAACTTCAACATTCTACTCAATGATAAAATAATTTTAGGAGGGAAATTATGAAAAAAAGAATATTCGCAGGAGCGCTTGCTCTTCTGATGATAATAGGTCTCCTGCCAGTAAGTAGTATGGTTAAGAAACCGATGGAGGTAAAGGCGGAACAGAAAGAATATAGCTTTAATCCAGAAAATGGAAAATCATATGTTTCAGAAAATAAAGTGGGAACAGATGGATTCTTTAAAATAGTTGGTTCGCCAGACCCAGTTAAAGTAGATAAAAGTAATTCTGGTTCTACCGATCCTGTTTATAAAATTGGTTCTAATAGTGTTGGAATTAAATTTACTATACCCAAAGAAGCTACAGCAGAGGTTAGCATAACATGGACGTCATCTAACGCAAAAGGTACAATAAGAATAATCAATAGCGAAACTAGCGAAGAAATCGCTGCCCAAACAGTTACTACTATCAAAACAATGCAAACGAATACGTTTAATGTTAATACAGCCGGTACATATGAGATATTAAGGAAGTCAAATACATTATATGTTTCCGAAATTAAAGTAAAAGTGACAACAGCAGCCACAACTCCTTCATATAAAGTATCTGTAGTTGATTCTGAAAGTACAGAGACTATATCTCCAAAAGATGTTAACGAAGGTGAAACGTTTGAATATACTGCAGTTGGAACAGGAGATGTATATTGGATAAATTCTAATGGAATTCTCGTTTCAACAACAGCTAAATTAAGTATTCCAGTATATTATTCAGATACATATACTGCTGTATATGGCAAAACAGGTAATAAAGTAACATATTACACACCATATGGTGGAGAATTAGCAACATATTATGCTGATGATAACTTTACAGTACCAGAAGTACCAACTCGTTATGGCTATAAGGCTACAGGTTGGGACAAAGATATTGATTCTGTAAAGGAAGCACTTAAAAGTGGAAATGTAGAAGTAAGACCTGTATATGACAATGATACAAGTCTTACATATAGCATAACAGTTGACACATCAGCTATTGATGGTGCAACTCCTAAGGCTGAAAATGTAGAAGTAAATAAAGAAGTTAAAGCATCCGTTACATCAGATGATTTTGCATATTGGTCAGATGAAAATGGTAATGTATTAAGCTATAATTCAACATATTATTTCCTTGCTAATAGAAATGTAACTGTTAAGGCTGTAAAGAAGAGTGACTCAGGTGTAGAGAAAACAGGAGTTGTAACATATATTGGTTATGAGTCTAAGACAATTATCTTCGAGTATACTGTACCAGATACATATACAATGAAATTTGCAGGTGTATTAGCATCTACTAATAAGGCTAATGTTGAGAGTGCAACTGTTGATAATCGTCCAGCCGGTGTATATAAACTTGGAGCAGATGAAGCAAAATGCAGTAGTTATAAGACTTTCAGATATACATTAAAGAATAATGGCACTGATACATGGTATGCTAGACCAGTGCTTACATATAGTGATGACAGTGGTGTAGAACATACAATAGTTGGAACAACAGTGTATGAAATGAATTAAAAAGTAGAGGAGTATTATTGAGATGAAAGAGAAATACGAAGATATGTTATGTGATATAGTTGTATTGGAAACAGCGGATGTTATTGTTACATCAGGTCGTGTTGGAACATACGATGATGTATTACCAAATGGTCCATCAGCATAATAATTAAGGGCGGGATTTTTTCCCGCCTTTCTTTTTACACACTACAATATTAAGAAAAGTGAGCAACGAACAATGAAGAAGATATTAAGAAGTATATTAGTATGTGCGGCTATGATTATTACATTTGGCTGGAATACTAATTGTGTTAAGGCGGAAGATAATATAGAGATATACAATGGTGTTAAGTACAGGGTTAATAATGAACAGAAATGGGCTTCTGTGTGTGGTTATTCAGGTGATGCAGAGGATTTGGAGATTCCATTCATGGTAGGAAGAGGAATTATTGTTTCACAGATAGATGATCATGCATTTGACGGATGCTCAAGTGTTAAGATTCTTACAATTCCGGATACTATTGTTAAAGTTGGAGATATGTCATTTATCGGTATGGATAATCTGCAGGCTGTTATATCTACAGCACGAGGAATTAATATTGTTGTAAGAGACAATGTAAAGATTGTGAAAGACAGAAACCAGCTTGATAATAGCGATAATAATAATGGCGATAGTAATAATGGCGGAAGCAGTGATAACAACAATAATTCATCTAATAATACATCATCTGATAGTGGACAGGGTAATTCAGGGGTGAATAATACACCAGATGGAACAGGTAATAACGGCAATGGTTCAATAGGAACAGGCGGTGCCATAATTAATTCAGATGAGAATGTTATAATAGATTCTTCTAATGGTACTGTAATCGAAGAAAATATTGATAAGAATGTAGCAGATGGAAGCACAGTTGTAGGAAGTAATGATAATTCCAAGTCTGATAATAAGGTGACTAAGTCAGAGGATAATGTAAAGAATAAGACTACTAAGTCAGCCAAGCGTTCACAGGCTCCTAAGATTATCGCATACATAGTATGCATAATAGCCATAATAGCGATTGCGGCAGGTGCATTTATATTAATTAAGAAGAGAAGAAGATAATTATGTTTACGATTCGGATAGCTGATACTTGTATTCAGATTAATGAAAGATACCAATATATAAAGCAATATTGCAGGAATTACATAGTTGATGATGTTACACCTGAGATGGTTATTGAAGTGAGTGATGAAGAGATTAATGCTGAACAGAGTGACGAGTATGTGTGCTCTCCGGATTATCTAGAGACGCTTGCTGTATATAGAAAGATATGTGAACGTCTTGTTGATAAAGGAATTATTCTTGTACATTCATCTGTGCTTATGATTAATGGTGAGGCTGTTATGTTCCTTGCTCCGAGTGGAACGGGAAAGTCAACTCACACAAGATTGTGGCGTCAGGTGTATGGAGACAGGGTGACAATGATTAATGATGACAAGCCGCTTGTCAGTGTAAGAACGGATGACAGTGGAGTGCATGTTAATGTATACGGAACACCATGGTGTGGCAAGCATGGAATTGAGAATAATATATCTGCGCCGGTTAAGGCATTATTCCTGCTTAAGAGAAATGAGACTAATGTAGCGAGAAAACTTACTATACATGAAGCATTTCCATATGTGTTCAATCAGACGTATCGTCCGGATAATGCGGAGCTTATGAGAAAGACACTTATATTATCAAGAACAATGGCTGAGAATGTCGGCTTGTTTGAACTTGGATGTAACATGCAGGAAGAAGCTGCACATGTAGCTTACAGGGTAGCATATGGAGAAGAAGGAGAGAATTGACCATGAAACTGAAATCAGGAATTGTTATGGAAAAGACTGGTGATGAGTATATTGTAGTTGCCACAGGAGAGGCAGCCAAGTCTTTTAATGGAATTATAAGAAATAATAAGACAGCTAATTTCGTATTTGAACAGTTGAAGGAAGATAAGACAGAGGAAGAACTGGTTGATGCACTTCTTGAGCGATATGATGTGAGCAGGGAAAAGGCACAGGCAGATGTTAAGGCTTTAGTTGCTAAAATAAGAGAGGCTGGACTTATTGATGGATAGGGAAAAGCTCAAACCACTGTTCAAAGACGGACATTATTATAGTGTTCCAAGAGGCGTGAGCATGTGGCCGTTGATTAAGACACCGGATTGCGTGGTTCACATTGTTCCAGTTGACAGGAAACTGAAAAGATATGATGTTGCGTTATATCACAGAGAAAGCACAGATCAGTATGTTCTTCACCGTATTCTTAAAGTAGAGGATGATTACTACATTTTTTATGGAGATAACTGCTGGCGTAAGGAGATTATTCCTAAGGATACGGTTGTCGGCATAGCTACTAAGTATTACCGCAAAGGTCGATGGATTGATGCTGATGATATACGTCTTAAGATATATGCACATATATGGTGCGATGCGCTACCGGTGCGTCGTGCAATTCTGAGATTGAGAGATGAAGCTAAGAAAGTATTAAGAAGAGTTAGAAAATTATGGACAAAGAACAGAAGCTCCAATTAAAGAAGATAGTTAAGAATCCAGCCATGAGCTGGATTTTTGGCGTGTCAGGGAAGTTAAAGCTGGGAGTGCTGCTTCTTGTGCTGCTTAATTCAGCAATATCAATAAGTGCGGTGGCATTTGCACTTGTGCTGAGGGAAGCAATCGACGGGGCAGTTTCTGGCAATAAGATGGTATTCCTCAAGTTCGTTATCATACTTGGACTTATTATGGTTGGGCAGATTGCCGCGAGAGGGGTAATAAGATTCTTAGATGAGTATGTACGTTCAGGCATGGAAAATGTTATTAAAACACGACTCTATGAAACTATTCTGTCAAGAAAATACAGTGCTATTACAGCGTATCACACAGGAGAACTGCTGAACAGAATTACTAATGATGCGGTTGTTGTGGCAGATGGGTTCGTGCAGATTATTCCAGGAATTATTGCAATGCTTGTTAAGCTGGCCGGCGCGGCGGCGGTGCTTTTCGTGCTGGATTACAGATTTTCTGTGATATTCTTTGCCGGAGGTGGACTTGTGCTTATATTCACAACACTGTTTCGCCGTGTTATGAAAAAGCTTCACAAGGATGTGCAGGCGGCTGATGGTGTGCTTCGTTCTTATCTGTCTGAGAATCTTGGAAGCCTTATGGTTCTTAAGACATTTGGCGCAGAAAGAAAAAGCATAGATACTTCTAAACAGTACATGGATAAGCACAGATTCATGCGTATGAAGAGAAATAAATTCTCTAATATATGTAATGTCGGTTTCGGACTTGTTATGAATGGCGGCTATATATTCGGTCTGTGCTGGTGCAGCTTCGGAATTCTGCATGGAAGTATTACTTACGGAACGCTGTCGGCAGTACTTCAGCTTGTTGACCAGTTGTGGGCGCCGCTTGCTAATATGACCGGTTATCTGCCAAAGTTCTATGGTATGCTCTCAAGTGCGGAGCGCTGCATGGAGCTTGAGACTCTTGAGGAAGAGCACGTTGAGAGCCAGTTTAGCAGGGATTATTGCAGAGAGCTTTATAAAGACATGACAGCGATTGAATGTAAGAATATTACTTTCAGATATGAGGACGACATTATTCTT
This sequence comes from Eubacterium sp. AM46-8, assembly GCF_003466705.1. Lineage (NCBI taxonomy): Bacteria > Bacillati > Bacillota > Clostridia > Eubacteriales > Eubacteriaceae > Eubacterium > Eubacterium sp. AM46-8. Next base: position 5,374 of record NZ_QSEU01000010.1, read on the forward strand.
GAAAATGCTGATATATCTATTGGCAAGGGTGAGCTCATAACGATTATGGGTAACTCGGGTGCTGGCAAGAGTACGCTTCTTAAGCTCCTTCTTGCTATATATGAGCCTGAAAAGGGGACACTTGAGATTAAGACTGAAAAGGAAAGTTATGCACTGACCGAAAAATACCGCAAGATGTTCGCATATGTGCCGCAGGGCAATTTCCTTATGTCCGGCAATGTTACGAGTGCTATAGCTTCTCTTGATGATACCAGTGCTGATGTTGATATGGACAAGGTGAAGGCAGTTGCGCATATTGCATGTGCAGACACATTTGTAGAAAAATTAGAGCATGGATATGACACGCTTATCGGTGAGCGTGGAATGGGTATCTCGGAGGGACAGGCACAGCGTCTTGCTATTGCGAGGGCTTTGTATACGGACGCTCCTGTGTTGCTGCTTGACGAGGCAACTTCGGCTCTTGATGAGCAGATTGAGAAGAAGGTGCTTAAGAATATAAGGGAACTTACGGATAAGACGGTTATTATTGTATCACACAGAAAAGCTGTGCTTGAGGTATGTGACCGCTGCGTGGTATTGGAGGATAAACATTTTGAATAATGGAGAGTATCTTATCGGGCTTCTTGCAAATGTTGTGGCTGGCAAGCCGGTGCCTGAGCCTGACGATAATATTGACCTGTTAAAGGTGTATGAGATTGCTGAAAAACACAGTGTGCAGACAACAGCTTATTATGGTATTAAGAAGCTGCAATGCGCGATTCCTTCTGAGATTTTAAGTAAATGGGAAGAAGCGCACCTGCGCGGGTTGTCTGTAAGCATACGTTTTAAGGCAGAGCTGAATAATGTGTGTGATGTATTCACTAAGGAGAAGCTTGTGCATATGCCGCTTAAGGGCAGCATAATTAAGAATATGTATCCATCGACTGATATGAGAAGCATGTCGGATATGGATATTCTTATTAAGCGTGAGGACGCGAAGAAGGTGCATGATATTCTTATCGGGATGGGATATACATGCGATATGTATGATATAAGCCATCAGGATGTGTATTTCAAAGACCCTATATATAATATTGAGATTCATACAAGTCTGTTTGATGATGGTGACGGGGTGACTTTCTACCGCGAATATGATAATATTCTGGATAGGACGGTTACTGTGGATAATGAGTACGCACGCCTGATGACGGATGAAGATTTCTATGTGTATAATGTTGCACATTTTGCAAAGCATTTTCAGCTCGGCGGCTCAGGAATCCGCTCGGTTATGGATATGTATATTATGAAGAAGTCGCTGACTGGTATGGATATGGGTTACGTTAATGCGGAATTTTCAAAGCTTGGACTTACTGAGTTCTATACTAAGGCATCGAAGCTGGTTGACTACTGGTTCGGAGATGGAGAACTTACCGCTGATGTTAAGGATATGGCGGATTATATTCTTTCAAGTGGAACTTATGGCAATCTGTATAATGCATATACGAATCAGCTTGAGAAAAAGGGCAGATTCAGAATGTTCATGTACAACGCATTTCCACCGCTTAATAAGATGCTGTATACATTTCCATTTCTGAAGAAAGTACCGTGGCTGCTGCCATTCTGCTGGATTGCAAGGTGGTTTTATGCGATATTTACTAAGCCGAAGAATGTTGTTACTAAGGTGAAGATGTTCGCGAGGGTTAGTAAGGATGTTGAATAAGAGAAAGGGGAACTTATGAAGTATTCTAATGTTGTTGTTGCCGGAGGCGGAGTGCTGGGGAGTCAGATTGCTTTTCAGGCAGCATATTGTGGGTTTAATGTAACTATATGGTTAAGAAGCGAGGGTTCTATCGGAAGAACCCAGCCTAAGATTGACCATCTAAAGCAGACTTATATTGATGCTATTGAGAAGATGGCAGAGGATAAGAATGCATGGTGCGCAGGACTTGCAGATGAAGATACATTTGACAAGGAAGAGTGCCTTAAGAAGGTTGAGAATGCATATGCTAATCTCAAGCTTGAACTTGATATGGCTAAGGCTGTTGCTGATGCAGACCTTGTGATTGAGTCTATGGCTGAGAATGAAAAGGATAAGATTGCTTTCTATGAAAAGCTTTCACCACTTCTTCCAGAAAAGACTGTGATTGTAACTAATTCATCGACACTTCTTCCATCAATGTTTGCAAAATATACTGGAAGACCAGACAAATATCTGTCATTACATTTTGCTAATTCTATATGGAAGAATAACACTGCTGAGGTTATGACACAGGCTCAGACTGATGAGAAGTATTTTAACGAAGTTATGCAGTTTGCTAACGATATACGAATGATTGGACTTCCTGTAAGAAAGGAAAAGAGCGGATATCTGCTTAATTCTATGCTGGTTCCGTTCCTTCTTAGCGGACTTGACCTGTATGCTGCAGGTGTGTCTGATCCTGAAAGCATTGACATTGCATGGACAAGAGGAACAGGAGCTCCTAAGGGACCTTTCCAGATATTTGATACAGTAGGACTTAATACTGCATACAATATTGTTCACCAGTATCAGAGTGTTCCGGGAATATTCTCACCGCTTCTTAAGAAGATGATGATGCCATATAATTTCAAGAAGATGGAGGCTATTCTCAAGAAGTATATTGATGAGGGAAAGCTTGGAATGTCTACAGGAGAAGGTTTCTACAAATATAATTAAGCTTATATTAACAAATGTTATGAAGGACTGGTAATAACATGACGACTAGGGAAGAAGCACTTGCATATGGACTTTCTTTTCCAGATACTTATCAGGAAGCACCTTTTCATGATGAGAACTGGCAGCTTGTAAGAGTTAAAGGATGTAAGAAAGTATTTTTATGGACATACGAGCGTAATGGATATATTAATCTTAATGTGAAGGTTTCACCTGAGTGGCGCGACCTATGGCGGAGTACATATTCATCGGTGATTGCGGGCTGGCATCAGAATAAAGAACACTGGAATACTATTATTCTTGATGGAACTATTCCTGATGAAGATATCAGACGCATGATTGCAGAAAGTTATGACCTTGTATCTGACAGTCCGACAAAGAGGATATACGAAGCTGTCAGGAAGATTCCGAGAGGACAGGTTGCAACTTATGGACAGATTGCGCAGCTTGCAGGTGATAAGAAGATGGCGCGCGCAGTTGGCAATGCTCTTCACAAGAATCCAGACCCGTCAGGAATTCCATGTTACAGGGTAGTCAATTCCAAAGGGGAACTTGCCGGTGAATTCGCATTTGGCGGAGCCGGAAAGCAGGCAGAGCTGCTTATGGCGGATGGAATAGAGGTTGTTAATGGCAGGGTTAATCTGGATAAGTATGGGATGAAGATATGATTAAAATAGTTTGGTATCTGTCATATATTGAAGATACCAAACTATTTTTATGTAGATTATTTAATTATCAGAACCCTGTCTGTATCACCGGTAAATACAGCAACACGGTCGTGCTTCTCTTTCTGTCCTGATATAAGTGTGGCGGAATGGACTTGGAAGTGGTGTGAGACACGGAGAAAGTCCAAACGGAGCGCTAAAGTGTGGCGGATTGGACCTTGAAGCGGAGTAGAGGCAGGCGGAAGTCCAAACGAAGTGTAAAAGTGTGGCGGATTGGACTTTGAAGTGGTCAGACAGTGGGAAAAAGTCCAAACGGAGTGAGGGAAAGTGGTGGATTGGACCTTGAAGCTGCGGGAAGGCAAGTAGAAGTCCAAAAGTGGTAAGGGAGTGAAGAAAATTGGACGTCTGGGTGATGGAGAGGCTTATGAAAGTCTAAACAGAGCAATGCTGGTAGCAACATACCGGCATTGCTTTTTAGTTTGTAGATTTAGTTTGTAAACCATAACTGTATAGCATATTTTACCCAAATGTTTTATAATAAAAATAATTATCAGAAACGGAGATTATTATGTGGAAGATAAAACAGATATTTGATGGGGATTATGGGTGTGAAGAGCTGGCAGAAGGTCAGTCACCTAAGGTTTCTGTTACACTTGTTAATGAGAGTGGACAGAAGAAGTATGTATATGTAGAAGATAAGTGGCTTGTAGACAGCGGGCTTGATGAAGGTTCTGTATGGCCGGAGGATATAGATGAGTAAAGTGACAAGAATCATATCAGTAAACATGATGTTAACTGTATTATCAGCCATTATACTGGTGGGGTGTGGCAACAGACATTCTGATAAAACAGGATTGAATAAATCGGACATTACAGAGTCTTTAAGCCAGACATTGGAATCAGAGAAAGATTCACAGATGAATTCCCGAAGTGAAGATAATACTGATACAGAGATAAAGGATGCAGAGATAACTGATGCAGAAGCAGAAGATTCTGGACAAGCAGACAGTGAAGATGGCAGTCAGGAAGAAACGAGCAATCCATATATAGCAGCAAGAGAGCCATATACAGGAGTTCCGGTATATGAAGATATGGAACACATTTATATGAATACAACATGGGAATATGCGGATCATTCGGCGATAAGCGATGGTTATGCTGTTCTATATAAAGCGGCAGGTGAGAGAAAGAATATTATAGTTGGCGTTAATGCAGGCCATGGGACAGCAGGTGGTTCGTCCGTGAGAACATTGTGCCATCCGGACGGTTCACCTAAGAGTACCGGTGGAAGTACGGCGGCGGGAGCAACAACAGCAACGGCTGTATCAGGAGGCATGACATTCTATGATGGAACATCAGAAAGTGAAGTTACATTTAGAATGGCGCAGATTCTAAGAGACAGGCTTCTTTCACAGGGGTATGATGTGCTGATGGTAAGGGACGATGCAGATGTACAGCTTGATAATGTAGCGAGGACTGTGATATGCAACAATGTTGCGGACTGCCATATATCGCTGCATTGGGATGGAGACGGACTTAGTTATGACAAAGGCTGTTTCTATATCGCGGTTCCGGATGCGATTAAAGATATGGAGCCGGTTGCCACACACTGGCAGCAGCACAATGCACTTGGAGCATCGCTTGTTAATGGGCTTGGTGATGTGGGTATGAAGATACATGGTTCAGGAAGTATGGCAATAGATCTTACGCAGACATCATATAGCACAATTCCATCTGTAGATATGGAGCTTGGAAATGCAAGCTCAGATCATAGTGATGAGACACTCGAAAATATAGCGGATGGTCTGATGGCGGGCATCAATGCGTATTACGGGTATTGAGAAACCACTAAAGGGATGAGCTGACGTGGCGGAATGGACGTTGAAGCGGCGGAAAGACAGGCCAAAGTCCAAAAGGGATTCGTAAGAACGGCAGATTGGACGTTAAAGCGGTGGGAAGGCAAGCCAAAGTCCAAAAGGGGTGAGCACAGAGCCGAGATTGGACGTTGAAGCGGCGGGAAGGCACGAGGAAGTCCAAAAAGAGCGAGCCAGAGCCGCGGATTGGACGTTAAAGCGGCGGGAAGACACGAAGAAGTCCAAAAAGAGCAAGTCAGGAAAAGTTAATATAACAAAACCACATAAAGAGAACAATAATGGATAAGGAGAACAATAATGGATAAGAAAACACAGATTATAGCAGTAGCAGGAAAAGGAGGGGTCGGTAAGACTTCTTTAGCGGGAGTTATTGTAAAGCTTCTTGTTGAGGCACACCCAGATAAGAAGATACTTGCGATTGACGCTGACCCGGCTGTAGGACTTTCTACAGTGCTTAATGTTGAAGTGGAAAAGACTATAGATGATATAAGAAAAGAAGTAATCAAGAATGTTGAAGACGGAGATACCAAGACTGCTGTGGAGTTACTTGGAGAAGCCAAGTATGAGATAATGGATGCAGTTGTTGAACAGGATGGATATGCATTTATTGCAATAGGAAGACCTGAGACAGCGGGCTGTTACTGCAAGATTAATTCATATCTTAAAGAAGTTATCACAATGCTTTCAGATAAGTTTGATTATGTTGTAATTGATGGAGAAGCAGGAATAGAGCAGATTAACAGAAGAGTTATGGAGAAGGTTACGCATCTGCTGCTTGTTACTGACGCAAGCAAGAAGGGATGCCAGGTTGTGCAGACAATCAAGAAAGTTGCAGATGAGCTTGTGATGTATGACAGAATCGGAGTTATCGCTAACAGAATACCGGATATGGAGGTTGCGAAGCTTATGGATATCGGCGACCTTGAACTGCTTTCAGTAATACAGAGCGATTCCAAGCTTGCGCAGGCAGATGTGCTTGGTGAAAACGTATTCAATCTTCCTGATGATGCAATTATTGTTGAGGGTGCAAAGAAAGCCCTTGTTAATATGGGAATATTGTAAGAGGAGGCAAATGTGAAGGATTTAGCTAATCTGTATTATTTTGAGAAGCTTTTGGAGGACGTGAATAACGACCTTGTAAGGCAGGCACAGGCTAAAGGTGATATTGCAATCGGTGCAGTCTGTTTTCAGATACCGGAGCCGCTTATTAATCTGCCGGGTAGCTTTTCGGTAAGGCTGCGTGCACCCCGTACAGGTTCTATTGAGATGGGTACATATTACATGAGCAGTATGCTATGCGAGGGATGTCGTGCGATATTAGAGAGAGCAATTGAGGGCGGATTTAACTTTCTTGACTGTATAATTGCGCCGGATGCATGTGCGCAGATGAACAGGTGCGTAGAGAATATTGAGAGACAGCACCTTATAGAGAAGGAAAAATTCTTTGTGGAATATTCAGATGTTCCGATGAAGAATGATGAGACCGCGTTAAGACATTTTGTTAAGCAGATGAAGCTGCATGTGCTTGAACCGCTTAATAATACATATGGAATAGACATATCAGATGATGCACTTAGAAAGTCAGTAGAATTGCAGAATAAGATAAGCCGGCTTATAAGAAGCATCGGTGATTACAGAAAAGAAGATAATCCAAGAATTACTGGGTATGAATTCGCTGTTCTGTGTCTTGCAACCTACTGCTGCCCGAAAGAGGCACTTATAGAAAAGCTCGAAGAAACACTTGAGGAGCTTAAGACACGTGAACCTGATAAAAAATGTAATTACAGGGCAAGGGTCGTAATGGTTGGTTCAGAGATTGATAACCCTGAGCTTATAAAGCTTGCTGAGGAGGCAGGTGCACTGGTTGTGGCTGACAGATTCTGTTTTGGTTCACTTCCGGGAAGAGATGAGATTATTCTTAACGATACAGAGGATGTTCTTACACAGATATGCAGACAGTATATGAAGTGGGGACAGTGTCCAAGATTCATGAATACAGAAAAGATTATTGAGAGACAGGAGTATGTTGACGCAATAGCTAAGGAGTATAAGGCGGATGGTCTTATATATCAGCAGATTAAATTCTGTGATTACTGGGGCTATGAGAGGGCTTCGGCATTCCATGTCATGAAAGAAAAATACGGCTATCCGGTTCTTTCAATTGACAGACCTTATGCTGTCGGAACTTCAGGACAGTTAAGAACGAGAATACAGGCATTTGTTGAGAGTCTTGAGATTAAGCGTATCAATGCAGGAAGGAAATTATAAATATGTCTAAGAATATAGGAAGCGAGCCGCTCGGCAGATTCTATACAGGAAAAAAGCCGAAGAGAAGAAGAGAATGGCGCGGATTGAAGGATACATGGTATGACTATGTAAGGTGGCTAGGATACTGGAAGACTTTAATCACATTTATAATAAAACCTAATAACATGAAGGGATTCTTCAGATACCGCTGGATGATTAATTATCTTGCACTGCCTGATTTTATGGACAGGCATACAGAGGGCATGAGAGGAACTCAGCTTAGAATGGCGCATCAGGCACTGGGACTTATCGTTACTGATATATGCGGGATGCTTGGACAGATATTTAAGGCAGACCCGGCTATCGGCAATGATAAGAAGCTAAACAGCAAGATTGTCCTTTTTGATGAAAATATGATGAGTACCCTGATGGGAGGTTTTCCTAACCTTACATGGCTATCAGTGGAAGTCCCTGCCGTGTATACAAGCTCAATGATGTCACAGGATGGAGTGAGCTATTATGTTGATGTTACACATCAGTATGGTGTTCCGTCAGATGTCTGTCCTATGCCGGCGGCTGAGCTTGGCGTTGCACTGGCTGATGATTTCCCACTTATAGGCTGTTGTGCGGTGCAGTGTAATACGACATGTGACGGAAGCCTTATGGGTAACGGGATTGAAGCAAGGTCATTTAAGATTCCTACATTTCAGCTTGCTGTGCCAATAAGACACAGACAGGAAAGTGTACAGGAGTATGCGGCAGAAGAGGTTGTCAATGCAATTCATTTCATAGAGGGACAGACTGGAGAGAAGTTCGACTGGGATGCATTCTTTAAGAGTATGAAGCGGTTTAATGCAGAGACAGAGGAATTCTTAGAGTGGATGGAGATTTCCAAGACAGATTATCCGCAGGTTATGGGCGTAACGCTTGCACTCTACAGATATGGTGTATATCAGGCTGCAGGTGGAAGAAATCAGGCATTCCTTGATATGGATAAAAAGCTTACAAAGATGGCACTTGATGCATATAAGAATAAAGAGATGGCGGCGAAGGAGTACCGCCACAGAGCCATGACATGGGGCGTTCAGGCTGCATATTATACGGCACTCCCAATCTGGCTTCTTAACTGCTGGGGTGTTGTAACTATTGCAGATATGTTAAGTATGGTGTCTACAGAGATGGTCAACACAGAGGATAAGCACCAGGCAATGTTAGACCTTGCATATCTGTATGAGAACATGATTATGAGAAACCGCTCTAACGGCGGTTATGAGACAGGCGTAGAGGCACTCTGGCGTTTCTGCGAAATGTTTAATATTGATATAGTAATCATGTATGTTCATATGGGCTGCAAATCAATGTCAGGATATCATGGTCTATTTGAAGAAGAAGCGAGAAAACATGGAATACATTTAATATGGGTAACGCACAATCTTATGTGTCCTGAGGATGGAACAAGAAGAGACATGAGAACGGAGATTAACAGATACATGAGAACTGTTTTCAGGGAAGAGCCGCTTGACCCGTCACTTGAGGATTTTGACGATTCTAAGAGCTGGTAAGAAGTGTGTATGCTGCATACGTGGCAGGAAAGGATAGCAGAATGAAATATTTCGGTGGTTGTGACGCAGGAAGTACATATACCAAATGCGTAATTATAGATGAGAATGGAAAAATCGCATCTGCGGTTACTAAGAGAAGCAGGATTAATCCTGTGCTTAGTGCGAAGGATGCGCTTGACGAGGCTGTAAGCCAGGTTGACGGTTTAAACAGCGCAGAGGAGCTTACATATCTGATTGGTACGGGTTACGGAAGAAATAAAGTACCGTTTGCAGATGAGAATATATCAGAGATAAGCTGTCATGCTATGGGAGTTCATGTGACTGACCCATCGGTTAAGGCGATTATTGATATCGGCGGTCAGGATGTTAAGGGAATTGCGATTGACACTGATGGAACTGTGCTTAATTTTGCGATGAATGACAAATGTGCAGCAGGAACGGGAAGATTTTTTGAATCAATGGCAAGAGCATTTGAGATGTCTTTAGATGAATTTTCTAATCTGTCTCTTACAGCGAAGAACGTGATTCCAATAACAGCACAGTGCGCGGTATTTGCAGAGAGTGAGGTTATTTCGTTAGTAGGTGAGGGTAAGCCTATGGAGGAGATAGCGGCAGGAATACAGTTATCGGTTGCTAAGAGATGCTTTGTCATGGCTAAGAAAGCAGGTGCGGCTGACAGCGTTACACTTACAGGTGGATGTGCCAAGAATGAAGGCTTGAAGAAAGCAATAGAAAAGGTGCTTAAGATTAATGTAGTTGACCTTCCGACAGACCCACAGCTTATGGGAGCATTAGGTGCTGCAGAATATGCAAGACAGAAGGGAAGTAACGTATGATAGTATTAAAAGTGCTGGCTATTATTGCAATCGTGCTCGTTGCATTGTTTCTTCTGACTCTTGTTATATATTTCTTTAATCTGGATATGAAATTTGCAGCAGCATTAATCAAGCCGCTTACTGCGTATTATAACTGGTCAAAGAACAGGCGTGAGACAAAGAAAAAGAAAGAACAGGATACACATAAAGAATAACAGGAAGGGCAGAAACAGCCGATGGATATATATGATGGTGACATAAGAAAGCTTATATCAATGCTTGAAAGCCATGGAGTAAAGAGACTTCCATCACAGAAAGAATGGGAGATGACTGAGAAGGAGAATCTTATCCTTAAAAGCGAGACGGCTTATGAGCTTGGCGGTGGAAGCAGTCAGGCAGTAAGTGCCATTGCATTTACACAGGATAAAGAGCTTGTGCCGGAGGATGCAGTGTATCTCGTTGGAGATGACCTGTGTAATATCAGGAATGATATCTCATATGCAAGAATTACTGTAATCAGGCTGGACAGTGAATATATTAAGAATCATGATGACAATGCGCTGTATGCTTCAATGAGAGCGACTGATTATGTAAGATACCATGCATTTCCTAAAGGATATATGATGAGAATATCAGCTGTCAGGGAAAGAGAACCAGTGAGAGTGAGTAAAGAAGCGGTTTCACATGGGATTAACTTTGCAGCAGTAGGGCTGGGACTTATCAATGCCTACAGGAAGCGCCCGGAGGTTGAGGCTGTAAGCATATATTTTGTTACTGGGCAGGATATTGATTACACATTTTTAAAAAGTGAAGCACACAGATGTGAACAGATAACAGATTCGCTGAATCACATATTTAACGGTCTTACAATGGATTGTTCAACTTGCTCAAGCAGGGAATTGTGCGATGAAATAGATGGACTCAGGGAGCTGCATAAGAAGCAGTTGTAGCTGGCTCTGTCGAAATATGACAAAAAGAAAAGCGGAGAGATTAAGAAGTCTCTCCGCTTTTATGATGTTTTATCTGAAAAGTGATTTAACCATATCAGCATTATAAGAAATGCTTGTTGCATGTTCTACTTCAATCAAGTATAAAGCGTGTGCAGCGAGGTGTTCGGCGGCCTGTTCAAGATCTCTGATACCTGTGGTATCTTTGCAGTAATCAAGAACGGCTTCAAGTCCGTCATCAAGCACTAAGCACTCATCCTCGTGAAGTCCGATTCTTTTAAGAACCTTAGGGAGTGAATATTTAAGGAATATTGTCTTCTTTTCTTCTCTTGTGTAATCAGGAATATCAATTACTGCAAATCTTGAAAGAAGCGGTGCACTTATCTTATCCTTATCATTAGCTGTGGCGATAGGATATACGCCTGAGGTTGGGATAAGACACTCCATATAATTGTCTGTGAATCCAAGGTTATCAAGGAGTGTAAGGAGTACGTCAGCAGGGTTGGCGTTACCATTGCTTGAAGTAGCCTTATCAAGCTCGTTGATGATGAATACAAGATTAGATTCACCAGCCATGTTAAATGATTCCATAATAATACCAGGTTTGGCATTAGAGTATATTCTTGAGCTTCCTGTAAGCTGTTCAGCATCATTAATTGAACTCATATCAAGAGTTGTCCAAGGCATCTTAAGAATCTTGGCAACAAGGTAGGCAATCTGCGATTTACCTGTTCCGGCAGGACCTACAAGAAGGATACCATATGCAGGAAGAGTGTGAGTTCTGTTAATCTGAATAACAGTCTCGATAATTCTCTGCTTAACACTCTCCATACCGAAAAGCTCTTCATCAAGAATTCTTCTTGCTTCCACAGGGTCAATTGATTCGAAGTAATTGCTCTTCCATTTAATATTAAGCATGATAGAAAGTGCTCTCTGTGCATGTCTTTTCTCTTCAGGAGTTACCTCGCTTGAACGGGCAACAACAAGATTGCGTCTTGCCCATAAGCGGATATTCTCAGGGAGCGTGCTTCCTGCACAGTTAAGAAAATCTGATATGCTTGTAAGGCTTGTAAGCTTCATATCATCAGCAGATTCATCAGGTTCTTCACTATTGTCTTCTGCAATGGCGCTGCTCTCTAATAATCTCTCAATCATAAACTGAAGGAAACCGTCTTCAGCGGATAACTTGTTACCATTGCCAAATGCAACCTCCTGAATCCTGAATACATTATATCCTTCAGATGAGTTAGCACCTGTAAGCTTTACTTTAACTCTGTTTTCGCCAAGCCATTTGATAAGGCTTGTAAATCTTGAATCAATCTTTAAGATGTTACTTGTGAAAGATTCACCATCAATCTGGAAATCAAATGCAGTCTTTTTATAAGGGTTAGTGAATAAACCATAAGAAGTCTCATCCCACTGCTTTTCTGCATTATCAAGAACAAGAATAGGATTCTCAGGGCAAGCTACAGGGTTGTCAGATTTAAAAGTTGTATAGGTACACTCAAAACCGGCAGAGCTGCCAGAATTGGCATTAGCGTCATAAACTAACATATATTCCTCTTTCTGTGCTTTAAACACTTGTAATAATCTATCATATAATAACATATTCTGGGAAGTTGGCAAGGAGAGGATTGAATATATTAATTAACAGCCCTTATCGCGCCATCAGTAATAAGTGGATATCGAACCAGCTTATCACCGTCAAGGTTCTCCTTATGCATATCAACAGCACATATCTGATGGTTGTCATATGATGTGTAATAATATATGCCTTTAGTTGTATTGCAGCAGCAGGTATATATTGTTATCTCGTATTTGTCATCGTCTAGCTGGCAGCAGCCACGCTGCTGGTCTACGCTGCCTAATATATGAAAGAACTGGCTTACGCTTGATTTCTCATCGTCACCTGAAACAGAATTCATCTTAGTAAAAGCAACTTTTACGAATCTTGACTGAGATGACAGATCCCCAGGAAGTCCGAGTGCACCCATACCACGGCTGTATCTGTTGAATTCAAGTCTGTCTGAGAAATTGCTCTCAGGCTGTTTTGCAGACAGACCCATGTAATTGTTAAGATTAAACATCTGTATGTTAAATGGCGGATTATTAGTAAGCACCCCTACAGGATTATCATATATATGAAGTCCGTCTGACATGGATTCAACAGTTATGCAGTTTTCCTTATCAGCAATAATCCAGTGAAGATTAGCACATGGAAACATATCATTAAACTGAGTGTTGGTAAGATTAATAAACTGGAGTCTTTCTTTGGCTTCGTCAACTGTTGCACACTGCGATAATATCCACGGAATGAATTCGAAAACGGCAACATTTTCAATATTACTCTCTCCGTTAAGGCCTCTTAGGTCCGGTTCGTTGTAAGTTGCATTGCCAACAAAATTAAGTCCTGCCATGCCAAGACCTTTTTCGTTAAATGCTTCATAATATAAAGGATAATCGTCAGCGACATGTGCCATTCCAATCATCGCATAGTGGTTATTCCTGACGCCCATAAATCTGAAATTAATAGGATAATTTCTAGGTGTGACAGTCAACTCATCACCATAAGAAAATTCATAATCCAGTGTTCTTCCCATATAGAAATCTTTAGTTTTATAAGTAGCTGCTGTACACATAAGCCCTCCTTTACGTCTTGTATTATAGTAATATTCTGATTATTTATTAAGAAATAATACATTACAGTTCTTTTTTTTACAATACAATTTCATGAAAACCCTGTAGTATCCATATCATAAACTTAATAAATCAAAGACAAAGGCGTCGTACATCTGGTGTGCGGCGCCTTTATTGTTTATTTTGTTAATAATTAATCATGCAAAAAGGAAGGGAGCTGGTTTTATGAAGAAAAAGTTAGGATTAGGAAGTGGCGTGGCAATATGCGTAGGACTTATTGTTGCCACAAGCTGTCTTGTTTCTTTAGGAACAGGAATGGGTTCGATAGGGCGATGGTTTATCATTCCGCTATTTGCAGTAATGGTGCTGAACTGGTTTATTGGAATATCATTTGCAGAACTGAATGGACTTATGCCAAGAGTTCAGGGAGGTACAGGACAGTATCTTCTGGCTGGTATGGGACCACTTCCATCATTAATTGGTAATCTGTCAGCCTATGTAATTACAGAAATATTAAGCATGACAGCAGAGATTACACTTTGCGGACTTGTTTTAAAAGGTCTGTTTCTGCCACATGTAGATAACAGGATAATATCAATTATAATAATGGCATTATTTCTCGTGATTAATCTTTTTGGTGTAGATATATTTTCAAAAGTACAGAACATAGTAGTATTCCTTCTTATCGGTTCAATGGTGCTTATCGGATTAATAGGTGTATGTAAATTAGGAATAAGCTCAAATGTTGTTGATTATGCAACAAATGCACCAACATTTGAACAGATAGGCGGATTTAAGGGACTTTGCTCATATGCCGCACTTGCATTCTGGCTGTTTATAGGTGTTGAGTTTATTATTCCGGTAGCAAAGGATTTGAAGAATCCAAGAAGAGATGTACTTCTTTCTATGACAATAGGTCTGGTTTTACTGTTTTTTGTACAGAGCATTCTTGGTATAGGAATGACTAACTATGTAAGCCTTGATATTCTTGCCAATGACCCTGCAGGTACTCCTCATATGACATACGCTACTAACCTTTTAGGCAATGCAGGACGTATATGGATGGGAATTATAACCATACTTGCAGCAGCTTCGACAATTAATACGGTATATGCTTCTGTTTCAAGAATTGTACAGGGTATGGGCGAGGAAGGCATGATGCCATCAGTATTTGCTAAGACAAACAAGAGAGGTGCAGCATGGGTCGGACTTGTAGTGCTATTTGTATTCGTTGCAGGAATAATCGCTTCAGGACTTGGGGCAACAGAGGGTGTAAGTTTCCTGTTATTGTCAGGTTCATGCTTCTGGTTATTAACATACTGCCTTGTACATGTAACAGTGCTTATACTCAGGAAGAGAAATCCTGAATATCCAAGAAAAAAGTGGCTTGCATTAGGTGGAATACCTCAGATAATAGGTATTCTTGGAAATGTATACATGATATGGAATATATCAACAGGAGATACCAGAATTAAGATATTTGAGTTGTGTGGAGTTTTATTTGCCGGACTTGTAGTCTATTCAATAATCTGGGTATGTGGAGTTATGAAAGCAAGCCCATTCCAGCCGGTACCGGTTGAAGTGATAAATGATGCTTCTGTCAAGTTCAATGAACTTGTAAAGAAGGAAAATGAAGAAAAGGCACTTGCAGGTGCAGAAGGAGAGGTAAACTAAATGGCAGAGAAGAGAGTAAATTATTCATCAGGAGCTCCATTAGAAGAGAAAGTAGGATATAGCAGAATGGTAAAGGTTGGTGACCATATATATGTTGGTGGAACAACATCGGTACAGCCGGATGGTACAGTGTATGGGGAAAATGCCTATGAGCAGACCAGATATGTACTTGAGAAGCAGGTAAAGCTTATTGAACAGGCTGGTGCAGGTGTTGGAGATGTTATTAAAGTAGATGTGTTTGCTGTAGATATGAAAATGTGTGCAGATATATCAAGGGCATATTCAGAGATATTTCATGATATCAGACCATTATGCACAGTTGTTGGAACACCTGCACTTAACAGACCGACACAGTTTGTGGAGATAATGATGGAAGCAGTCATAGGCTGCGGATTATAGAGGAGGAATTATTATGTATCCAGAAGTTGATTTTTTATATCTTAATGAACAGGAAATGATAAAGGCTGGCGTAAAGAACATGCCTAAATGCATAGATACAATGGAAGATGTTCTTAAATGTCTTACAAAGGGTGATTTCGTAATGGGAGGTGAAAACCATAATTCTCATGGCTGTATGGTAACATTCCCGAATGAATCTCCTTTTCCGAATATGCCAAAGAATGTAGGAGAAGATAGAAGATTTATGGCAATGCCGGCATATATAGGAGGACCATTTGATATGGCTGGTATGAAATGGTATGGTTCTAATACAACTAATAAGGAAATAGGTCTGCCAAGGTCAATACTTATGGTTATGCTTAATGACAAGACAACCGGTGCACCGGTGTGTCTGATGAGCGGTAATCTTCTGAGCGCTTACAGGACTGGTGCAATTCCTGGTGTAGGGTTAAGACATCTTGCACCAAAGGGTGCTAAGACGGGTGCAATATATGGTCCTGGTGTAATGGGAAAAACAAGCCTTGATGCATTTATGGCAACATGCCCAGAGCTTGATACACTTAAGGTAAAAGGCAGAGGAAAGAAATCATTAGACAGTTTCCTTGAATATGTCAAAGCTACATATCCACAGCTTACAACTGTAACAGTGGTAGATGATATAGAAACTCTGGTAAGAGACAGTGATGTTATATCATTTGCAGCCACAGCAGGAACAGATCCGTCAAAATATGCATATGTCAAAGGTGAATGGATAAAGCCGGGAGCGCTTATTGTTGCTCCAAGTGCATTTGATATGGAGACAGATTTTCTCAAAGAAAAATGTAAGATGGTAGTTGATAATATAAAGCTTTACGAGGCATGGGCAGAGGAATATCCATATCCGACATTTGGTTCAATTAACATAATAGGTGCAAAGTTTACAGATATGTGCCATGATGGAATTATAAGTAAAAGTGATATTACTGATATGGGAGATATATTGCTTGGCAATGCATCAGGAAGAGACAGTGATGATCAGATAATTGTATATTCTGTTGGAGGAATGCCTGTAGAAGATGTTGCCTGGGGTAAGGTGTGTTATGAAAATGCTGTGAAAATGGGACTCGGAACGAAGCTTAACCTATGGAACAAGCCTGATATGTGTTAAAAGAATATAAAATACATGTATATACTGTAAATATAAAAAGACCTGTATGGCTGCAAATAGCACATTCCATGCAGGTTTTTTATTGATTTCTCCTCCTATTCGACATAATTCGACATGCACACGTTGTATTATCTGTATAAAGCACAAGGGTAAAGTCTTTTTGGAGGATAGAATGAAACGGATAATATGTGTTCTACTGGTAATGGTATTGCTTGTAAGTATGCTGTTGTCATGTAGTATGCCATTAAGAAACAGTGGAGAAGAAAAACAGAGAATAGTTGTACAGCTTGACCAGGATTACTGGCTTGCAAGTGTGGGAAGAATGTTGAAAGAACACTTCCCGGATGTCGAATTTGATTTTGTAATAAGCAGGGGAGGAGCACAGTATCTTAATGATGCAGCGCTTAATGATGACCTTGCAGATATAATAATAGATGCATCATCGTGGACACAGACGTCTTCGTCTGACGATGATTATGATATTAATCCTAAGGATTATCTTTATGATTTTTCATGTACAGATATTACAAACATGTTTTATAAGGTTTATCTTGATGGATTTACCAATGAAGATGGTTCAGTGAACTGGCTTCCGGGTGCAGCAAGCGTGGAGGGGATACTTGCCAATACAGCACTTTTTGAGGAATATGGAATAGAACTGCCTCATGATTATGTAACATTTGTTGAAGCATGTGATAAGTTCAGTGAATATGGGATAAGAGGGTTTGCAACAGATTATAAATATGATTATACAGATTCATATATGTTACAGGCGTGGTCAATTCCTTTGTTACAAAGTACAGAAGGGCGTACCTGGCGTTATGAAGCAATGGATGGAAATATAGATTATATACCGGATGAGCTGGGTGAGAAGTTGTTCTCGAGACTTGGACAGGTTTTGAAAGATACTGATGCACAGGCAGATGACACAAAAAGAGGATATTCAAGTATATTCCAGGATTTTGTGTCCGGGAAGATTGCAATGATACGCCAGAGCACTAATATTGCAGAGTATCAGGATGAAGGAATGAATAATCTCATTCTTTTGCCATATTTTGGGGAGACAGATAACGATAACTGGTATTTTAGTACACCCGGATATTCAATAGCTATGAATGGAAAATTAAAAGGAGCAGGAAAAAAAGAAGAGCTGGCACTGGATATAGTAAGATATATGTTTGGCAGTGATGTAATGAATGCAATGGCAGACAGGATACAGTCCGTTGTTGTGTATAATAAAGATGTAAATGTAGATGTGCAGGACATATTTGCGAACCTGATTCCTTATATTGAAAGTAATCATATGTATACATATATAAGGAATGACAGTGTATGCCGGGCAAGCTGCGCAGCAGTACAGAAAATGCTGGCAGGAGATGTGGATGCCTTGCAGGCGGTGGAAGTGTTTAACAATAACTACAATGCGGTAAAAGAAAAATCACCGGTTATTACCACATTTGACAGGGAATATCAGTGGCGGGTATCAGATACAGGAAGTGAGGCGTTTTCAGTGAGAGTTAATACACTCCGGGAAATATGTAATGTGGATATGCTGATTGCACCTGCTGCCATGAATGCCGGAGACATCTATAAGGGAAGTTATACATCAGCACAATTACAGGCACTTCTAATGGGCGGAGGCGTGAAGTTTTATACAAAGGATGCAACAGGTGCTGAGATTAAAGACGTTGTGCGGTGCCTTGTGGAAGGCTGTGGACGGGATGACGACCCGATATCATGGGATACGCTGCCGGCATCAAGCGGATTTACAATGAAGATATCAAGAGACGATAATGGCAATATGCATCTTGAGGATATTATGACAGATGGAAAGTCAGTAGAAGACGAAAAAATATACTCTTTCTGTTATGTTGACGTTTCTGGTCATACTTTGTTGGAACGTGCATATAATTATGATATGTCAGAGCATGACGGAGTGCATATGTATAAGGCTGAGGCAGACATCAAAGAAGGCGAAAAATATGACGGATATATAGCTCATACAACAAATGTAGCACAACAATGGATAAAGTATTTTTCTGATGGTGGCAGACTGGATGCACCAGAAGTTTATATACAGAAGAGCTGATTATCTTGGGAAAGGAAACAGGTCAATTGAAGAAGAATGAGTATAGCAAATATTTCTTTGCTGCAGTAGGTGTGGCAATAGTTGTATTTGTGTGTGTGGGCGTAATAATGCTTAATTATTCCATTACGGTCAAAAGAGAACTGTATGAGACAAGCTCGAAGAATCTTAATGAAGTGTATACGCAGGTCAGTGAAAAATTCATGCAGATAACTGGGCAGCAGTGGAACCTGCTTGGAATGACAGGCGATTATATAGATGAGGCTGGTGAAATATAGACAGTATCAGTAAATTTCTTGCTGAATGGAAGAATGAATGGCATTACACAGAATTTTATTTTATAGATGATGCCTGTAATTATTTGTCATCGTCAGGTAAAAAGGGGTATCTTGAACTTGGAAATACATGGAAAAGTCTTGTGATAGACAGAAAAAATGTTGTAGTGGACGGATCGCTTCCGGGAAGTGATGAGGTAATGTTTTTTGCAATACCCGTTCAGCCTGCAGATGTTAATGGTTTTAAATATAGTTCAATTGCAGTTTCATACAATACAGAAGCTATTAATAAAGAACTGGGTGTCAAAGCATTTTCAAAGGACACAAGCAGTTATGTAATATATGATAATGGTGATATTGTATTAAAGTCTGAAGGCAGCATGGATATAGGTGGTAATATATTTTATCATCTGAAAAATGCAGATATATCTGGTAAGTCACTGGATGGTTTTATAAAAAGTGTAAAGAATTCAGATGCAGAAGAAATGGTGTTCCAGCTTGATGAAACCCAGTATTGTCTTGTTTATGTTCCTATTGGATTTGATAACTGGGGGCTGATATCAATGGTTCCTATAAGCGTCGCCAATTCAAGCTCTCTGGCGGTTCAGCATAGAACTGTTATAATGGCAGTACAGATAGGCATACTGCTTCTTATGGTTGCATGTGCAGTACTATATACATATTACAAAAGATATGTAAGTGAGAAGAATCATGAAATTGCAAGACGGGATATATTATTTTCAATTATGGCTAAGAATCTGGATGATGTGTATATTATGCTTTCATGGGGAGACTGGAGAAAATTGTATGTAAGCAGAAATATTGAGAGGGTTCTTGGGATAAGGAGCAGCGAATATGATGGTCTCCTTAAAAGTTTTGGAGAACTGGAAAAGAGAGGAGGAGTTCCTGAATGGAATGATATTGTGAAACTGGAAAAAGGAGAATCTGCGGTTAATGAATACTGGATAAAACCAGCAGATTCAAGTGAATACAGACTTTTTAACCAGGCATGTTATCACATGGATAAAGACGGAGATGATGTTCTTGTAATAATTCTGTCAGACAGAACTTACGAGCAGCAGATAAGAAATCATATGGAAGATGCACTTCACACAGCAGAGGCAGCAAATCGTGCAAAAAGCCAGTTTCTGTCTAATATGAGTCATGATATAAGAACTCCCATGAATGCAATTGTAGGATTTTCACAGCTTATATTAAGACATTATAATAATCCGGATAAAGTCAGAAACTATGCAGAAAAGATAGTCGTTTCAAGCCAGCATCTGCTGAGTCTTATTAATGATGTCCTTGATATGAGTAAAATTGAGTCGGGGAAAACTACTCTTAATCTTTGTGATGTGAATCTTGCTGACATCGTAAAGGAGACAGACAATATAATCAGACCACAGGCAAAGAAGAAGAACCAGACATTTGCCGTTAAATCAGATGATATTGAGTATTGCTGTATTACTGCAGATAAATTAAGACTAAGCCAGATACTTATTAATATATTGTCTAATGCGGTTAAATATACAGGAGAAGGCGGTAACATAACATTTGAAATAAAAGAAATAAAAGTTACCAATCCACAGATTGCAAAATACAAATTTATTATATCTGATAATGGAATAGGAATGAGTGAAGAATATTTAAAAGAAGTATTCAAACCGTTTACTAGAGAAGAGACAAGTCTTACGGGTGCAGTCCAGGGAACAGGACTTGGTATGGCAATAACCAAGAATCTGATTGACCTCATGGGTGGAACTATAAAGGTATTCAGCACACAGGGGGTGGGAACAACTTACGAGGTAACTATGGAATTCAGAATAGCAGATATTAATACTAACAAAGATCTCTGGAACAGATATAACCTACCAGTACATGAGATTGAACAAGATCATGTATTGGTAGGTAAGAATTTTCTGATAGCAGAAGATAATGGTATTAACTCAGATATGCTTAAAGAGCTTCTTAAGGAACAAGGTGCAACATGCGACTGTGCAAGAGATGGAATGGCAGCAGTAAACATATTTAAACATTCCAAGAAAGGTCAGTATGACATGATATTCATGGATGTGCAGATGCCTAATATGGATGGCTACGAGGCAACAAGAACAATAAGAAAGACAAAGCATCCTGATGCAAAGGATATACCGATTGTTGCCATGACTGCCAATGCATTTGCCAGTGATGTGCGAGCAGCTTTCGAGAGTGGAATGGATGCACATCTTGCAAAACCTATAGATTTAGACCGCATAAAGAACATAGTTGAAAATTTTACATAGATTTTACATAATGTACATAATACATTTTACAATGCTCATTTAGAATACACATGATATGTGAAAAAGTCGTTCAAAAAGGAGCTTATGTAAAATGAATATTTTTGGTGTACTTACGATGGCAGGCGGATTGGCTTTGTTCTTATATGGAATGAATGTCATGGGAGATTCCTTAGCAAAGCTGTCCGGAGGTAAATTAGAACAGATACTTGAAAAACTTACTTCTAAAAGAATTATGGCAGTATTGCTTGGCATGGCTGTGACAGCAGTTATACAGTCATCATCTGCAACTACGGTAATGGTTGTAGGCTTTGTTAATTCGGGTATTATGCAGCTTTCACAGGCTGTAGGTATTATTATGGGTGCCAATATTGGTACGACAGTGACTTCATGGATGTTATCACTTACAGGTATAAGTGGAGCAGGATGGATTAATCTTTTAAAGCCATCATCCTTCTCGCCAGTGCTTGCTGTTATTGGTATAATTATGACAATGACCTGCAAGGATAATTCTAAGAAAAAGGATATAGGTAATATTCTTCTTGGATTTGCAATTCTTATGTTCGGTATGGAAACTATGAGTGGCGCAGTTGCACCGCTGGCTGACAATGAGAAGTTTACGGGTATGCTTACACTGTTTTCTAATCCGTTATTCGGACTTCTTGCAGGTACAGTGCTTACGGCAGTTATCCAGTCATCATCAGCGTCGGTTGGTATACTGCAGGCATTATGTGTAACAGGTGCGGTTAACTATGCGACAGCAATTCCTATTATTATGGGACAGAATATAGGTACATGTGTAACAGCACTTATATCTTCTGTAGGTGCAAAGAAGAATGCCAAGAGAGCATCAATGATACACCTTTATTTTAATATGATTGGTACAGTTATATTTATGGTTATATTTTATAGCCTGAACATGTTTGTTCATTTTGAATTCTTATCAACATCGGCAAATGCAGCAGGAATAGCAGTGATTCACAGTCTCTTTAATATCGGATGTGTAATTATACTTTTCCCATTTTCTAATCTGCTTGTGAAGCTTGCAACTCTTTCTATTCCAGATGGAAAACATGAGGAAGTTATTCAGACAGGTGTGGCAGCAGATCTTGCAGCACTTGATGAAAGATTCTTAGATACACCGGCAGTTGCGATGGAGTTATGCAGGAATACGGCTGTGAAGATGGCACATCTGTCACAGAAAGCGTTAGATAAGGCACTTGACATTATTAATAATTATTCAGATGCTGCATATGATGAGGTTGTGGCAATGGAAGAAGATGTCGATAAGTATGAGGATAAGCTGGGGTCATATCTTGTAAAGGTTGGTAACTGCGATTTATCAAGACATGATAATCATACATTTTCAATACTTCTTCACTGTATGAGTGATTTTGAAAGAATATCTGACCATGCAATTAATATTGCAAAATCTGCAAAAGAGATGAACAGCAGGGAATCCTCTTTTTCACAGAATGCAAGAAAAGAACTTGAAACATTTGCAAAAGCGGTACATGATATAGTTGGTAACACAGTACAGGTTTTTGAAAATCAGGATATTGAAGCGGCAAAGCATATTGAGCCGTTAGAACAGGTTATTGACGGTCTGAACTTAGAAATTAAGCAGCGTCATATCAACAGATTAAGAAAAGGCAGATGTACAATTGAGACAGGACTTATACTCGAAGATATTATGACGAATTTTGAGAGAGTATCAGACCATTGCTCTAATATTGCTGTATGTATGATTGAAGTAAGAGATAATGGTTTTGAAACACATGGATATCTGGAGCATCTTACAAATGAGGATAATCCTCAGTTTGCAAAAGAATGCAGACAGTATTATAAACAGTATCAGCTTCCGGAATTAAAGAAGGCTGACTAGAACAGGAGATGAGAAAATGGCTCTTATATATATAGTTGAGGATGATGAAAGCATAAGGGAAATAGAGACAATTGCACTTAAGAACAGTGGACATATGGTAGGTGCATTTGGAAGTTCCAAAGAGTTCTTTAAGAAGCTTGATGAGATTCTTCCGGACCTTGTGCTGCTTGATGTGATGCTTCCTGACGAAAGTGGTTATGACATCATTAAGAAGTTAAGATTGAATTCTGCAACTAAGAGACTGCCGGTTATTATGGTAACGGCAAAGTCTACAGAGCTTGATATGATAAAGGGACTTGAGGATGGTGCTGACGATTATATTAAGAAGCCGTTTTCTGTAATGGAGCTTATTACGAGAGTTAAAGCACTTCTTAGAAGAACAGAAACAGACGAGGCAGGCGTGCTGGATGTAGGAGAGATTGAACTTAATCATGAAAGGCATGCGGTTACGGTTTCAGGAAAGCAGGTTGAGCTTACATATAAAGAATATGAATTGTTAAGATATCTTATGGCTAACAAGAATATAGTGCTTTCAAGAGATTCTATTGTACTTAAGGTGTGGGGAACAGAATTTGAAGGTGAGTCAAGAACTGTGGATATGCATATTAAGACTTTAAGACAGAAGTTAGGTGATGCAGGCTCGCGTATAAGAACCGTGCGTAATGTAGGATATGTTATTGAGTAGCCTGGTATAATTAACAGACAGAACAGGTGGGATATATGAAGCAGAAGATTAATTTAAGGCTTATTGGAATAGCAGTTATAGCAGTTCTTGCTACAGCTATCGGAATAACTTTTATATATTATGGCTTGTTTAAGAAACAGGTCCAGACCGGATTGAGAACTAATGCAGAAGTGCTCATGGAAACCGGAGTTTTTGAAAAGTCATCGCAATATGCAGATGTAAAGCTTCCAATTAATAATCTCAGGGTTACATGGATAGATTCAGATGGTGTGGTGCTTTTTGATAATGATAATGATATTAATGTAATGCCTAATCACAAAGACAGACCTGAGGTACAGGATGCATTTCATACCGGACATGGCCAGTGCGTAAGAAATTCTGACACGATGGATATGAATACCTTTTATTATGCTTTAAAACAGAGGGATGGAACTGTTATAAGGGTATCCTGTGATGCAAGCAGTATGTTAAGTGTGTTTGGCAATGTGTTTCCGGCTGTAACAGGAATACTTGCAGTAATTATAGTAGTGTGTATCGTTCTTTCACAATTACTTACAAGGACACTTATTGAGCCTATTGAAAGAATGGCTAAGAATATAGATTCCGTACAGGAGAAGCCTGTATATAAAGAAATAGCACCTTTTGCAGAGAAAATCAGGACACAGCATGAGAATATTCTTGCTGCTGCAAGAAGCAGACAGGATTTTACTGCAAATGTATCACATGAACTAAAGACTCCTCTTACCGCAATTTCAGGCTATGCCGAGCTTATTGAGAATGAGATGGTAAACCATGAACAGGGGATACATTTTGCACATGAGATTAAGCGTAATTCAGAAAGATTATTATCATTAATTAATGATATTATAAGGCTTTCAGAATTAGACCACAGCGAAATGCCAAGGCAGTATGAGAATTTTGATTTGTATGAGTTTGTTAAGGATTGTGCAGAGTCTCTGCAGGTTAATGCGCAGAAACAGGGAATACGTTTTTCATATAGAGGTTCAGCATGCATGATTCGTGGCAATAAGGATATGATAAGGGAGCTTATTGATAATCTTGTACAGAATGCAATAAGATATAATAAAGAAGGCGGACATGTGGAAGTGTTTGCAGGAATGGTAGATGGCAAGCCAAGGTTAGAAGTGACTGATGATGGAATAGGAATTCCTAAGGATCAGCAGGACAGAGTATTTGAAAGATTTTACAGAGTTGATAAGAGCCGTTCAAAGGAAACTGGTGGAACAGGGCTTGGCCTTGCTATTGTAAAGCATATTGTAGAACTTCATGATGCAAGAATATATTTAGAAAGTGAAGTTGACAAGGGGACACAGATACGCATCGAATTCTAGAATGATTAAGAGTGGAAGTTTTTATGTCTTTCACTCTTTTTTCTTTTTATAACAGAGTGATCGTGTTATATTATATAAAAAGAGAAAAACAGATATAATCTGCAAAAACAAGGAATATAATATATATTGAGTATTAACTGTTACAGGTGGCGGACACTCTCAAATTATAATATACAATTAGGTAAAAATATGTTATATTTAAACATATGCAGGTTAAACTTGTTTAATGAGGTGAATGAATTGCTTAATGAGAATAAAATCAAAATGATGACCAAGATGGCAATATATGAAAAGAATGAAGGAAAAAGCATGTTGAAAACTGCCAAGTATTTTAAGGGTGATTACATCGCTTTTGGAGTATTAAAGACAGTGATTGCCACTACATTTGCAGGAGTAATTCTTCTGGCGATGTATTTCCTGTGTAACGCAGAAGGAATGATAAGAGATATCAATAATCTGGATTATATAGGACTTGCCAAGAAATTTGCATTGTATTATGTACTTATGCTTATTGTATTCTGTGCAATTGCCGGGTTCGTATACTATTTCAGGTATGAGAATACCAGAAAAGGTATCAAAAAGTATTTTTCAAGGCTTAATAAGCTGGAAAGATTCTATACAGGGCAGAAGAAGAAATAATTATTTGGAGGCATAGATGGCGTTTTTATTGGAATTAAAGGAAAGTTTTAAGAAATTTTACAACAGATATAATACATATATAGTACCAGCATCAAAGTTTATTATTGCATTGATATGTTTTATTATGATTAATACAAGTATTGGTTACATGGACAAGTTGAAGAATCCGGTGTTTGCACTGTTACTTTCTGTTATATGTGCATTTCTTCCAGGTGGGTTTACACTGATAGTTCTTTCAGCGTTTATTCTTATACAGTTGTATGTAATAGCTCCAGAATTTGCATTGCTGGTATTGTGTATAATGCTTCTGATGTATCTTCTGTATTTCAGATTTGCACCTAAAACAGCTTATATACTTATTATCACAGCCATGTTCTGCTGGGTGAAGATACCATTTGCACTTCCAGTAGCGGTTGGTCTGTGCTCGTCAGTGGCGGCAGTTATTCCGGTGAGCTTTGGCATAATTATGTACTATATAATCAGAACTGCAAGTGATTATGAGGCTGCTATTTCTGATGATTCTTTGTCGGAGAGTATGAAACAGATATCTTTTCTTATAGAAAGCCTTTTAAAGAACAGACAGATGCTGGTGCTTATTATAGCAGTTGCAGTTACTATTATTGTTGTATACATTATCAGAAGACAGAAAATCGATCATTCATGGAAAATAGCTATTATTGTGGGCAGTATAATACAGTTCCTTATTCTTGTTGTTGGACAGATAGCTTTGAAATCAGATTTTAATATTGCTCTTATAATTACTGGAGTTATACTTGGGGTTGCAGCTGCATATATCTGCAATATTGTTTTCTTTGCACTTGATTATAAGAGAACAGAGTATGTACAGTATGAGGATGATGAATATTATTATTATGTAAAGGCTGTACCAAAGATTAACGTTGCAAATGCTGATGTAAGAATTAAGCATATTAATGCTAAAAAGACGAAGAAGACATCTGATATAAGACAGATGAGAGCAGGAGATACAGTTAAAAATAATGGATATGCAGTATCTAACGAGGAAGAAGATGATATTTTATTCTATGATGATGATAAGTAATTATCAGAATACATTTTGTTAGTTTTATGTAGGAGATTATAAGAAGAACGGAGGCGATAATACAGTGAATAATTTCATAAGGGATTATCTTGTTAAATTATATATTCCGCGTATAACATGGACCGATATTATTGAGATTGTGATTATTGCTTTTGTTATATATAATGTCATGGTATGGATTAAGAATACCAAGGCATGGGTATTGCTTAAGGGAATTATTATTGTTGTTATATTTGCACTGATTGCATATATTCTTAATCTTAAGACTATTCTGTGGATTGCAGGTAAGACAATCAGTGTTGGTATTATTGCACTTGTTATCATATTCCAGCCGGAGCTAAGAAGAGCATTAGAGCAGCTTGGACGAAAGAAGATTCTGTTTGGACTTTTCAGGTTTAATGACGGAAGAGAAAAGGGTGAAAGATTTAGCAGTAAGACAGCTGAAGAGATAGTAAGGGCATGCTTTGATATGGGAGCTGCTTATACAGGAGCACTTATAGTTATTGAACAGGATATGGTTCTGGAAGAATATGAGAAAACAGGAATTGCTGTTGATGGCCTGGTTACAAGCCAGCTGCTTATCAATATATTTGAGCATAATACGCCACTTCACGATGGTGCTGTTATTATAAGGGGAGACAGGATTGTTGCTGCAACATGTTATCTTCCTCTTTCAGATAATAACAGTCTTAATAAGGCTCTTGGTACAAGGCACAGAGCAGGCGTTGGTATCAGTGAAGTGACAGATAGTATGACTATTATAGTATCTGAAGAAACCGGTAGGGTTTCAGTGGCTGTTGGTGGAGAACTTATTCATGATATTGATGCGGATTCTCTTAGAAACAAGCTGGAATATCTTCGCAGAAGAACTATTGATGTGAAGTCGTTCAAGATATGGAGAGGAAGGTTAAAGCATGAAGGAAAAGATGTTTAAGAACCTGAGCCTTAAGATTCTGTCGGCTATATTTGCAGTCGTTTTGTGGACGGTTATAGTTAATGTATATGACCCAACCACGAGTTATACATTCAGTAATGTGACAGTACAGCTTATTAATACCGAGAGTCTGACTGATAAGAATTACAGTTATGAGATTGTAGAGGGTGGCAAGATATCAGTATATGTAAGCGGTCCAAAGAGTATTGTTACTAATATCAAAGCAAGTGATATTGTTGCAACTGCGGATCTTAGTAAGATAAGCGCATTTGCTGATTATGTTGATATTCATGTATCAGTTGTTAAAGATGGACAGGTTCTTAATAATGTTGAAGCTACACCTAAAACATCTGCTGTAAGATTAAGCATAGAAAACAGAGATACTAAGACTGTAAATGTCGTTTCAGACATTACCGGTTCAGCGGCAGATGGCTATGCAGTGGTAAGAAGAGTGCTTAATCCAACATCTGTTAAGGTTACAGGACCTTCGTCTGTTATCGATAATATAGACCATGCAGGGATATCTTTTGATGTGACAGGAGCGACTGCAGATGTGACGGGAACAGCAGATATTCATTTGTATGATTCTGATAATAATGAAATTAATGATTCTTCTGTTGAACTTACACAGACAAGTGTGGGCTATACTGCACAGGTTGTAAGGACTAAGACTGTAAGTATAGAAGTTAAGACGTCAGGAAAGCCGGCAGATGGATACAGAGTTTCAGGAGTGACGCTTAATCGTGATAGTGTTGTTGTATATGGTGATACCAATATGCTTAACAGTCTTGATAAGATTGTTATTCCGGCAAGTAATATTAATGTAGATGGTTTGACTGAAAATAAAGTGTACAAGTTTGGCCTTACGGATTACATAGATAAATCGCTTACAATTCTTGATAATGCAAGAATTGAGGTTACAGTAAGAATTGAGAGTACAGGTAATAAGACAATAACACTTAATACATCAGATATTAAGGTTAGTGGACTTGAAACCGGAATGAGTTACAGCTTCGAGGATAGAACATTTTCAATAGATGTTGAGGGTTCAGAGGCTGCAATTGCTGCATTAGACGCATCTGCTATAACAATGACAGCAGATTTGTCGACATATACATCTTCAGGAACAAGAAGCATCACAGTGTCGGTAAAGCTTCCCGATGGTGTTACATTGAAGAGTACACCTTCAGTTAATGTATTGTTCAGGGATAATACGGAGGAAACTACTAGACCGACACAAGAGACAACATCAGCAACAATTAATAATTGAGAGGTGATTCATATGGTAAGTGAGAAGATACTAGTTGGAAGTGCATTGGGAATACATCTTCGACCAGCAGGAGCAATGTGTGACACTGCTGTCAAATTTGATTCACATATAACATTTACATTTGGGAATAAGACTGTTAATGCAAAGAGTGTTATATCAATTCTTGCATCAGGCGTCGGCTGTGGCGATGAGATTACGCTTATGGCTGAAGGACCAGATGAAGAAGAGGCATTGAAAGCAGTTTCTGAGAGCTTTAGAAAAGCTTTACAGGACTAATATAATAAAGAAAAGAGGTAAAGGGTATGGGTTATATGGATACTTACAAAGCGTGGTGTGAGAATGAATATTTTGATGAAGCCACACGCGCAGAACTCAAATCAATCGCAGGAGATGAGAAAGAGATTGAAGACAGATTCTACAAGGATCTTGAGTTTGGAACAGGAGGACTTAGAGGTGTTATCGGCAATGGTACTAACAGAATGAATGTGTACATTGTAAGAAAAGCAACACAGGGTCTTGCTAACTTTATTATCAAAGAGGGAACACAGGATAAGGGTGTTGCAATTTCTCATGATAACAGAAGAATGTCAAGAGAATTTGCACAGGAAGCGGCTCTTTGTCTTGCTGCTAATGGTATTAAGGTGTATATTTTCCCATCATTAAGACCAACTCCAGAACTTTCTTTTGCTGTAAGAGAACTTCACTGCACAGCAGGTATAATGGTTACAGCAAGCCATAATCCACCAGAATACAATGGATATAAGGTATACTGGGATGACGGATGCCAGATAACAGCACCTAAGGATACACAGATTATCAACGAAGTTAAGGCCGTTACAGATTTTAATGATGTTAAGACTATTGATGAAGAAGAGGCAAGAGTAAGAGGTCTTTATAATATTATCGGATATGATATGGATGATGCATTTATTGCAGCATTAAAGAAGCAGAGTCTTAATGGAGATATTATTAAGCAGGTTGCTGATGATATTAAGATTGTATACTCTCCATTCAATGGTACAGGTAATGTTCCTGTAAGAAGAATTTTAAGAGAGTTAGGTTTCAAGAATGTATATGTTGTTCCAGAACAGGAGAAACCAGATCCTGACTTTACAACACTTGAGTACCCTAATCCGGAAGATCCTAAGGCATTCACATATGCATTAAGACTTGCTAAGGAAGTTGATGCGGATATTATTCTTGCAACTGACCCTGATGCAGACAGACTTGGAGTATATTCTAAGGATACTAAGTCTGGCGAATATAAGTCATTCACAGGTAATATGTCTGGTATGCTTATTGCTGAATACCTTCTTTCACAGAGAAAGGAAAAGGGACTTCTTCATGAGAATGGAGCATTTGTAAAGACTATAGTATCTACTAATTTAGCAGATCTTATTGCTAAAGAATATAACTTAAAGCTTATTGAGGTTCTTACAGGATTTAAGTATATTGGTGAGCAGATTAAGTTCTTTGAGCAGAATAATACATATGAATATGAATTCGGTTTTGAAGAGAGTTATGGCTGCTTAGTTGGAACTCATGCAAGAGATAAGGATGCCATCGTAGCTGTTATGGCATTATGTGAAGCAGCAGCTTACTATAAGTCTAAGGGCATTACTTTATGGGATCAGATGATTAACATCTTTGATAAGTATGGTTACTTCAAGGAAGGACAGAAGGCTGTAACTATGAAGGGTGCGGAAGGTGCTGTTCAGATCGCTAAGATGATGGATGATTTAAGAAATAATCCACCTAAGAAGTTCGGAGCATGGGATGTTGTAGAGTTCAGGGATTATAAGAAAGATGAGTGTACAGTCATTGCTACAGGAGAGAAGAAACCAACAGGTCTTCCAGAGTCTAATGTACTTTACTTCGAGCTTAATGACCACGCATGGTGCTGTGCAAGACCTTCAGGAACAGAGCCTAAGATTAAGTTCTATATGGGTGTTAAGGGTACAGGTCTTGAAGATGCTGATAAGAAGTTAAAAGAACTTACTGATGCAGTATCAGAAATTGTTGGTTTATAATCAGTTCAAATTTAATTAACAACTAAAACACAATATGAACACATTTCGTTGTTATATTACATGTATTGACAGTGAGATGTGTTCATTTGTTATGTATGGAATCTTCACTGTGATAATACAATGGTAAAAGGAGAGAATGATTATGTATAATGACAATAATGAGAATGATTCACAGTACCGTTACAGTGGCAGTGATATACCATATAACAATACTAATAATAGCAGTACAGCCAATAATAACACAGCATTTTCAAGCGCACCTTATGAAGCTAAGAAGCACAGGAAAAACAAAGGCGGATTTGCAAGGAAAGCAGCATGCTTTGTTCTTTCAGCAGTACTTTTTGGCGCAATAGCAGGTTCGGTTATGTTTGGTGTTAATTATGCAGGCGGAAAGATTGCTGGCAGTAATAAGTCTGATGCTACAGGTGTTAATATACCAACAGTAAGTAATAATATTTCTAATGTTGCTAAGACAGATTCTTCGCTTACAGAAGATACTAATCTTTCAGCATCAGATAAGATGGATGTAGAGGCAGTTGCTACAGCAGCCCTTCCTGCAATGGTTCAGCTTAATGGTACAACAACAGTTAATAGTTCAAGTTATTTTGGATATGGACAGAGTTATGAGGCAACATCAAGTGGTACAGGTATTATTGTAGGAAAGAGTGATACTGAATTACTTATTGTAACTAATGCACACGTTGTTGATAATATTGATAATCTTAAATGTGTATTCTCTGATGGCACAAGTGCAAGCTGTTCTGTTAAGGGTTCTAAGTCAGATCAGGATATTGCAGTAGCCGCAGTATCATTAAGTGATATTTCATCTGATACAGCGTCTAATATTGCAATTGCAGAACTTGAAGATTCATCAGATATTAAAGTTGGACAGCAGGTTGTTGCCATTGGTAATGCATTAGGTGAAGGCCAGTCAGTTACAACTGGTATAATTAGCGCAAAGGACCGTTCAATTACAGTCAACAATGTAACATTTACAGGACTTCTTATGACAGATGCAGCGATTAACTCTGGTAACAGTGGAGGAGCTCTTCTTAATTCTGAAGGAAAGGTTATTGCTATTAACTTTGCAAAGACCAGCAGTGATGGTGTAGAAGGTATGGCTTATTCAATCCCTGTTTCTAATGTTAAGGATATTATTGATTCATTAATGACTAAGCAGACAAGAAACAAGGTTTCGTCAGATAAGGCAGCATACCTTGGAATTGCAGCAGTAGATATTACAAGTAATTATGCATCATATTATGGATATCCTGTAGGTATTCTTATAAGAACTGTAGCCGATGATTCAGCAGCAGACAAGGCAGGATTAGAGACATATGACATAATTGTCGGATTTGATGACCAGACAGTTACTACTATGTCAGGACTTACTAACATGCTTCAGTATTATGAGGCAGGTGAAAAAGTAACTATAGATTATTATCATATGGAAGGAAGCGAGTATGTTCTTAAGAGCACGGAGGTAACGCTTGGCTCTAAGAAGGCATCTTAAGGATATATTCCAAGTAGATATTTATGGATAATACCAATGAGAATATGACAGAAGATAAGGATATTAATAAGAATAACAATGGGAATTCCGATGATTATGAGAAGATATGTTTTGTGTGCAGAAGACCAGAATCAAGAGCTGGTAAGATGATTGTTATGCCTAACAATATATACATCTGTCAGGATTGTATGCAAAGAACATTCGATTCAATTAACAGCAGCGGAATTAATTATGAAGATATGATGAAGATGTCAAACATGCCTGGAATGGGCATGTTTGGCAATTTTGGCGTTATGGATTCAGACCCGGTTCCAGAAAAGCAGAAGCTTAAGAAAAAGAAAGAGGATAAGAAGGAGTTACCAGCGCTTGACGTTTCCAAGCTGCCTGCACCACATGAGATTAAGAAAAAGTTAGATGAGTATGTTATAGGTCAGGACTATGCTAAGAAGGTAATGTCGGTGGCTGTATATAATCATTATAAAAGAGTTTCAGCAGATGCTAAGATTCTGGGTGACGTTGAGATTGAGAAGTCTAATATGCTTATGATTGGACCTACAGGAAGCGGTAAGACATATCTTGTTAAGACGCTTGCAAGAATATTACAGGTGCCACTTGCTATTACAGATGCAACAACACTTACAGAGGCAGGATATATCGGAGATGATATAGAGTCAGTTGTTTCTAAGCTTTTACTGGCAGCAGACAATGATGTAGAAAAAGCTGAACATGGAATTATATTTATTGATGAGATAGACAAGATTGCCAAGAAGAAAGAGACCAGAAGCAGAGATGTAAGTGGTGAGTCTGTACAGCAGGGAATGTTAAAGCTGTTAGAAGGCAGTGAGATAGAAGTTCCTGTTGGTGCGACAAGTAAGAATGCAATGGTTCCACAGGTGACTGTTAACACGAAGGATATTCTGTTTATATGTGGTGGTGCATTTCCGGATCTTGAGGATATTATCAAGACAAGGCTTAATAAGTCATCCTCAATGGGATTTAATGCTGACCTTAAAGATAAATATGATGATGAGAAGAACATCATGTCTTATGTGACGGTTGATGATCTTAGAGAATACGGAATGATTCCTGAGTTTTTAGGAAGACTGCCTATCATATATTCACTTGACAGACTGGATGAGGATATGCTTGTCAATATTCTGAAAGAGCCTAAGAATGCAATTCTCAAGCAGTATCAGAAGCTGTTAGAGCTTGATGAGGTGAAGCTTGAGTTTACAGATGATGCATTAAGAAGCATAGCAAGAAAGGCAATGGAAAAAGATACAGGTGCAAGAGCACTCCGTTCTATTATTGAGGATTTTATGCTTGATATAATGTATGAGATACCGAAAGATAGCAATATAGGTTCAGTTACAATAACAGAAGATGTTGTTGAAAAGAAAGGTGCTCCGGTAATAACTATGAGAGCATAATAGTTATAGCAGAATAATACAATACATTTCTGAATACATATAGCATGTACAGTGATTGCTTTATGTTAAGGAGATGTTATGGCATGTGATTTTGATATAACCAAAGAGAATATATATGATTACATAATAGAAGATACCCCAGGGGCTGATGAAGCTATTAAGGCATTGTCAGGGATATGTTCGCAGAGAGCTGATTCGCAATGGATTATAGCTCATGGAGAACTGCCTGATAACCGCCAGCTTAATATAAGCTCTCTGGGGTATTTTACTATTCCAAAGTTATATGGACTCATGGAAGGCGATGCAGATATAAGTGCACTTGATGAAATAGGTGCTTTACGGGTACTTGGACAGGATAATCTGCAGGCAGACGGGAGTAATGTTCTCATAGGGTATGTGGATACCGGAATAGATTATCTTAATGATGTTTTCAAGGACAGACTTGGAAATACAAGAATTCAGGCTATATGGGATCAGACAGATAGAACAGAGACTGATGTTGCAAATACATATGCACATTTTGGCAGAGTATATGAAAAGGATGAAATAGACAGGGCAATAGAGGCTGACAATAACGGAGAAAATCCATATTCTTATGTTGCACAAAGAGACACGTCAGGACATGGAACGCTGCTTGCTTCAATATCAGCAGGTTCATATACAGACGGATATGTTGGCGTTGCACCAGGAGCAGAACTTTTAGTGGTTAAATTAAAACAAAGTAAACAGTATCTGAGAGATTTTTTTCTGATAAAGGATGACGTTCCAGCTTTTGAGGAAAGTGATATTATGCTGGCTTTAAGATTTCTTGAAGATTACGCTATACGTCTTGGAAAACCATTGATAATAATATTTGGTCTGGGAAGTGCTAATGGTTCAAGAACAGGCGCATCTCCTCTGGCAGAAATGATGGAGAATCTTACTAAAAAACCCAATATATCAGTTATAACATGTATGGGCAATGAAGCTAATAATAAATGTCATTATAAAGGGGCAGTAATGTCAGCCCTGGTACCTGATGTTATGGAAATTAATGTTGATGGAACAGGAAAGGGTTTTACGATGGAAATATGGGCGGATAGTCTTGATATATTATCCGTGTCGATTGAATCACCGTCAGGGGAATATGTTCCAAGAATACCTGCAAGAATGGGTGCAAGTATGGAGTATACATTTCTTTATGAGGGAAGTACGGTTACGGTAGATTATCAGATAACTGAAAATGTGGCTGGAATGGAGGTTATATTCGTAAGACTTAAGACACCAGTTGAGGGTACATGGAAATTCTATATATATAGTCTCACTAATATAAAAGGAAGTTATAATGCATGGCTTCCATTAAAGCAGTTTTCCGGACAGGATATATATTTTTTAAAATCCGACCCGGATACAACACTTACAGTTCCAGCGGCAGCTGATGGTGTTATAAGTGTAGGAGCATATAATCATTATACAGGGGCTGCTTATTATGAAAGTGGGCGTGGATATAGCGCTGACGGAAGGATTAAACCTGATTTTGTTGCACCGGGTGCGGGGGTATATGGAATTGCTCCATCTGGAGGCGTTAAGGTTACTGGAACAAGCTATGCGGCGGCTTATGCCGGGGGCTGTGTTGCACTTTTATATTCATATCAGGTAAATGTAAAGAATAGTCAGATGATTAATCATAACGATATTAAAGCACAGCTTATAAGAGGTGCAGTACGCTCAGAATATATGGTATATCCTAACCCTGTAGCTGGTTATGGAAAACTGAATATATATACAACATTTAACATGATGAGAATATCTTAGGTTGAAATCACTGGTGTTATATGCTAAATTGTTCATACATGACGAAAAGAGGAGATAGAGAAGTATGAAATATAAGGCATTGGCACT
Source organism: Eubacterium sp. AM46-8 (assembly GCF_003466705.1). Lineage (NCBI taxonomy): Bacteria > Bacillati > Bacillota > Clostridia > Eubacteriales > Eubacteriaceae > Eubacterium > Eubacterium sp. AM46-8. The sequence continues at coordinate 41,334 of NZ_QSEU01000010.1, forward strand.
GGATTTGGACGGAACATTAACTAATAGAGAGAAGAAAGTGCCAGCAGGTAATAAAGAAGCGATTGAGAAAGCGATAGATGCAGGTGTTAAGGTTATTCTTGCATCAGGAAGACCGCTTTTTGGAATAACACCAATAGCCAGAGAGCTTGAGCTTGACAAAAAAGGTGGTTATATACTGGCATATAATGGCGGCTGTATAGTTGACTGCAAGATAGGGAAGCAGATGTCTGCGACAATAATGCCACAGGATTGTATAGCAGATATATGCAGTCTTGCAAGAGCCAACGGTGTGTATGCTCTGACATATGCTGATACGCAGATAGCTGCTGAGAGTGATTCTGATGAATATGTAAAGAAAGAAGCAATATGCAACAGCACTACAATCAAGAAAGTAGATGATTTGTGCAAATTTGTGGATTATCCTGTAGAGAAATTTCTGGTTGTAGGAGAGCATGAAAAGCTTATTCCGGTACAGAAAGCCCTGTTAGATAAGCATGAGGGAGTAATCAATGCATTTTTTTCAGAGAGCTATTTCTTAGAGGTAGTACCTGCAGGAGTTGCAAAGGATGCATCTTTGGATAAGCTGCTCACAATGCTTGATATAACAAGTGAGGAACTCGTTGCATGCGGCGATGGAATGAATGATATTCCAATGTTAAAGTATGCAGGTCTTGCAGCGGTTATGGAGAATGCATATCCTGAAGTTAAGAAATATGCAGATGTCAACGTACCATCTAATGATAACTGTGGTGTGGCATATGTTATAGATAATTATATATTGTAATGATGGATTATAAAAATATAACCCCGGCGGTCTTATGGACTGCGGGGTTATGTTTTATTGATTAATTAGAATTGTTGTTAAGGCTGTCAACATATTCATCTACATCGAATATATCGCCGTTCTGAATCTTACTCATAAGCTGGATAGCAGTATTGATACTATCCGCATAAGGATATACAACAGAAGCACCTCTAAGGCCGGTTATCTCGAGATAAGCAGGACCCTGTCCAGCAGGTGGCTGGGTTGATCCTTCGATACTATATGTCTGGATATTCCATGCTGTGCTGTCACTTAACTGAAGCTTAACCAGATCAGATATTGTATTTGTTGGTATATTAGTAAGGAACATATCACTGACAGCATCAAGTACGGCTGAGTACTTGGTAAGTATTGCAGGAGAAGTAGCTTTCTGTAAGATACCCTTTATAGCTGCTGTCTGGTTACGTCCACGCTGGAAGTCTCCGGCGGCAAATGCACGTCTTTCTCTTGAGAATGCAACTGCCATCTCGCCATCACATTCATTAGGTCCTTTGACAAAATGATATGGAATAGGAGAAGCATCTTCGCCACAGGTAAATTCTACTTCTGAGTCAATTGTGATTCCACCAAGTGCATCTACAACAGAGACACAGCCTGTGAAATTAATCTTTACATAATAATCAATGTCAATGCCATACAGATTCTGGAGAGTGTCCATAGAAGCTTCTACACCATAGTTTCCAGCATGTGTAAGTTTATCATAACCTTTTCTTCCATCAGGCCCGGTAATCTTGATGTAAGAATCTCTTGGGGTTGTAACAAGAAGAATCTGCTTGGTTTCAGGATTAATAACGGCAACTATATTGACATCACTAAGTGCATTATTAGAGAGTGCTGAATCGGCACCATCTTCACTTGAAATACCGGAAACATATATTATAAATGGTTCTTTCTTTACATTAACATTGGATTTTTGGACAGTAACAAGCTTCTTATATTCGTATTGCTTAATAATCTTAACCTTGGTATCAAAGTCTTCATACTGTGAGGCAACAACCTTAAGCATGGAATCATTCATAACAATTGCCTGAACCTCTGTATTATCATAAAAGGCAGTTACAAGGTCATCCCATGATTTGTATTCTGCAAGTTCCAGACTGCTCTTGTTAAGCTCTGATTTAACAGAATCAAATGCTGTCTTGACATTAGCGTTGCTTGCAGTTGAATTATAAGCAAACTTGTAATTGGCAAGATCATTTAAAGAGGAAGCCTTATCATCTGCAAGTACAACTACATCAACGATGTCGGTGTTAATCTCAGGAAGGTTAAGCTTATTAAGGACAGAATCAAGTTTAGATGATACAAGGTATATGAAAACAATCACTCCTGACATAAGTACTGCCAGAATCTTACCTATAATATGTGCCTTCGTAAACTGTGATGTGAAATCATACAGGAATATCAGCAGTAAAAATGCGTTGACCGCAATTAAATACTTCAATGGAAGAATATCTAACTTAAATATATTAAATAAAAGTAATCCCGATACAATAAGCTGTATCAGAACTAATATAAGACCAATAAGTGTACCCCAGCCACGCCTTTTTCTTTTTCGTTCTTTCTTAGAAAGCTCTTCTTTATTCTTAAATAAATATTTCATATCGTCTTTACTTCTTGTAAAAAAATTAGACATAATTCACTCCTTAATTACACTAGGATAATAAAAAAATAACGAATACATTCTACCATGATTTTATCAAAAAGTAAAAACTTAATTATCTTAAGCAAGAAAAACAACATACATTAGATGTAGGCTTATTTTAATTAATATTATTACAAATAACTTAAAGTTAATAGGTAAACGCTATAAAAAACTTGCGGAAATTAACCAGAACAGATATAATAACGCTAGAATTGATGTGCAGTAATGTACAATCTTAAATAATAATTTAAAGGAGTGTTTTAAGGTTATGGGGTATGTTGATGAAGTATTAGACATCGTGTCTAAGAAGAATGCAGATCAGCCTGAATTTTTACAGGCAGTAACAGAGGTTCTTGAGTCTTTAAGACCAGTTGTTGAGGCTAACGAGGAAGTTTACAGAAAGAACGCTATTCTTGAAAGAATTACAGAGCCAGATCGTCAGATCATGTTCAGAGTTCCTTGGGTAGATGACAAGGGACAGGTACAGGTAAACAGAGGTTTCCGTGTACAGTTCAATAACGCTATTGGACCATACAAGGGTGGTTTAAGATTACATCCTTCAGTAAACTTAGGCATCATCAAGTTCTTAGGTTTCGAACAGGTATTCAAGAACTCACTTACAACTCTTCCAATCGGTGGTGGTAAGGGTGGTTCTGATTTTGATCCTAAGGGTAAGTCAGACAGAGAAATCATGGCATTCTGCCAGAGCTTTATGACAGAACTTTGCAAATATATCGGTGCTGATGTCGATGTTCCAGCTGGTGATATCGGAACAGGCGCAAGAGAAATCGGATTCATGTTCGGTCAGTATAAGAGAATCCGTGGAATGTTCGAAGGTGTACTTACAGGTAAGGGACTTACATACGGTGGATCACTTGCAAGAACAGAAGCTACAGGTTATGGTTTATTATACCTTACTAATGCTTTATGGAAAGATAATGGAATGTCACTTGAGGGCAAGACAGCAGCTGTATCTGGTTCAGGTAATGTTGCTATCTACGCTATCCAGAAGGCACAGCAGTTAGGTGTTAAAGTTGTTACATGCTCAGACTCAACAGGTTGGATTTATGATCCAGAAGGAATTGATGTTGCACTTCTTAAGGAAGTTAAGGAAGTTAAGAGAGCACGTCTTACAGAATATGCTGCTGCTAAGCCATCAGCTCAGTACTTTGCTAAGCAGAATGGTGAACATGGAGTATGGCAGTACAAGGTAGATCTTGCTCTTCCATGTGCTACACAGAATGAGTTAGACATCGAGGATGCTAAGATGCTTGTTGCTAACGGTGTTGTATCTGTAACAGAAGGTGCTAACATGCCTACAACATTAGAAGCTACTAAGTATCTCCAGGAGAATGGTGTTCTCTTCGTAGGTGGTAAGGCTGCTAACGCTGGTGGAGTTGCTACATCTGCTCTTGAGATGAGCCAGAACTCAGAGAGACTTTCATGGACATTCGAAGAAGTTGATGGAAAGCTTAAGGGAATCATGGAAACAATCTACGCTAACATTTCAGATGCTGCTAAGAGATATGATATGACAGTTGGTGGAAAGACAGACTATGTTGCTGGTGCTAATATCGCTGGTTTCGAGAAGGTTGTTGACGCTATGCTTGCTCAGGGAGTTTGCTAATTATAGGCTTTAATGTAATAATTGTCTTATAATATGATTTAATTGTAAGGTTCTGCAGACAATATGTCTGTAGAACCTTTTTTACTTGGCAGATTGCGAAAAATGATTTATATTATATGATTGTAGAAGTATAAAAAATGGAGGTCTGTATGAGAAAGAATATAGCAAGAGTATTGCTGTACGCAGCATGTGCAGTACTTGTTGTTTTTTACATATTAGTATTATGGTGGGGAAAGAATCCTAAGGTTGGAACAGAATATCGAATGTACTATCTGACACATGAGCTTACAGACTGGCCAGGTTATGGTAATCTGAAATATACATTTGGAACGAAAGAGATATGTACAGAACATAAAGACCGTAATGGTAAAGAACAAAGCAATGTCTGCAGTCGTAAAGGTCAGGGCTGGCAGAAATCTAAGAGATACGAAGGAACGAAGAATACAGACAAAGATTCATATATATACTATATTCCGGCGGAATCAGCTGATAATATATATCTTGTATGTGATATTACAGAATATGATACAACAGCCTTTGGTGATAAAGGAATTGAAGTATATGTGAATGATAAGCTGATTGGAAATATAGACAGCAAGGGAACAACGAAGCTAAAGATAGGATATGTCAGCGGTGATGAGCTTCTTACAGTGAAGTTTCATGCTGACAATGCAGAATATACTCTTTACAGTATAAGCCTTGATAAAGGTCAGGCTGAAACTTAAATCCAAAGATGACAGAATATGTGTAAATGTATAGAAAGGTAGAATTATATGAAGAAATCGGGATTTAAATCATTATTAAAAAAGATCAGGCCATACGCAGTACCTGGTATAATAACAGGTCTGGTTATGATTGTAATACTTATACTTAAAGGTATATGGCCTTTTGGAAGCAGCAGAATAGATTATTTTGACAATATGCAGCAGGTAGCACCGCTTTATGCACATCTGTGGGATTTCATGCATGGTAAGGCATCAATATGGTTTGACTGGTATACAGGTCTTGGAACAAATGTGTCAATGAGTATATCAGCATTTTCAATGATTACACCGTTTAATCTTTTATTATATTTTGTTCCAAGAAGTTACATATTAGAGAGCATATCAATAATTACACTTGTTAAGATGATATTCATGTCAGTTGCAATGTATGCGCTTATTAATAAGAAATATAACAAGCTTGTATACGGATTAAAGGTTACATTTTCATGCATGTATGCCTTTTGCGGTTATGTAATTCTCTATGGCTCGTGCTTTACACCGTGGATGGATATAGTTGCATTTTTCCCTCTTCTTATAATGGCATATGACAGAATGCTTGAGACAGGAAAGAAAATGTTCTATATATGCATGATTGCGTTGTGTTTCATAATTAATTATTACTTAAGTGCAATGTCACTTATATACATATTCCTTATCTGCGGAATAAGAATGGTAGTTATGCAGGAGAGAAAGCAGTGGAAAGAAACTGCATGGAATGTCGGTATAGGTACGATTGCAGGTATCGGACTTTCAGCATTCGTGCTTGTTCCTGTATTTGCACAGCTTTCTTCATCACAGAGAGGTGGTGCGTCTAAGGGACTTTTATCACAGTATGCAGGCTGGATAACAAGTTCAATAGTTACAGATGGTGCAATGGCAGCACTGCAGCGCTGGATGATGCTTTATGGACTTGCATTCGTTATAGCAGTAATTATCATGGGAATAAAAATATATAAGTCAGACAGAAGACAGCTTATATATACTATAGCCATGCTTGTTGTTGCATTAGGTCCGGTGCTTATGGAGGCTACTAACCTTATGTGGCATTTTGGTTCATACAACGGATATACATTAAGAAACGGATATCTGATATCGTTCACACTTATCTGCGTTGCTGCAGGAATGGCTGAGAAGATGTTTGCAGATATACCATTAAAGGGTGCGTTTTATCGCAGGCAGACAGCGGTAGTAGCGGTAATTGGTGCAGTATATGTTATGGTTTATAACATATTACCAATAAACAACGAAATGCTTGCAATGGCATTTTTTATAATGATATTTGCAGTAATGTTTGCAGTGTATATGTTTATGCTTATAAGAAAGAAAGAATTTAACTGCAAATCAGTTATTCTTGTTATTGCACTTGAATTGTTTATCGGTGCATATGCTCTTATAGGACCTCCTAAGTTTTATACATATGAGGATTACCAGATTGGTGATTATGTACAATATGCCAATGATGCGGCAGACAGCCTTGATATAGAAGAGTCTGCTACAGACAGAATAGTAAATCCTGATATCAGTCTTAATGCCAATTATCCTCTTATATTGAGAAGAGGAGCATTATCAAGCTTTACAGCAGCTTTAGAGGACGATACACAAAGTTATGCCAAGAGATGGGGATATTCTAAGTATTTCCTGTGGCTGTTAGATTCAGGTGGAACAGTATTCAGTAATGCAGTGCTGCATGTTACACAGGCAGTTAATATCAATGAACTTGACAGTGCTTTATATACATTAGAGAAGAAGGAAGGCGATTACAGCCTTTACAACACTAATTATAACCTGCCATTTGGATTCTGTGTTGACAGCAGCTTCAGCAAGCTTGATATGACTAATGTTGACTGGATTACATACCATAACAGAATGTATAAAGCAATGACTGGAGATAAAGAAACATTTGTAACGAGAATATATCCACAGGCAGAGACTGCTGGCAATATTAAGTCCATGACTATTAATGTCGGAAGCAAAAGTGCTATATATATGAATATTGCAGATGTGAAGAAGCCTAATGCGGATGCTAATGCATCTAAGCTTGAGAGCAGCATACATGTATATGTGAATGGTGAGGCAGTTGTTGTACCTACACTTGGAGATGTTAATAATACAGCATATTTTACGGATTATAATAATAATCTTCTTTATCTTGGCATATTTGAAGATGAAGATGTTCAGATTAAGATTGAATATGATAAGCCTAAATATATGAACCAGAGTAAGATGACTATCGGACTTCTTAATATGGAGAAGATGGATAAGCTCTGTGAGGATTTCGCAGATAAGCAGACAGATGTTTCATATACTAATAATACTCTTACAGTTAAGATAAACAGTGATGGAACTAAGGATTATGCCCTGATACCGGTTATTAAGAGCGCTAACTGGACCGTGACACTTGATGGAAAGACAGTTAAGACTAAAGAGATAGCAGGGCTGTTTACAGGTGTACAGGTTCACGAAGGCGAGAATACATTAGTGTTTACATTTGTGCCAAAGGGCAGAGATGCGGGACTGCTTATTACATTTGTGACATTGTTAATAACTGTGTTATGCCTTGTGATTAATTATAAGAGAACTATAAATGTTCCTGTATGGGCTAAGTATTGTGCACAGTATATATATATTGGATTGTTTGCAATAGTTGTGGCTGCAATGTTTGTAGTACCTGTAATAAGTACAATCCCGGCAGCTATATATCATATAATCCGTATATTATTGAAATGAGGCATTAGATGAACAGATTAAAAAATAATGAGAATTGTAGGCTGCTGTTAAAGATATTGATTATATTTGCGATATCAAGACTGATTATGCTTATCATGGTTCCTGTGTATAATGGAATTATGGGGACACACAGATCATTTCTGTTTCTTATGAACGAGTGGGATGCAAAGAAATATGCCTATATAATCAATCATGGCTATACACACCCTACGGATATTGATCCTCAGGCTAACTGGGCGTTCTTCCCATTATATGTTATAGTGTGTGCAGCATTAAAGGCAGTGACAGGCGGGCTTATTAACACTTATGTTATTGGAATGATAGTATCTAATATATGCATAATTATTGCAGCATTCTTTGCTGTTAAAGGTCTTAAGAAGCAGACTTCTATTAAAGAAGAATATACTATGATTATGCCAGTGCTTTTATTTATGGCACCTTACACCTTCTATTGCAGTTCTGTATATACGGAAGCGATGTTTATAATGTTCATTGTACTTTTTTTCTATTTCCTTTTTGAGAAGAAATACATGGCAGCAGGAATTATGGCAGCATGCTCAAGTGGAACAAGAATTGTAGGCTGTATACTTGTATTTGCACTGGTTGTACAGCTATATATTGACATGGAAGGAACTAAGATAAGCTTTGGCAGGGTTAAGACATTTGTAATGGATATGCTTAAAGCACCTAAGAAGATACTGTCAGTGCTTGTGTGCCCGCTCGGTGCATTTGCATATATGGCATTTCTTAATTTCTTCTGTGGTGATGCATGGGCATATAAGAATGTCCAGATTGCATGGAGAGAGGATGAGTATTTCCCAATTATAGGCGTGTTGTGGAAGGCATGTACAGGACAGATTGAGCCAAGATACACATATATGGGGTGGTTCTGTATTGCAATACTGATTCTTTATGGATATATGTTCTACAGAAAATATTATTCGATGGCAGTGTTCGGAATTATATCACTTCTTGTGCCATTGACATCACATGTTATGAGTACATGTAGATTTACGGCAGGAACATATGTTGCATTTGTCGGTCTGTATGATATACTTTCAAGGTGGAATAAGGTTGCAAGATGGATTCTTATGGCAGTTCTGATTGCCTTAGAAATATATCTTTTGTTCTTATGGTACAATTCAGACTGCTGGCTTATGTAGTATAATGAATGCAATATAAGCATAAAAATATATAAACGGGCATAAGATATAACAATGCATTTTAATGCAGTATAAGGAAGGAAGAGACGAGGAATGTACGACGAGATTGTAGACAGGCTTAACAGGATAAGCCAGTTTGCACCATCTACCGGAGTAGAAAGGGGCAGACGGGTATTACGAAATTGTGGCAATCCAGAGAAAGATTTGAAGATAATACATGTTGCCGGAACGAATGGCAAAGGCTCTACGTGTGCATATATTGCACAGATTCTGCAGAGTAATGGTTACAAAACAGGACTTTTTACGTCGCCTCATCTTGTGGATATCAGAGAGCGTATTAAAATTAATGGACAGATGATATCCAAGAGTGATTTTGAAGAGGCATATAATGCTGTTGAGAACTGCAGAACGCATGAACTTGCGTATTTTGATTACATGCTTGTTATGGCAATGTACTATTTTAAGAAACAGAACGTTGATTATGTAGTTATGGAAACTGGTCTTGGTGGAAGGCTTGATGCAACTAATGCCATTGAGAATCCGGTAATATCAGTAATAACAACGATTTCTCTTGAACATGCTGCAATTCTTGGTGATACTGTAGAGAAGATTGCAGCTGAGAAGGCTGGAATTATAAAGCTGGGAATTCCGGTTGTATGCAGTGGTGTTGTCAAAGAGGCAGCAAGGGTGATAAAGTCACGTGCAGAAGAGATGGAAAGTGACTGTTGTGTAGTTGATGAGAATACATTTGAACTGGTACAAAATACATATGGTTATATTGATTTTTTAATTCATAATGAGTATTATAAGAATGATTGTTTCAGACTGGCTACGAATGCATTGTACCAGATGGAGAATGCAAGTATTGCATTGACAGCATGTGCCGTTCTTGCCAGTAAGGGAGAACTTATACTTAACGAGGAACTTGTTAGAAAAGCAGTTCTTGAAACACACTGGTCAGGAAGAATGGAATTGGTAAGGAATAATCTGTATGTTGATGGAGCACATAATCCACAGGGAATACAGAGCTTTATTGAATCAGTGAACAGTCTTTATGAAAACAATCCGGCAGAGGATGCAACATTGTTGTTCTCTGTTGTGAGTGATAAGAATTATGACCAGATGATTAAGATACTATGCGGCTGTAAGCATTTCAGAAAAGTCTATGTTACTATGGCAGGCGGACTGAGGAAGCTTTCAGCCAATATAATAAAGCAGGCATTTGAAGCATATACGACAGGAATTGATATTGTTGTATTCAAGAGTGTGGATGATGCTCTGAACAGATGGGATAACAGACTGATGTTTGCAACGGGCTCTTTATATTTAGTTGGTGATGTAGTCCGTGCATTGGAAAGAAAGGAAAATAATCATGATTAATTTTGATGAAGAAATACAGAAGTTCCAGCCAAGTCTTGAGGTTGAGGATGCAGAGGATGCTATATACAACAATGATGTTCCAGATATAACAGATTTGATAACACAGATACTTAATGGTAAGAATTCGGATAAGTAGTGAGGGGTGGACATATGAGATGTTTTAAATGTGGAAGCTTCCTTACAGATGGTGATACATGTCCACAATGTGGTGAATACGTAGGAATCTATAAGAAAACAGCAAGAGTATCAGATGCATATTATAATGCCGGTCTGTATAAGGCAAGAGTAAGAGATTTAACAGGTGCAGTTGAAAGTCTTAAGATAAGCCTTATGATTAACAAGTACAATATTAATGCAAGAAATCTTCTGGGTCTTGTGTATTGTGAGATGGGGGATGTTGTTGAGGCATTAAGCCAGTGGGTTGTAAGTAAGAATTTTACACCGGAGGGCAATATAGCAGGAACTTATATCAAGAAAATCCAGACTAACCAGAACAGATTTGAGATGGTTACAGGTACAATCAGAAAATATAACCTTTCACTCAATTATGCCAAGGAAGGTAATACTGATATGGCAATCATCCAGTTAAAGAAGGTAGTTGCCAACAATCCTCAGCTTATCAAAGCACATCTGCTGCTTGCACTTATATATATTAAGCAGGACGAGCTTTCTAGAGCCAGGAAGCTGCTCAATGCAGTGCTTGCAATAGATAAGAACAACACTCTTGCTCATATGTATATGGAAGAGATAGAGAAGAAAATTGCAGCAAAGAAGGCAGAGACATCAGGATCATTCCTCCCTAAAAGAAAAGAAAAGGAGATAGACAAGAAGCCGCTTAGTGGTAATGATGTTATTCTTCCTAAATCTTCATATAAAGAGCCAAGCAATGGTGCAATAACAATAATTAATGTTCTTGTTGGTGTTGTGATAGGTGCAGCACTTATATGGTTCCTGATTATTCCGGCAAAGAATAAAGGCCTTACTCAGGATTATAAGAAGAATCTTCAGGAATACAGCGAGCAGTTATCTTCAAGTAATGTAGAACTTAATTCTATGCAGAAAGAACTTGAGGATGTGAAAGCACAGAAAGATGCACTTGAGCAGCAGCTCGGTGTTGTTAGTGGAACAGGTGGAAACAACAAGCTGTTAGTATCAGTAATAGAGGCGGCAAATGATTATATTGCCAATAAGCCTGATGAAGCTGCCAATAAGCTTGTTGATATAGATGTCAGTGCACTTCCGAGTGAGTCAGCCAAGACATTGTATAATACAATAGCTACAGCTACACTTCCGGCAGCAGCACAGAATTTCTATGACACAGGAATGACAGAGTATTATAAGTCCAACTATGAAGTTGCGGCAGAGAATCTTGTCAAAGCATACAAATGTAATAACAGCGTGGATTCAGCTTACTATGCGGCTAAGTCATATGTAGCCCTTACAAAGACTGATGAAGCTAAGAAATACTATCAGTATATTGTGGATGATTATTCGACAAGCGGATATTACAAAGAAGCCAGCGATTATGTTAATTCACATTGATGAGGTACTAAAAGATAAGCCCCCGGCAAAGATAATTCTTTGCCGGGGGCTTTGTTGCAGAATTAGTGAAGTGTAAAAGTAGAGAGGAAAGAGGAGATTATTATGTCAGAACAGGTTAATACAGCTGATGGGCAGGATGAAATCCAGCATATGGATTATATATACATGGTTAATGATAACAAGCTTATAATACGTATGAATGCAGAACTTGACCATCATCTGGCAGAAGAAATGCGTCAGGTTATAGATGATGTAATAGATAAGAGAGGCGTAACTCATATAGTATTTGATTTTACTAAAGTGGATTTCATGGACAGTGCAGGAATAGGACTTATTATGGGGCGTTACAAGAAGGTTATGGATAAAGGTGACATAACAATCGTGGGAGTCCGTGAAAGTGTTAAGAGAATACTTCTTATATCAGGACTTCATAAGATAGTTAACATATATGAGCTTAAAGGACAGGAGGCATAAGTATGATAGAGAATAACAATGTCGAATTATTATTTGAAGCCAGGTCGGAAAATGAAGCATTTGCAAGGGTTGTTGCAGCAGCCTTTGTTACATATTTAGATCCAACAATCGAAGAATTACAGGACATAAAGACAGCGGTTTCCGAGGCAGTAACTAACGCAATAGTCCACGGTTATGACAATGGTCCGGGAAAGGTGAGAATGAGACTTAAAGGCATACAGAATCAGGTAATAATAGAAGTACATGATGATGGTCTTGGCATAGAGAATGTGGCAAAAGCAATGGAACCATTGTATACAACCAAACCGGAACAGGAACGCTCAGGAATGGGATTTTCGTTCATGGAGGCATTCATGGACGATTTAAGGGTGGCGTCAGCACCAGGCAAAGGAACAACAGTGCTTATGAGAAAGAAAATAGGGGAGTAATTGATAGGATGTGATGCTATGGATCAGACTAAGGATTGTACCAGGGAATTGATCGCTAAAGCACACAATAATGACAAAGAAGCCAGAGAGAAGTTGGTAACAGATAATCTGGGGCTTATATGGAACATAATTAAAAGATTTAAGGGGAGAGGAACAGAACAGGAGGATCTGTTTCAGATAGGCTGTATAGGGCTTATAAAGGCAATTGATAATTTCAATCTGGATATGGATGTTGCATTTTCAACATATGCAGTTCCCATGATAACAGGTGAGATAAGAAGATTCCTGCGTGATGACGGAATGGTAAAGGTCAGCCGTTCCATAAAAGAAAATGCGGTAAAAAGCATGAGAATGGCGGGACAGCTCCGTGATACATTGGGCTGTGAACCGACAGTAGAACAGATAGCAGCTGCCTGTGAGCTGTCAGTTGAAGATATAACACTGTCAATGTCAGCTTCCATGGAGGTTGAATCAATATATAAGACAATCTATCAGGGGGATGGAAGCGAAGTAATGCTTATGGACAAGTTAGAAGATAAGGCAGACATTGGAGAAACCGCATCAAGCAAAGTTGCGCTTGCACAGCTTATGGAAACACTTTCACAGCGTGAAAAAGAACTTATCAGGATGCGTTATTATGATGATTACACACAGATGCAGGTTGCTAAGGAGTTTGGAATATCGCAGGTGCAGGTGTCGCGGATGGAGAAGAAGATTTTAAGTGGCATGCGCAAGCGGCTGTTTGCGTGATAGGGTTCATTCGGTATATGGCAGCCCCGCCGCTATGTCTGTCTATGGCATATGCCTCAGGATTTCTTCATCTAGTGGGAGTAAATGCCGCCATCTGTATAGTTTATTACGGTGCGGATAAACAAACGCGCTTCGCTTGAACGAGTTTATCCACACCGCCCTTTTACATCTGGCGGCATTAACTCCCACACGATTCGAAATATTCGGGCGTATACCATAGACAGACACAGCGGCGTAGTGTTTATGCTGAATGAACACAGTGCTGGGACAGTTTTGTGCATGTCTGGAGTGCGATGGGCGAGGGCAGGCTGTTAAATAAATGAAGCCTTATGAATAAATTTTTGGGCATGTACAATACTAATACTAGCAACGGAGGGTTTGTTATGTCAGAGAAGATTTATTTGAAGATTGACCAGCAGAGGTGTGTTAAGAAGCCTAGGGTCACTATTGGGGATGTGATGACTGTTTATTGCAGTGATAAGGATATGATTGAAAAAATCGGACATATAACACTTGTGGAGTTTACGCTGGGCAAGTATGACAGGAAGGTGCTTGATGCACTTGATGTTGTGGGCATTATTCAGAAGGAGTATCCGGATGCAGATATTGAATGTCTTGGGGAATGTGATTTCGTTGTTGAGTACAAGAAGCCGGAGAAGGAAGGCACAGTGCATTGGATTAAGGTTGCTGTTATATGTTTTATAACAATGGTTGGAAGCGGATATGGAATTATTGCTTACAACAATGACGTAAGTACGACGGATATATTTGACCGGGTGTACGAACTTCTTGGAGCTTCTGCATATAAGGCAACGAATGCAATGGAGATTGCCTATGCTGTGGGATTGTTTATTGGAATTGTTATATTTTATGACCATTTTGCGGGACAAAAGCTGTCAAAAGCGCCAACACCGCTTGAGGTGGAAATGGATAAATATGACAAAGATGTATTAGAATCTGTTATTGACAGGGAAGGTGGAAAATGATAGCGGTTATTATTCTTATAGGGGCTATGTCGGGAGTGTTTACTGCTGCAGGACTTTTTGCACTTATAACCAGTGTTGGTGTTATTAACAGATATGCTGATGTCAGCGGGACGAGCAGACATGTGTCTCTGTATGAGGAATGTATAATAATCGGTGCAACGGCAGCTAATGCTGTATATGTTCTTGGAATCACGGTTAGAATAGGAATGACGGGCTGTATTATATTCGGGTTGATATCCGGGATATTTATAGGCACATTTTTAATAAGCCTTGCAGAGACAGTTAAAGCATTGCCTATATTTGTTCACAGGGCAAAGGCGGGCACCGGTCTTGGTTTTATTGTGGCGGCGACAGCGGCAGGAAAAGCACTAGGACAGCTTGTATATTACTTATATATGTATTGATTTTGCATTGCAAAAAGGGAGGATTTATGCACGATATTAATTCTGAAAGCGGTACCAAAGCTGATGTTGAAAAAAGAAATGAAAGCTATAATGCTTATGTAAAAAATGTTACGCCTAAAGGAAGCTGTGTGGCAAAATGCTTTAAGGCATTCATTGTTGGTGGCTGTATATGTGTTGCAGGACAGATTATTTTAAATGTATGCAAGTGGATGAAAGTGCCTGACACGGATGCAGCATCTTACACAACACTGATACTGGTATTTTTAAGTGTAATTCTTACTGGACTTAATATTTATCCGTCTATAACCACATTTGGCGGAGCAGGAAGTCTTGTTCCAATTACAGGATTTGCAAACAGCGTTGCTGCACCTGCGATTGAGTATAAGAAGGAGGGACGGGTGTTCGGTATTGGCTGTAAGATATTCACGATTGCCGGTCCTGTTATTCTATATGGAATATTTTTTAGCTGGTGTGCAGGACTTATATATCTGGCTTTAAAGCTTATACATGTACTGTGATTCTTGATTAAGAAACATCTGTATGGTAGAATCATAGGAACTGTTTTAAAGAAATGCGCAGGATACGAGGATAATATGGGAACTTTTTTAGAAGATTATTATAATAAATTTAATGAAGAAAAAAGACTGACTTCAAGACACGGACAGATTGAATTCCGTACATCGATTCATTATATACACGAGTGTATTGAAGAATTAAAGAGAGAAGGGAGAGAAAATATAAAGATTATGGATATAGGTGCCGGGACAGGCAGATACAGCGTTGCACTGGCTGAGGAAGGCTTTGATGTAACTGCAGTTGAACTGGTAAAGCACAATCTTGGAATATTGAAATCTAAGAATTCATCAGTTAAGGCTTATCAGGGCAATGCACTTAAGTTAAAGCGTTTCGAGGATGAAACATTTGACATAACCCTGCTGTTCGGGCCGATGTATCATCTGTTCGGACAGGAGGATAAGGTTAAGGCATTAAAGGAGGCGGCCCGTATTACAAGGAAAGGTGGCTTTATTCTTGTCGCTTATGTTATGAACGAGTATGGTGTTATTACATATGCATTTAAGGAAAGACATATTAAGGAGTGTATGGAACAGGGCAGGCTGACAGAGGATTTCCACACGATATCTTCAGAGCAGGATTTGTATGATTATGTGCGTCTTGAAGATATTACAAAAGTTAATGAAGCAGCAGAATGTGAACGTGTGAAGATTGTGACACCGGATGGACCAGCTAATTACATAAGACAGTTTGTGAATCAGCTTGACGAGGAGGAATACGAGATGTTTTACAGGTATCATCTTGCAACCTGTGAAAGAGCTGATCTGCTTGGTGCTGCTGCACATACGCTTGACATAATACGAAAATAATACATAATTAATACATTTTTGGACAGACTACTTATAAAGACTAATGGCACATGAGTATGTGCGGAAACGAGGATTATGACTGGAAAACAGAGTCTGTTATTTGACAAAGATGTATATGTTAGATGTGCTGCAACAGTGGTTGGAAAGAAAGAGGCTGATGGTCCGCTTGGTGAAATGTTTGATGTGGCAGTAGAAGATGATATGTTTGGCAAGAAAAGCTGGGAAGAGGCTGAGAGCCACATTCAGGAGATGGCGGTTGACAAGCTGCTTATTAAAAGCGGTATGGCTGCGTCAGACATAGATTATATCTATGCCGGAGACCTTCTTGGACAACTTATAGCAACATCTTTCGGTCTTATGAGATATGAAATACCGATGTTTGGTCTGTACGGAGCATGTTCAACGATGGGCGAGGCATTATCACTTGGTGCAATGTGTGTTAATGCCGGATATGCGCAAAATGTAATTGCCATCGCGTCAAGCCATTTTGCAAGTGCTGAAAAGCAGTTCCGTTATCCGCTCGAGTATGGAAACCAGAGACCAGTTGCATCTACATGGACAGTTACAGGAGCAGGGGCGTATATCGTCGGCGATAAGCCTCTGGATAAGAAAAAATGTGTTCTCATAAAGGGTATTACAACGGGAAAGATTGTTGATTACGGCGTTAAGGATTCAATGAATATGGGAGCATGTATGGCTCCAGCAGCAGCAGAGCTTATAGAAGCTAATTTCAAAGACCTTGATGTTGATAAGGACTATTATGATGCAATATTTACAGGCGACTTAGGAGAGATTGGCAACAGGATATTGTCTGAGCTTCTAAAAGAAAAAGGCATTGATATTGCTGATAAGCTGTATGACTGTGGAATGCTTATATACGAAGGGGAAACTAAGTGTTCAGGAGGAAGCGGCTGTGGCTGCAGTGCAGTTGTTCTTGGAAGCTGTATTATGGACAGGCTTATAAGAGGAGAATATAAAAGGGTTCTTTTTGTTCCTACAGGAGCTTTGTTATCTACCGTAAGTTACAATGAAGGAAAAAGTGTGCCGGGCATAGCCCATGGTGTAATTCTTGAAGGAAAGGAGAGTTAAAGCCATGGATTTTGTTAAAGCATTTGTATGTGGGGGGTTAATATGTGTTCTTACACAGATTCTTATGGAAAAGACAAAGCTTATGCCGGGAAGGATAATGGTTATTCTTGTAACAACAGGAGTTGTACTTGGAGCAGTTGGGATATACGAGCCGTTTGTTAAATTTGCAGGAGCGGGAGCAACAGTTCCTCTTACGGGATTTGGCAATGTCTTATGGAAGGGTATGAAGAAAGCAATAGATGAGCAGGGATTTTTAGGATTGTTTACAGGTGGATTTACTTCATGTGCAGTCGGAGTATCAGCAGCACTTATATTTGGATTTATTGCATCACTTATATTTGAACCTAAGATGAAGAAAGAATAAAATAAAAGGATAGTGGTTCGTTCAAATTGAACCACTATCCTTTTTTAATGATTAAGGCCGTTTGTCAGATGAATTAGTTTTATCAGATGTCTCTGTTGAGGCAGCTGTTGATTCTTTAGAATTGTTCTTGTTGCTGCCTGTTCCGGTTGTAACTTTGGAAGGCTTGGTTGTTGCACTGTGAATAGTGCATAACTTAGATAACTCAGTATCTGTAATTGAGATATCAGCATCCCATGTCTTAAACTCAGAACCGTCTTTATCCTCACCAAGCTTATCAGCAGAAGATTTCTTTCTCATAATCTTAGTTGTAACACTTGGACAACCGGAAGTAGCAATATCTCCGGATTCATTACATATTGAAACCTTAACATGTGTTGTACAGTATTCAGTAGGAACTGTGTCTTCAGTGAAATATTCTGTTATAACACAGTTTCCTTCAGGGTCCTGGTCACATAAGCCCTCAACAGGAAGAAGCCCTGACTTAGAGCATACAGCCGCCTCTACAATACCAGATGGCTGTTCATAACTTCCAGTTGGAAGATTAAGATTTTCATGAATTGTCTGCATAATTGTACGCCATATAACATTGTGGTTGACAACATTTCCAAGCTCTTTGGAGTTATCATCATAGCCTGCCCATATTACGGCTGTGTAATATGGAGTGAAGCCACAGAACCATCTGTCGCTGTCGAACTGTGTTGTACCTGTCTTACCTGCTACAGGCTGGCTTGAAAAGTTAGCTGTACGTGCAGTACCGTCAGTAGCAACAGAGCGTAATCCCTGAATAAGAAGCCAGTCAGAATTCTCATTAAGTACCTTATGCGTTTCAGGTACAGAATTATCGATAATAATGTTGCCTTCTGAATCAAGCACTTTTGTGTAGTAAATAGGCTTTGTGTAAGTTCCTTTATTAGCAATGGCTGCATAAGCGGCACACATGTCAATATTGGAAACACCTCGTGTCATACCGCCAAGTGCAAGTGATTGTACAACGTCGTGTGCACCGTTGATTGCATTTTTAGGAGAAACCAGCGTTGTAATACCAAATTTCTCAAGGTAATTATAACCAACCTGGGGCGTAAGCTTTGAAAGAATCTTAACAGCAGGTACATTCTGTGAAACAGTAAGAGCTTCTCTTAATGTCATCAGACCTCTGTATTCACCTTTTGTAAAGTTAGTAACAAGCTTTGCATCAGTTCCTGAATAATAATAAGGAGCATCATCAATGGCAGATGCCAGAGAATATGTCCCTGTATCAAGGGCGGGACCGTATACAGCAAGTGGCTTAATACTTGAACCCGGCTGTCTTGCAATATCATTAGAAGCACGGTTTAAGCTTCGGTTAAGAGTTTTATCACCGCGTCCGCCAACCATAACTTTAACATGTCCGTTGGTCTGATCCATTACAGTAAATGATATCTGGGGCTGTATTGTAAATGTAAGTGTCTCAGCATATATTTCACCACCCTCTTTAAGGAGCTCCTGCTTATATGCTTCAACATAACTTCTTGCAGCATCTTCATCGGTCATCGTAAGACTGAAGCGGGTATCTCCAAGAGTCTTTGTGTACCAGTTAGCCATTGAATTGTGTGAATAATATGAAAATGATCCATCAGTCTGCTTTATTGTTAAAGCATAATTGATAGAAAAATGTGTATTATCATTGTAGTTGCCAGGATTATTGATAACATCGTCAGCAACCTGCTGCATCATTGTGTCCTGAGTTGAATAAACCTGAAGTCCGCCACGATATATAAGGCTTGTAGCCTGTGCTTCTGTATATCCCTTCTGTGACATAAGGTCAGAAGTAAGCTGATTGATAAGTTCATCAACAAAATATGAATAAGTTGTAGTTGATGTTCCGGCAAGTTCAATCCCTTCAAGTCTTGCATAGACATCATCGGAAACCGCTTCATCATATTCTTCCTGGGATATATATCCCTGCTCTTTCATATTGAGAAGGACCTGACTCTGCCGGTCTTTGTTTCTGTCGGCGTGCCTTATTGGATTAAGACCAGTAGGACTTTTAGTGATGGATGCAATTACAGCACATTCACTGATAGAAAGCTCTGATACATCCTTGTTAAAATATCCTCTGGCAGCAGACTGTACACCATAATATCCGTTACCAAGGTTAATGGTATTAAGATAATTCTCAAGAATGGCATCTTTAGACATTACTGTCTCAAGCTTTATAGCCAGATATTGTTCCTGAACCTTTCGCTTAATCTTTTCAATTGTAGATTCGTTAAAAGCATTGAAAACATTATTCTTTAGAAGCTGCTGTGTTATTGTACTTGCACCCTGTGACATCTCACCTGATGAAAGTGTAATTGAAGCAGCTCGTAAGATACCTCTCATATCGATACCATTATGCTCATAGAAACGCTCATCTTCTATAGCTATAAATGCATGTTGCAAATCTTTAGGTATCTGGTCAAGTGTTACATATGTCCTGTTAGCTCCGGCAGAAGAAAGTGTCTGTATTTCATTCTCATCTGAATCATATATCTTAGTTGCAAAGCCTTCAGGCGAAACATTAATAGAAGCTATATCAGGAGCATTTTCTATAATTCCCTGAAATGAACCGAATACAAGGCATGAACCTGCTACAACTAATGCTATTATTCCGACCAGAGCCAGCTTTATAAAAAATATACCTAATTTGGTGCCAAGCTTGGTAGTAGCTGAATTGAGCAGTTTTTTCTTTTGTTTTATGCCTTTATCACCATAATTCATATATTGTCCTCCTTAATAAAGTCATGATATTATATCATAAAAAGAAGGCACAGGCAAATAATTGGAGTTGTGCCGAGTGATTTGGAAAAGGAAAAAATATGAAAAAAATAATTAAAAAACGGACAGGGAGAATATATAGAGAAAAAATCAAAATTTATAGCGCATATTTTTAATGTTGAAAGCGAACAACAGGCAGCAGCCATAATAGCAGAAGTAAAAAAGAAATACTGGGATGCCAGACATAACTGTTATGCCTATATACTTGGGAATAAAGGGGAGATACAGAGGTTTTCAGATGATGGAGAGCCATCTGGAACAGCAGGAAAACCAATACTGGAAGTATTATCGGGCAATGAATGCAGCAATTGCCTGTGCATTGTAACAAGATATTTTGGAGGAGTATTGCTTGGGACAGGCGGACTTATAAGGGCGTATACAAGTGCATCAAAGGAGGCACTGGATGATTGTCTGACAGGTGAGCTTGTTGAAGGAGTACATGCATATCTTGATGCTGATTATAATTATGTAGGGAAAATACAGCATTTATGTATACAGGATGACATTACAGTTGTTAATACAGAATATTCAGATAATGTAATATTTGAATTGATGATGGAAAAGCAGGTGCGGCAGAAGTTTGAGAAAGCACTGACAGAAATGTCATCCGGCAGTATAGGATTAAGAGAAATTAAGGAAGTTAAGATGTATAGAGATGGCAGAGGAATATTGAGCCTGTAAAATATGAATAAAAAATTAACAGTAGTAAAAAATAACAATACATTGGTCAACTTTTGTGAATCTAAAAGAATAATATGTAAAAGTGATGTAAAAAAACATAAAAAATGCGAGTTCGCTAGTGCATTTTTTACATAAAAATATGATAGTTATTGAAAGAAAAAGTATTCTTACGAAATAATTTAGACAATAAATTAAGAAAAATTAAAAAAATGTGAACATGGTAAGCCGCATAAATACTAGGGTTTCACAGAAAACACAAAAAAAATACAATATTTATTAAAATTAGTCTTGTTAAAATAGTACAAAAATGATAATATATCAATGTCTAAAAAACGAAATGGGGGTTAAACCCCGAAAACCAAATAAGGAGGGTTTTAAGGTTTATGAAAAAGACATTAAAGAAGTTTGCTGCTGTAGGTTTAACACTTACATCAGTAGTAGGACTTGTTGCTTGTGGTTCTAAGAACAACACTACAGACAACAAAAAGGAAACAGTTGATTGGGCTTCAGTTGAAAAGCCAGGTAAGTTTACAGTTATGGTAGACGGAACTGTTGTTAAGGAAACTAACGGAGCTGCTAAGTTCTATCAGTATTATAAGGAACTTACAGGACTTGACATTGAGTGGATTCGTCCAGATCATTCAAGCTACGCTGACTCTGTAAAGAACACATTTGCATCAGGTGATCTTCCAGATGTAGTTCTTCTTAACTCAGATTATCTTGCAAACTTCGCATCAAACGGATATCTTTGGGATATGACAGATGCTTGGGAGCAGTCAGCTACTAAGAATTCAGGAAGACTTACTGATATGGCTGATACTGTTATGGCAGGTAATGTACTTGCTGGTCCAGACGGAACAAAGGCTCTTTACGGTTTCTCACCAACACGTGGTAACGGATGCTGTACATATGTAAAGGCTTCTGCATTAAAGGCAGCTGGATTAGAAGCAGATAAGGTTGCTAATGAGACAATGACATATGATCAGTACTATGATATGCTTAAGAAGATTCAGGCAGCATCATCTAACAAGAACTATGTAATCTCTACATCAGGTTTTGTTGCTGGTGGTAACAAGCCAGAAGCTCCATATACTAACTACCTTCCAGAATTCTATCAGGATGCTCAGTTCACATTCTATCTTAAGGATGGAAAGTATGTAGATGGATTCTCAGAAGAAGCAATGAAGAAGGCTATGGACAGACTTAAGACAGCAATTGATGATAAGATTCTTGATCCAGCTACACAGAATGCTTCAACAAAGGAAGCTCGTAACAAGTTTACTAATAAGGACGCTAACCTTGCATCTTCAGTATTTACATACTGGGCTGGTACATGGGATAAGAACCTTACTAAATTACTTCCAGATCAGACAGACAGCCTTGTAGCTATCAAGCCTATCAAGGAAGTTGGCAAGTATATGGAGCGTCTTGCTCCAGCTTGGGCTATTACATATAAGGCATATGAGGATGGAAAGGCTGAGGGAATCTTTAAGTACTTCATCGATACAATGCTTGACGGTGGAGATATCCAGGTAGCTTGGGAATACGGCGCTAAGGGAACACACTGGGATGATAAGGCAGAGACATATACAGTAGCTGGTAAGGATGGAAAAGAAGGTAAGACTTATACAGCAGCAGAAGGAGAATTCCATAATCTTCCATCTCCAGAAACACCATCAACACTTACAACTAAGAACCATATTGATCCAGATCTTGCAATTGCTGGATTTGGAGATAAGGAAGATCCAGGTCACAAGGCTCAAGATCCAATTATTACTGAATGCTACAAGATGTTCAATGCTAACTGCGAAATGGTTGAAGTTCTTCCTACAACAGACGTACTTAGTAACAATATCACAGATATCAATACTAAGAGAGTAGAAGTTCTTTCACAGGTAGTTCTTGGAACTAAGACATATGACGAAGCTATGGCTGATTACAACAGCCAGGTTGGTGCTAAGGTTACAGCTGTTATCGAGTCATTAAATGCGACAATTAAGTAATTTAACTTAAATGTTAAGAATTTAAGATGCGGATGCATCAGATGTTCAATATGGCGGCGCAGAGAAATCCGCGCCGCTTATATTGAGAAAAGATTTGCTTATGAAATTTGTATTTTTTGTATTTATTTGGTAGGCATACGATAAATTATTAGGAAAGAAGGTAAAAAAATGCAGTGTCCATCTTGTAACACAGAGCTTCCTAAGAAAGCAAAGGTTTGCCCTAAGTGTGGTACAGCAATAGGAAAACCAAAGGGAAACTTAAGAGTAATGGCTATCATTGGATTTGTTGTAATGCTTGTTGCAAGTCTTTTACCAATGGTACAGTCAGGCGAGAAGATTAAACTGGGATTATATCCTAAAGCTTATGCTTTCGGCTACATGAATATCAGTATGCCGGTTATGTGGTATTTATTTATTGCATGTATAGTTGTTGCAATTATTCTTGTAGTAGCAAGAAAAGAAATTCTGTCTATTATTCCGGTAGCAGTTTCAGTTGTTATTACAATTGTTTCATTCCTTGCATTCGACTTTAACAGTGTTGAAGGAAAAGTAATGGGTGGTGGTCTTAAATTTGTCCCTCATTCACTTACAGATCTTCTCAGCAATGGTTATAATGGTAATTCATATCATATCGGATGTGGATTAATTGTTCTTGCAATTGGTGTTGTTATTGCAATTGCAGGTTGCTTCATTGATATTATGAAGCCATTTAAGAAAGATCTTCATGTTGATACTAAGTATCTTTCTAATTCATTAAATCAGAGCCTTTCTAATAAAATCTATTATTATAGAGGTTTCTACCTTATGTTCTTACCAGTATTTGTAATGATTATGTTGTTCAACTACTGGCCAATGCTTGGATGCCGTTATGCATTTACATCTTATATCATTGGTAACCCTTATTATATGGGACTTTACCATTTTGTAACAATGTTTACTAACGATGTATATTTCTGGCAGGCATTTAGAAATACATTAATTTTGTCAATTATTAAGTTGTTCTTAAATACAGGCGCAGCTGTTATAATTTCACTTCTTTTGAACGAAATTACAAATATGATTTTCAAGAAGACAGTACAGACAATTATTTACCTTCCACATTTCATGTCATGGGTAGTTGTTGCTTCAGTTTTCAAGATGATGCTTGCACCATATGATATCGCTCCAGTAAACTCAATTCTTATGAACATGGGCCTTATTGATACACCTATTGATTTCATGAATTCTGCTCAGTACTGGCGTGGAACATTCTATGTAATGAATGTTTGGAAAGATACAGGATGGGGAACAATCTTATTCTTAGCTACATTATCAGGTATCAGCCCAGACCTTTATGAGGCTGCACAGATTGATGGTGCTAATAGATTTAAGAGACTGATATATATTACATTACCAGCTCTTGCTAATACTATTATTACAGTATTTATTCTTAACCTTGCCAAGGTTATGAACCTGTTTGAGTCAGTATTCGTATTACAGTCACCTATTACTTATACTAAGTCACAGGTATTACAGACATATGTATATGTTAAGACATTCGGTGGTGGTAACTCAGATTATGGTTATACAACTGCTGTAGGTTTATTTAAGTCGTTCGTTGGTATGATCTTAGTTCTCGGTTGTAACTGGGCAAGTAAGAAAGTGCGTGGACGTGGTATTGTATAGGAGGGAATAAATAATGAGTGATAGTACAACATTAGTTTACAAAAAGAAAAAGAAAAAATTTAAAGTATTCCCATTAGTTAATGCAATATTCTTTATTATTGTTGCATGCTTGATTATGATACCAATTTATCGAGTAATTATCAGTTCTCTTGATGCTAATACTTCATACAACTTTGTATGGTTACCATCTAAGTTTACATGGGGTGGATATACAGCCGTATTAACCAGATCAAGCTTATATACACCATTCTTGATTTCAGTTGTTACAACAGTTATCGGTACATTTGTTGGACTTTTAGTTGTAACACTTGGTGGTTATGTATTAATTCAGTGGGAGATGCCAGGAAGAAACTTCTTCGCTTATATGCTTCTCTTCACAATGATTTTCGATGGTGGTATGATTCCTAAGTACCTTGTTGTCAAGCAGTTGGGATTAATGAATACACTTTGGGCAGTTATTTTACCAATGTCAATCAATGTATATAACTTAGTTCTTATGAGAAACTTCTTTGAAGGTATCCCAGAGTCTCTTTTTGAAGCAGCTCAGATTGATGGATGCTCTCCAATGGGAATTTTCTTTAAGATTGTTCTTCCTCTTTCAAAGGCAGCTCTTGCATCAATTGGTTTGATGTTCGCAGTTAGTTTCTGGAATGATTATACAAACTTCAAGTTATATATTACTAAGAATAAGCTGTTCAACTTCCAGATTCAGTTAAGAAACATGGTTATTGATAGTGATATTCCGGTTGATGACGCAGTTAATCAGGAAACAATTGGTAATGCAGCTACAATCATTGCTATTCTTCCTTTCATGGTTATCTATCCATTCTGTCAGAAGTACTTTGTACAGGGTGTTAACGTAGGTGCCGTTAAGGAGTAATGTTAATATTTTGAATTTATTTTGGACGAGCCTTAAAAGGCTCGTCCTTTTTTGCGCGAGTAGCGAAAAAACTGTATTTTTATTCGTCATTACCAGTCAAATAGTGGAATAATACTGTTTAACATGATACAATAAAACAAATATTGGTTAGGAGGAAAAAGGCTTGGATAAAAGTTTTGAAATTAAAGGATACATTAATAATGTATTAAAAGAAACCGGGCTTGAAGGAGCAGATGCATTTGATAAGGCACTTCTTCTTAATGCCTTAGGTAAACTGGAAGAAGCAGAGCATAGTGATGAATATAAGGATGTTATTACAGGTGAATTAGAGAAGCTTGTAGAGAATGATAATATCAGCATAGGCGAGAATGACCTTGTAAATTATATGTATGGTAATGCATGCTACAGTGTTGGAAAGAATGATATTGCTGTTAATATTGCTAAGCAGACAGAGAGACAGCCACGGACAGAATCAGGTTATTTTACAGGCGCAGAAGGTGGCAGATGCTTATGTACTGCTTTTAAGGCTTTAAGCTTCTATATGAATTATGAGACTAAAGATGGTGGTAAAGAACATTATAATGATATCATTGCGCAGTATAATGCAATATATACAGAATGCTTTGAGAACGCAGGAAAGGCAGCACATGATGGTGATGCTAAGGCTGTAAAAGCACTTGCTTTATTTGCAGCAGGAGCAGTTGATACACTTGAAGTTATGGATCAGGCGTTGTATGAGATATTTGCAAGAATAAGAGAAATGTATAAAGCAGCAGTTTCAGTTCTTAATGATACAATTGATAATACAGATTCATGGTTTGTAAAGCTTATGTATGCATATGCAGTATTGAAAGGTTGCCGTATGAAGCTTATACAGACAGAAAAATATGCATCCAAGGCTGAGGAAATCTTTGAAAAAGCTACTGATAAGCATGTTGCGGATAAGAACAGTATATCTGTATCAGCGGCGTATATAACAGCTTACAGTGAGTATATAAGAAACAGGGATTATCAGGATTACGGACGCAGCAATGGAGGTGTATTATGGAGTTAAAGTTAGTTATCAAGACAGGAAGAAGTGCTGTAGTAGAATTTGATGACGGTGGAAAGTATTATTCTAAGGAAGAATACACACTCCTGATTAATGGAGAAGAATATGGCAAGACAGAAAAGGTTGTTACAACAATATATGGTCTTAAGCCAGATACAGAATATAAGATTATGGCAGTGTATGCAGGAAAAGAATACGGACCTGTAGAATTTAAGACAGATTATGAATATGTGACTCTTAATGTCAGAGAATTTGGTGCGTATGGTGATGGAGAGCATGATGATACTAATGCAATCCAGTGTGCAATTATGGCAGCTCCTAAGGATTCCAGAGTATTAGTTCCAGAGGGTGTTTATAAGATATCAAGTATATTCTTAAAAGATAATCTTAATCTTGAGCTTGCTAAAGGAGCAGTACTTTCAGCATTTACAGAAAGAGATAAGTTCCCTGTATTACCGGGACAGATTGAGACATACGATGAGAAAGATTATTACAACCTTGGTACATGGGAAGGCAATCCTCTGGATATGTTTTCAGCAATTGTATGTGGTATCAACTGTTCAAATGTCACAATTACAGGTGAAGGAACTATTGATGGATGCACAACTCACGATAACTGGTGGAAGAATTGTAAGATAAGAAATACTGCGTGGAGACCAAGATTATTCTTTATCAATAACTGTAGTAATGTTACTATGCATGGAATTACAGTCCAGAATTCACCATCATGGACAATCCACCCATATTTTAGTAAACATCTTAAGTTTATTGATGTTAAGATTCTTAATCCTGCTAATTCACACAACACAGATGGTCTTGACCCGGAAAGCTGTCAGGATGTTCTTGTGCTTGGAACATACATTTCAGTTGGTGATGACTGTATAGCAATCAAGTCAGGCAAGATATATATGGCTCAGAAGGAAAAGACTCCTACAGAGGATATGACAGTTCGCCAGTGCTGTATGAGAGACGGACATGGTGCAGTAACAGTAGGAAGCGAGATAGCTGCGGGAGTTAAAGATGTTCATATCAGAGACTGTATGTTCATGAATACAGACAGAGGTTTAAGAGTTAAGACAAGAAGAGGCCGTGGTAAATTATCTGTACTTGATGATATTTCATTTGAGAATATTGATATGGATAACGTTATGACACCATTTGTTGTTAACAGCTTCTATTTCTGTGATCCAGATGGAAAGACAGAATATGTTGGTTCTAGAAAGCCACTTCCTGTTGATGACAGAACACCTTCAATCAAGAGCCTTACATTTAAGGATATCAATGCGAAAAACTGCCATGTTGCAGGTGCATATATATTCGGTCTGCCAGAGAGTAAAGTTGAGAAGCTTACATTTGAGAATATTAACTTCAGCTATGCTAAAGATGCAAAGCCGGGGGTAGCAGCAATGATGCTTGGCTGTGATGAAGCAAGCAGACAGGGACTTATTGTAAGTAATGTAGAAAAACTTATATTAAAGAATGTCAATATTGAGGGCTGCGATGGAGAAGCAATTGTGGCAGATAATGTTGATAAGATTGAAAGAGATTAGTATAAATATATGGAAAATGAGGAACAATCATGAATTTACATGCACCAAAGGGAATTGATGTTGAGAATTGGTTCATTGAGTGCTATAGGAAGTATAAGGGGCATCCGTTAAAGATACTTATAGGGCTTTATAAGGGAAATTATAATAAGTTCTTTCTTGCAGTATTATTTTTCTTTATAAAGCATGCCCCTGTGTGGGTGCTGCCAATTGTTACGGCTAATATTATTAATGATATTACAAGTGGTTCGCCAGAAACTGTACAGAATATTATTATTCAGGCAATAATTATGGTTGCATTAGTTGTTCTTAATGTGCCAATGAATTATCTGTATACAAGATATAAATCATTAGCAACAAGGTATGCAGAAACAGGACTTAGAAAAGCACTTGTAAGGAAACTGCAGCAGCTTTCAATTTCGTACCACAAAGAGACACAGTCAGGCAGGCTGCAATCAAAGATAATGCGAGATGTAGAAGCGGTTGAGACGCTATCAACACAGATGTTTTTAAGCATATTAAATATTGCACTTAATATTGGAGTTGCACTTTTTGTTACGATATCAAAGAGCCTTATAGTGTTCTTATTCTTTCTTCTTACTACACCTCTTGCGGCGGCAACTATGGTATTTTTCAGAAATATTATGAAGAAGAGAAATACCGAGTTCCGTAAAGAGATGGAAGAGACATCTGCAAGGGTTATGGAGATGGTTGAGCTTATTCCGGTTACAAGGGCACATGCACTTGAAGAGGAAGAGGTAACCAAGATGAGCGGACAGCTTTTTGCAGTTGCTGAGAAAGGCTATAAGCTTGATGTTATACAGGCATTATTTGGCTCGGTTGGATGGGCAATATTCCAGATTTTTCAGGTTGTGTGTCTGGGATTCACAGGATTTCTTGCTTTAAAGGGAAGTGTTGGTCCTGGAGATATTACACTTTACCAAAGTTATTTTGCAACAATAGTAAGCCAGGTATCATCACTTATGTCACTTATACCAGTAATTGCCAAGGGCGTTGAGTCGGTTAATTCTATTGGAGAAGTACTTCTTGAAGAAGATATTGAATGTAATGACGGAAAAGAAGCACTTGATAGTGTAGAAGGTGAGTTTGATTTTAAAAATGTCAGATTTGCCTATAATAATACAGATAAACCGGTACTTCATGAACTTAATCTTCATGTTGATAAGGGACAGACGATTGCACTTGTGGGAGAATCAGGAGCCGGTAAATCTACAATTCTTAACCTTGTTATAGGCTTTAATTTCGCCACAGACGGAGTTGTTACGATTGATGGACATGATATGAGAGATATTGATCTTAGAAGTTATAGAAAGCATCTGGCAGTTGTACCGCAGACATCAATATTATTCTCAGGAACTATAAGAGATAATATAACATATGGAATAGATGATTTCGATGAAGATACACTTAACAAAGTTGTTGACGCAGCTAATTTAAGAGATCTTATAGATTCACTTCCGGATGGATTAGACACAGTTGTGGGAGAGCATGGTGGAAAGCTTTCAGGAGGACAGAGACAGCGTGTATCGATTGCAAGAGCACTTATGAGAAATCCTGAAGTAATAGTTCTTGATGAGGCAACATCAGCATTAGACAGCATATCTGAGAAGCTTATTCAGGAGGCACTTAATAATCTTACTAAAGACAGGACAACATTTATAGTTGCACACAGATTATCGACTATAAAGGGTGCTGACAGAATAGCAGTAATAGCAGATGGTCACTGCGTTGAATATGGAACATATGATGAGCTATGGAACTTAAAGGCGAGTTCTATCAGATGAAATCAATACAGAGCTAAAAAATAATAGGAGGCGGGAAAATAACCCGTCTCCTTATTTATATGCCTGCCGGTTTTAATTACTTATTATCAGCAAACCAGATTCTGAGTGTTGAGATAAGCTTCTCTTTAGAATCAACATCTAACTTCTGTACAATCTGCATGATTTCGTTGTCAAGAGCTGTGTTCTGGTATGACTTGTCAACGCTTCCTGCAAGGTAATCAAGAGAAACACCTGTAAGCTCTGCATAATATGAAAGCATTCTTAATGTCATAAGATTACGTCCGTTTTCTACGTTACTTATGTAACCAGGTGTAACCTCTAATGCTTTAGCAACGTCTTCCTGTGTAAGACCGTGTGCAATTCTTAACTTCTTAACTTTAGCTCCTAAATCGCTATCCATAATTGAAACCTCCTTAAATAAATTACTTCTTGTTAGCTCTGTATCTTGCTGTGTGGTCAAGAATCTTTTTGCGGATTCTAAGACTCTTAGGTGTTACTTCAAGTAATTCGTCTGTGTCGATATAATCCAGTGCCTGCTCCAAGCTAAGAATTTTAGGTGGAACAAGACGGAGAGCCTCATCAGCACTTGAAGAACGAGTGTTGGTAAGATGCTTTGTCTTGCATACATTAACCTCAATATCCTCAGTACGAGGATTTTCGCCAACGATCATTCCGGCATATACCTTCTCACCAGGTCCGATGAAGAGAGTACCTCTCTCCTGAGCGTTGAAAAGACCATAAGTGATAGCATCACCGCTTTCGTAAGCAATAAGAGAACCATTCTTTCTGTAAGAAATGTCTCCTTTGTATTCTTCATATCCTTCAAAAGAAGAATTGATAATACCGTTACCCTTAGTATCAGTAAGGAATTCACCTCTGTATCCGATAAGACCTCTTGAAGGGATAGAGAACTGAAGTCTTGTGTATCCACCGTTAATTGGTGACATACCAAGGAGTTCGCCCTTTCTCTGGCTTAACTTCTGGATAACAGATCCTGTGCAGTCATCTGGAACATCGATATAAGCAAGTTCCATAGGCTCAAGCTTCTTACCTCTCTCATCTGTGTGGTAGAGTACCTCGGCTTTACTTACTGCAAATTCATAACCTTCTCTTCTCATATTCTCAATAAGAACTGAAAGATGAAGCTCACCACGTCCTGAAACCTTAAATGAGTTCTCAACGCCAGGTGTTTCCTCAACTCTTAAACTAACATCTGTATTAAGTTCCTTGAAAAGTCTGTCTCTTAAATGTCTTGAAGTAACGAATTTACCTTCTTTACCTGCAAGAGGACTGTCATTAACCATGAAGTCCATAGAAAGAGTAGGCTCTGAAATCTTCTGGAAAGGAATAGCAACAGGGTTGTTAAGTGAACAGATTGTATCACCGATATGAATATCAGCAATACCTGATACAGCAACAATTTCACCGATACCTGCTTCATTAACTTCTACCTTATTAAGTCCGTTAAATGTATAAAGCTTAGTAATTCTTACACGCTTCTTAACGCTTGGATCATGGTGGTTAACAATCATAACCTCCTGATTAACCTTAAGGCTTCCATTATCAATCTTACCTACGCCAATTCTACCAACGAATTCGTTGTAGTCAATAGTAGAGATAAGCATCTGTGTATCTGCATCAGGGTCACCCTCTGGTGCAGGAATGTTATTGACGATACAGTCAAAGAGTGGCTGCATGTCTTTCTTTTCATCATTAAGGTCAGCCATAGCATAGCCTGACTTAGCTGAAGCAAAGATGAATGGACAGTCAAGCTGATCTTCATTAGCATCAAGGTCAATGAAAAGCTCTAAGATCTCGTCAATAACTTCTTCAGGTCTTGCTTCTGGTCTGTCTATCTTGTTAATACATACTATAACAGAAAGATTCATATCAAGGGCTTTCTGTAATACGAACTTAGTCTGAGGCATAACACCTTCGAATGCGTCAACAACAAGAATAACGCCGTTAACCATCTTAAGTACTCGCTCAACCTCGCCACCGAAATCAGCATGGCCAGGAGTATCAATAATGTTAATCTTAGTATCCTTATATGTGATAGCTGTATTCTTAGAAAGAATAGTGATTCCTCTTTCTCTTTCGATATCATTGGAATCCATAACTCGTTCAGCGACTTCCTGATTAGCTCTGAAAGTTCCGCTCTGCTTTAACAGCTCATCAACAAGGGTTGTCTTACCATGATCAACGTGGGCAATAATTGCAATATTACGAATGTCTTCACGTTTTGTTTTCATTAATAGTATCCTTCCTGATTTAACTCAAAATATCTTCTATGATTAGCAACTTTTATATTCTATCACAATATTCTTAAAAAACAATACTAAATATATAAAAATTTTTTTATTTTTTGAACACATATTATTCAAAAAGTTTTTGTAATATTTGCGAAAACGACATCATATACATATTAGAGAAAACAAAGCACATGCCATAACACATAATAAAGTGGCAAAGAAGGGAGAAATACATAATGCTTGATAAAGTAATTGAAAACAACAGAGTGTGTATCATTGGAGAGATTGTCTCAGAGTTCACTTTCAGTCATGAAGTTTTTGGAGAGGGCTTCTATATTGCTAATGTGTCAGTGAACAGATTAAGTGATATGGTGGATGTTATACCACTTATGATATCTGAGAGGCTTATTGATGTAACTAAGGATTATAGAGGAATGAAAATCGAAGTGGCTGGTCAGTTCCGTTCTTATAACAGACATGAAGGAACTAAGAATAAGCTTGTGCTCTCAATATTTGTAAGAGAATTAAGATTCATAGAAGAAGATGAGATGCCAGAGGAGCAGTCTAAGTCTAACCAGATATTCCTTGATGGTTTCGTATGCAAACCACCAATTTATAGAAAGACTCCATTGGGAAGAGAGATTGCAGATGTATTAGTTGCAGTTAACAGACCATATGGTAAGTCAGATTATATTCCATGTATTGCATGGGGAAGAAATGCAAGATTTGCAGGTGGCCTTGAGGTTGGCTCACATCTTCAGGTAAGCGGACGTGTACAGAGCAGAGAGTACACTAAGAAGATAGGAGAGGATGAGGTCGAGAGAAGAGTGGCGTATGAAGTATCAGTAAGCAAAATAGACCTTGTTGAAGACGAAGAATAACTGATATATACCCTCATATTAAATATGGTTAAAGTATTGACATAACATTATCAGAGTGATATAGTCACATTAACTGTAAGGGTTTCCCCTGCAGCAGGTAGAGGTCGCACGATTCAAGAGTAATTATCCTGATGTCCCGGAAGACATATGAAGGATAGTAAAAGGGGAAAGTGCCGAAGAGGATTGTTTCCGGAGCAGTCTTACTGGGCGTAGGATTAATAGTTTTACGACTGTCATCGAATAGATGGAGAGCTACTTAAAGGACTATTACTATGATTTCTTTAAGAGCCAGTCTGTTTGAGCAGATTGGCTCTTCTATGTTGTTGAGCTACTCGCATAGGTAGCGATGAGAATAGACAGGAATCATGTACATAATAATAGCTGATAACAGCGGAAAGAAGGATGGTATGTCAGTATTTACCGGAGCCGGTGTAGCGATTATTACACCAATGAAAGCTAATGGAGAAGTTAATTACGATAAGCTTGGAGAATTCCTTGATTACCAGATTAATAACTCAACAGATGCAATTATTATCTGTGGAACAACAGGGGAGGCATCAACACTTACACATGAGGAACATGTGGAAACAATCAGATTTGCTGCTGATTATGTGAAGAAAAGAGTCCCAGTTATTGCAGGAACAGGTTCTAACTGTACAGAAACAGCTATATGGCTTTCACAGGAAGCACAGAAGGCAGGAGTTGATGGATGTCTCGTAGTTACACCATACTATAATAAAGCAACACAGAAGGGCCTTATCCAGCATTATACAGCGGTTGCAAAGTCAGTAGATCTTCCTATCATTATGTATAATGTTCCAGGAAGAACAGGCTGCAATATCCAGCCAGAAACAGCAGCCAAGCTTGCTAAGGATGTTGACAATATTGTTGCCATCAAAGCTGCAACAGGTAATCTTGCACAGGAGAGTAAGACAATGGCATTAGCTGAGGGAAGACTTGATATGTACTCAGGTGAAGACGGACTTATCGTTCCTCTTATGTCAATTGGAGCAAAGGGCGTAATTTCAGTATTATCTAATGTTGCACCTAAGCAGACACATGATATCTGCGCTACATTTGCAGCTGGAGATGTGGCTAAGGCTGCACAGTTACAGTTTAAGGCATTAGAGCTTGTAGATGCATTATTCTGCGAGGTTAATCCAATTCCTGTTAAGCATGCACTTAACCTTATGGGATGGGATATGGGACCACTCAGAAGCCCATTATGCGAGATGGAAGAGGCTAACCTTGAGAGATTAAAGAAAGCAATGGTTAACTACGGAATACTTTAATTGACAGGAGAATGAACATGACAAGAATAATTATGCATGGCTGTAACGGCCATATGGGACAGGTCATTACAGGAATCGTTGCTAATGATGCTAATGCACAGATAGTAGCAGGAATTGACCTTCGCGATGACGGACATAACTCATATCCGGTATTTGCTTCATTAGAAGAATGTAATGTTGAAGCAGATGTTATCATTGATTTCGCATCAGCTAAGGCAGAGGATACACTTGTTGACTATATTAAGAAAACTAAGATTCCTGCTGTAATATGTACAACAGGATTAAGTGATGAGCAGATTGCATCAATCAATGAAGCGTCAAAGAGCGTTGCAATATTACGTTCAGCTAATATGTCACTTGGAATCAATACATTATTCAAGCTTTTACAGGATGCTGCCAAAGTGTTTGCGTCAGCAGGTTTTGATATTGAGATAGTTGAAAAGCACCACAACCAGAAGCTTGATGCGCCAAGTGGAACAGCTCTTGCACTTGCAGATTCAATGAAGGAAGTGCTTGATGATGATTATTTCTATAGATATGACAGAAGCCAGTTAAGACAGAAGCGTGATCCTAAGGAAATCGGGATCAGTGCTGTAAGAGGTGGAACTATTGTTGGAGAGCACGAAGTAATCTTTGCTGGAGAAGACGAGGTTATAGAGTTCAAGCATACCGCACATTCTAAGGCTGTATTTGCAAAGGGTGCAGTTGAGGCTGCCAAGTTCCTTGCAGGAAGCCGGCTGGAATGTACGATATGAGAGATGTTATTGCAGCTAAGAACTAGTTGTCAGAACAGTTAATATAATGATATTCAATGCGGCTTGCTTCGGCAAAGCCGCATTTTTTATATAATGCCACAGCTGCCCTGTTATTGCTTGTTACATTAAGTACGAGTGGAAGTGAAGCAATGTTAAAGTAGTCTTTAAGAAAATGCTTCATAAGGCATGTACCAATGCCTTTCCCACGAAGCTTCTCATCAACGAATACGCCGTATACATTGACAAATGTGTTCTGTGTATCAAGATAAAGAAGTGCCACAGGTTCTTTATATTCCGGCAGATACATAAGATAATCATCACCCTCAAGATAGTATTCGGCATTGTCAGGCTCTGCAGCCTGTATTGATTTTAAGTTAAAATGTGCTTTATCAAGCCGGTACAGATATTCGTAGAAACATACATCACCACATAAAGAACAGTTAAGAAGTTCTCCACTTATAGGCGCAATAAGCTCTAAATTGCCAGCAGAGCTGCTTTTAAGCTTTCTGTAACAGATGGATAGCATATTACGAAAATGTCCTCTATGGCGAAAATCAGGTGCTACAAGACCTGAAACTTCAACATATCCGCATTCATCATTGATAAGCAGTCCAACAAAGCCATACATTACAGGTGAATCTGTGCTGTCATCAACAAGCGCACACTGGATAAAGCTGTCGTTATGGGAATCGCAGTAATAAGGCTCGTAGCCGTCACATTTGTTAATAAGTTCTTCAAGAGCATTCATTAAAATGCTGTCCAGATAGTCAATCTCAATATATTTCATAGTTGTTCTCCAATAAAAGTTTATAAAAATATTACTTTGAAATAAGAAACATTTGTTTACAAAAGTGTCAAAATGCCTTACTATATAAAGGTATATACATCAGTATAACAAAATAATTGATTTACCAGCAATAGGTTATTGGGAGGATTTACATGGGTAAAGTTGCCATACTTACAGACAGTAACAGTGGAATTACACAGGCTCAGTCTAAGGAGCTTGGAGTTAAAGTTATACCAATGCCGTTCTTTATAGATGGAGAACAGTATTTTGAAGATATTAATCTTACACAGGAAGAGTTTTACGAGAAGTTAAAGCAGGATGCTGATATATCTACTTCACAGCCTTCTATTGGTGAGATGCAGGACGCATTTGATGAGCTTCTTAAGGAATATGATGAACTTGTATATATTCCTATGTCAAGCGGGCTCAGCGGAACATGCCAGACAGCTACTATGGTTGCTGATGATTATGATGGAAAGGTTCAGGTTGTCAATAACCAGAGAATTTCTGTAACCATGAGACAGTCTGTTCTTGATGCGAAGGAGCTTGCACAGAGGGGTAAGTCTGCGGCAGAGATTAAGGAGATTCTTGAGAAGCATAAGATGGAATCAAGCATATATATTACACTTGATACTCTTAAGTACTTAAAGAAGGGTGGAAGAATAACTCCTGCGGCAGCTGCTATTGGAACTATGTTAAAGCTTAATCCTGTGCTTCAGATTCAGGGTGAGAAGTTAGATGCATTTGCCAAGGCAAGAGGTAAGGCTTCTGCGAAGAAGATTATGCTTAAGGCAATGCAGGATGATTTAGATACAAGATTTGCAGAGTTTGCAAAGGATGGAAAGATGCATATGGAGGTTGCCTATTCAGGTAATCCTGAGGAGGCAGAGGAATGGGCTGCATTAGTTAAAGAGACTTTTCCGCAGTTTGATTTCCACATGGATCCGCTTTCACTTTCAGTTGCCTGCCACATAGGACATGGTGCACTTGCGATAGCGACATCTGCTTATCTGCCAGAACTTGATTAATACGAATGATAAGCCTGTGACAGCGCATGAGTTGTTGCAGGCTTTTGTTATAGATACGGATATTCCCGTAATTTAATATAAATGGAGGATTGTTATGCCAGCAAGAAGTGAGATTGATGATAAGTTTAAATGGGCTGTGAATGATTTATACAGCTCTGATGAAGCATGGGAGAAAGATTATAACAGTATACTTGAAATGACTGGCCAGCCAAGTGAGCTTAAGGGCAGGATGGGTGAGTCTGCCGGCATGCTTTACAAGGCACTTAAGGAGTATGAACAGGTAGAATACATTACTGAAAGAGTGTATGTGTATGCATTTATGAAATATTATGAGAATACAGGCAATTCAAAGTATCAGGAAATGTCTGGGAAAGCCCAGATGGCGGCGATGAAGGTGTCAGAGAAGTACGCATTTCTAGAGCCTGAGCTTATATCAATAGACACAGATGTGCTTGATAAATATATCAGCGAGGATGAAAGACTTGGAATGTATAAACATTTTATAGATGACTGCCTGGCAGGGAAAGAGCATACGCTTTCTGAGAAGGAGGAAGCACTGCTTGCAAAGGCATCACAGATGTCAACTGTGCCTGATGAGGTGTTCTCTAAGTTTAACAATGCTGATGTTAAGTTTGGCAAGGTAAAAAGAGAGAATGGACAGGAAGATGAGCTGACTAACGGAAATTTTGCCACATTTATGGAAAGTCAGGACAGAGCTGTAAGAAAGGCGGCATTTGAGGCGTTGTATAAGCAGTATGGGGCGTATATCAACACGATTGCTGCAGCGTTTTATGGCAATGTCAAGCAGGCAATGTTCTATGCAGACGCAAGGGGTTACAAGTCAACACTGAACATGTATCTTGATGGTTCATTTATTCCGGAAAATGTATATAAGAATCTTATTAAGACTGTCAATGACAATCTTGACAAAATGTACTGCTATGTTGATATAAGAAAGAAGGCACTTGGTGTTGACGAGCTGCATTTTTATGATATATATGCGCCGATGGTAGAGGATATTGACTGGAAGATAAGCTATGATGAGGCTAAGGACATTGTTGTGAAGGCACTTGCACCAATGGGCGAGGAGTATGTTTCACACATTAAAGAAGGCTTCAATAATGGCTGGGTAGATGTGTATGAGAATACCGGAAAGCGTTCAGGAGCATTTTCATGGGGCGCTTATGGCACACACCCATATGTATTTCTTAATTACTCAGATACACTCAATGATGTATTTACGGTTATTCATGAGATGGGGCATGCAATGCATACTTATTATTCCAACGCAAACCAGCCTTATATCTATGCAGGATATAAGATCTTTGTTGCGGAGGTTGCGTCAACCTGTAATGAAGCACTTCTTATGCAGTATATGTTAAAGAATACTGATGATGAGAAGAAGAAAAGATATCTGCTCAATCATTTCTTTGAGCAGTTTAAGGGAACTCTTTACAGACAGACGATGTTTGCAGAGTTTGAGATGGAAGCGCATGCAAAGGCTGAACAGGGTGAGGTTTTATCAGCAGAGAGCCTTTGTGCCATGTACAAGAAACTGAATGAGAAGTATTTCGGCCCGGATATGGTTATTGATGATGAGATAGCACTTGAGTGGGCAAGGATACCACATTTTTACACACCATTCTATGTATACCAGTATGCAACAGGCTATTCCGCTGCAATTGCAATATCAACTAAGATACTTGCAGGTGATGAGCATGTTATAGCAGGTTACAGGAAGTTCTTGTCAGGTGGCTCGTCAATGCATCCTATTGAGCTTCTTAAGCTGTGCGGAATAGATATGACAAAACCGGATGTTGTGCAGGAAGCACTGGATGTGTTTGGGGAATTACTAAAACAGTGGTAATGCTTAATGTGTTGTGAATATAAAGATGATTCTGGGAGATAATGCGTCTTCCAGAATTTTTTTATGGGATAAATGTAACTATTGCCGGAATAATCCGTCTCTAATTATGAAAGGGTTAACACTTTTAAAAAACAGGGAGTACAGACAGTAATGGATGATAAACAGATAATCGATTTATTTTTTCAAAGGGATGAAGATGCAATTAATGCAGTTAATCAAAAATACGGTTCTAAGTTAAATGCACTGGCAGCCAATATACTGCAATCAAGAGAGGACGGGCTGGAATGTGTCAATGACACGTATATGAAAGCATGGAATAGCATACCGCCTGCAAGACCAGAGTATTTATTCGCATTTCTGGCAGCATCTGCAAGAAATATTGCGATTGATATGATAAGAAAAAACAATGCGGGAAAGAGACAGGCCAAAGTTGTTGAATTGACAAAAGAACTGGAAGAATGCATAGGTGATGGCGGATTGCAGACACATCTGGACAAGGAAGATATTGGAGAGATGTTATCGCATTTTCTTGAAACAGTTGATAAAAATAAAAGAATTATATTTCTCAGGCGGTACTGGTACTCGGATTCAATTAAAGATATTTCAGAAAGGATGCAGATGAGCGAATCAGCAGTGAAAGTTACTCTTCACAGAACGAGAAAAGAATTAAGAAGATATCTGGAAAGCGAGGGTTTATATCTATGAAAAAATCAGAGGCAATGGATTTATATGAAGGACTTAATGAAATTAGTCCGCAAATGATTGAAGAAGCGGGAAATTACAAGAAAACTGCCAGTGTGGATATCAGGTATAAAAAGAGCAATAATGTAAAGAAGATAATTGCAGCAGGTCTTGTGGCAGCAGCGGCTGTTACTGTTGTATTGGGAGTCAGAGGACTGAAACCTTCTGTGACAGGAAACGGAAACCAGAGCAGTAATCAACTGGCATCAGAGCAGACAGAATTTAAAATTGCTCATGTAATGAATGTGTATGCGGCTGGGCTTGATGATAAATCAGAATGTATTTTTTCTAATGATGAGAAAAATGCTGGTGTATCAGGAGTTGTGGCTGGAATTTCAAGTCAGGGTGGAGATTCATCTGTGATGGGGCAGATTATGGCAAGTATAAATGTGACAGGCGAAGATATCTTAAAGATTAATTATTCTATAGTGGGTGATGATTCGGATGTGACATATAATCTGGCAAGGATGAAAGAGGTTGACAAGGACAGTCCTGAGTATCAGGTATCTTCTGATAAATTCAGAAAAAATACGGAGAATGGCTATGCTTATTACATTATTGAAGATATCGGGGAAGAGTATGAGGAGAGCGGAAACAGTCAGAGCGGGGGAATACAGATTGTAAAGTTTTCAAGGCAGTTATCAAAAGAAGCTTTGTATCAGG
Organism: Eubacterium sp. AM46-8; assembly: GCF_003466705.1. Classification (NCBI taxonomy): domain Bacteria; kingdom Bacillati; phylum Bacillota; class Clostridia; order Eubacteriales; family Eubacteriaceae; genus Eubacterium; species Eubacterium sp. AM46-8. The sequence continues at coordinate 81,573 of NZ_QSEU01000010.1, forward strand.
ACCGTCAGCTATACAATGAGATGGTTAAAAATATGTATGAAGGACTTACATTAAGTATAACTGTGACATATGGAGACGAAACAATAGAGATTGTTAATGTAGGATTCAAGGAAGTTGTTGATGGCGACAGTTCAGGAAAAGTATCAGATAAAGTGGCTGTTTATGTGAAGTGATGAGTGACAGCGTATTATTAGCGGATCTTAAACGAAGAGAAAGACATGGTGCCGGGTGGAGCCATGTCTTTTTGCATAAATAAAGGAAGCCAGATAAATACTGACTTCCTTACAAAATAAAAGAGCGCGAGACGGGGATCGAACCCGCGACCCCCTCCTTGGCAAGGAGGTGCTCCACCACTGAGCCACTCGCGCATAATTAATGTTCTTTAATTAAATTATCTTGTGAACACAAACAAGATAATACACATAAAACTTTAATCTGTCAAGTGTAAAATTAAAAAAGTTGAATCTATAATGCTATAGATGAGGGGAAACCGACTAAGACTGCTAATTATGATGAAATGGTAGGTTTATCAAGAGGAAATTCTGAGGAGAATTAACGAGAATAAAGAAATTGCCTACTAAACAAAAAAGAGGAAGTCAGTATCTACTGGCTTCCTCTTAAAAAATAAAAGAGCGCGAGACGGGGATCGAACCCGCGACCCCCTCCTTGGCAAGGAGGTGCTCCACCACTGAGCCACTCGCGCAAACACAATTAAGATGATAATAGAAAAATAACATTTTGTCAACACTTTTTTAGGAAAAATATTTTAAGTTATAATTTCTGAAAAATTAATATATGGGAAAGGACGTCAGGGATTTCTATTTTTTTGATAATATGGTATACTTTGCATGCTGAGTAGCAGAATTAGAAAGAATGGAGATTATTATGAATCCAGCATCGATTATGAAGCTTATGAGTGCCAGGAACAAGTTTCAGAAGAATCATCCGAAGTTCGTGGCATTTCTTAACAGATGTTTTGCAGGAGGTCTTAAGGAAGGAACTATAATTGAGATTACAGTTACTAATCCTGGAGAGGCGCCTATAACATCTAATATAAAGGTACAGCAGTCTGACTTAGAGCTGCTTGAAGAATTAAAAGAAATGGGTAGATAGTTCGCTTCGCAAAACAATGCGAAATAACAAGGAGGATTGGAATGTTTGGGAATGATAAGTCCAGAAAGAACGGACTTAATATTATAGTTGTAGGTGGCGGTAAGGTTGGTGCCACTCTTGTCGAGAGACTCAGCAGGGAGAACCATGATGTTACTCTTATTGATAAGAACAGGGTTAAGCTTGATGCCATAACAGGTGCATATGATGTTATGGGAGTTGAGGGCAATGGTGCAAGTTTTACTGTTCAGAAAGAAGCAGGTATTGATTCAGCTGACCTTCTTATATCGGTAACTGATTCTGATGAGCTGAATCTTTTATGCTGTACACTTGCAAAGAGGGCTGGCAGATGTGAGGCAATTGCAAGAGTAAGAACACCTGAATACAGTCAGGAGGCTGCATTTTTAAGAGACAGATTAGGTCTGGCAATGATTATTAATCCGGAATTTGAGGCTGCAAGTGAGATAGCACGTTTGCTTTATATGCCGACAGCACTTGAGATTGGGACATTCGCACATGGACAGGCAGAGATGATTAAGATAAAAGTCCCTGAGGGTAACCAGATGTGTGGCCATACTCTGGCGGAGATATCTAAGGCTTCATCATCTAAGGTTCTTATATGTGCAGTTGAGAGGGATGGAGAGGTGTTCATTCCATCAGGACATTTTATTATAAGGGCAGATGATAAGTTATCTTTCATTGCATCAAGAAAGAATGCAAGGACATTTCTTGCAAGTGTAGGTTTTCAGACACATCAGGTCAAGAGTACCATGATTGTCGGGGGCGGAAGAGTTGCATATTATCTTGCAAAGCAGCTTCTTAACATGGGAATTGATGTAAAGATTATTGAGAATGACAAGGAACGCGCATTAAAGTTAAGCGAAGAGCTGCCGGGAGCTGTCATTATCAATGGTGATGGTACTGATGAGAGCCTTTTAAGAGAAGAAGGAATTGAGTATGTGGAGAGCTTTGTTCCGCTTACAGGAATAGATGAAGAGAATGTTATGCTTACACTGTATGCAAGAAAGGTATCTGAAGCAAAATGTATTACGAAAATAACAAGAATGGGATTCAGCAGTGTTATTAACAGCCTTGATCTTGGCAGTGTGATTTATCCAAGATATATAACATCAGAAGCTATTATTGCTTATGTAAGAGCCAAGAAAGAATCTATGGGAAGTAATAATATACAGACATTGTATCATTTATTTGACCAGAAAGCAGAAGCTATAGAGTTTAATATTGATAAAGAATCAGGAGTTACGGGTAAGCAGTTTATGGAACTTAAGCTGAAAGATAATCTGCTTATAGCACTTATTAACCGTAATGGTAAGATTATTATTCCAAGTGGTACTGACAGCCTTATGGTTGGAGATACTGTGGTTATTGTAACAACTCACACAGGGTTTGATGCGATAACTGATATTCTTGGATAGGAAAGGCTGGGAACATTAATATGAACAGTTCTATAGTAAGATATATTCTTGGACATGTTTTAAAGATAGAAGCGGCTCTTATGGTCATTCCTGTAATTGTTGGAATTATATACAGGGAGAAAGCAATATCTGCATTCTTGATAACAATTGCATTATGTGCTGTATGTGGAATTCTTATGACAATTAAAAAACCTGCCAATACAGTTTTTTATCTGAAAGAGGGATGTGTTACAACTGCACTCAGCTGGATTCTTATGAGTATATTTGGCTGTCTGCCTTTTTTTATAAGCAGGGAAATTCCTTCATTTACAGATGCACTTTTTGAGACAATATCAGGATTTACAACAACAGGAGCAAGTATATTAAGTGAAGTTGAAGGGCTGTCTCAGAGCATTATGTTCTGGAGATGCTTTACTCACTGGATTGGTGGTATGGGAGTTCTGGTATTTCTGCTTGCAGTAATACCTCTTACAGGTGGCTCTAATATCAATCTTATGAAAGCAGAGAGTCCGGGACCATCAGTGGGAAAACTTGTCCCTAAGATCAGATATACAGCAAGAATACTGTATATTATATATTTTGGGATGACTGTACTTCAGACGATTCTTCTTCTTTTGGAGGAATGACATTCCTTGATGCACTTAATACAGCAATGGGAACAGCCGGAACAGGTGGATTTGGTATCAGGAATGACAGCTTTACAAGCTTTTCACCTTATATCCAGTGGGTTGTAACCATATTTATGATATTGTTTGGAGTTAATTTCAACGCATATTATCTTATTGTTCTAAGACAGTTTAAGAAGGCTGTTAAAGTAGAAGAAGTGAGATGTTATTTCGGAATTATCCTTGCGGCAACAGCAATTATATTTGTTAATATATACAGAAGTGTAGGTGCTGTTGAACTCACACTGAGACAGTCAATGTTTCAGGTTGCATCTATTATAACGACAACCGGATTTTCATCAGTAGATTTCGATATGTGGCCGTCACTGTCCAAGTCGGTGCTTGTTGTGCTGATGTTTGTGGGAGCATGTGCCGGAAGTACAGGTGGCGGAATTAAGGTTTCAAGGTTTATAATAGGGGTAAAGACAATATTCAGAGAGATTCAGTCATATATTCATCCTAAGAGTGTTAAGGTGATTAAGACAGAAGGAAAGCCTGTTGATAGTGAAACGTGCAGGTCTGTGAGTATATATTTCATAACATTTATGATGATATTCACAGCATCCTTACTGCTTATATCTATTGAAGGCAAGGATATTGTGACTAATTTCACAGCAGTAGCCGCGACTATTAATAATATAGGTCCGGGTCTTTCGGCTGTCGGACCGACACAGAATTTTGGAAGTTATTCTGATTTCAGCAAATATGTACTGATGTTTGATATGCTTGCCGGTCGACTGGAGTTATTTCCACTGATAATTCTGTTTACACCTTCAATATGGAAGGATCTTGTAACCAAGAAGGTTTCTGAAAGGAAAATGCGTAGAATAAGAAGGGGTTAAATATGAGTAATGTATCTGATTATTTGAAATGGAGAGGTGACCTTGATTTTAGCCAGGCACCATTTAATGACGTGGACAATTTAATACTTGCGCAGATTGCATATGTTGATTTTACTGATATTGTACCGGCACCGGGAAGTATTGAGACTATTACAATTGCGGAAGCGGCAGACACATTTTTTGATACCCATGATGAGAAGGAGATTAAGAAATGCAAATCTTTCATAGGAAAAGCTCCGTATCTTTTAAGAGAGGCAGCAGCAACAAAAAGATTTGGCTCACTTATACTTACTAATTATGTTGATTATGTCGATGGCGGCAAAGAAGAACAGTTTGCGGCATTTCATGTAAGAATTGATAACAGACTTACGTATATTGCTTTCAGGGGAACTGATGATACACTTGTAGGCTGGAAAGAGGACTTTAACATGAGCTTCCTATCACCTGTTCCATCGCAGAAGGATGCAGTAAGATATATTGACACAACCGTGCAGCGTTCAGAAGGAAAGCTGATTCTTGGAGGACATTCCAAAGGTGGTAATCTGGCGGTATATGCATCAGTCTTTGCAAGACCATCAGTTAAGAAAAGAATTATTACTGTTTATAATAATGATGGTCCGGGATTTGACAGTAATTTTGTAAAGCATCCGGATTATCTGGCAATTCTGCCAAGGATTAAGAGTATTGTTCCTTATTGTTCAGTTGTTGGAATGCTTCTTAATCACGATGGAGATTATGAGGTTGTAAAGAGCAGTCAGTCAGGTCTCATGCAGCATGATTCTATGTCATGGCAGGTTATAGGACCAGATTTTGAGACTGAGCAGGATTTAAGCCCTAAGAGTAAAAGGTTAAATACAGCATTGAGTGCATGGATAGACGGACTTACAAGAGAACAGAGAGCAGAATTCGTAGATACATTATTTTCACTGGTAACTGCAAGTGGTGCAAAGAACCTTTCAGAGATAAGTACAGTCAGGTTTAAGAATATTAATGCGGTTCTTAAGTCTTTCAGGGAACTTGACAAATCAGAACGTGCGATGATACTTAAGATATTTGCTTCGCTTACAGGTGAGATTGGAAAAGCCTATAAGAACAACTAGTAAGGAGATAAAGAATGGGACATGTTATATCGGCAGGAATATTGTTAGTTGTGGTTGTTGCCATATACATTGCAGTTTCATATAAGCATGAAAAAAGCGGTCTTGGGAAGGGCTGTGATGGTAATTGTGGTTCATGCGGACTTAGAAGCTGTAAGACAGATAAGAAATAGTACTTTACGGAGGATTGAATGAGCAATACTTGTGACAGGCTGAAGCAATGCCGTGTTAAGAGAGGATTATCAAGGGTAGAAGTAGCAGAAATGTTACATATAAGTCCTGATTATCTTGCCCGAGTTGAAACAGGAACTCAGCCGGTTACATACAGGATGATAGAAAGAATAAACAGATATACAGACTGGAATTCAGATTACATCCTGCACGAAATTGACAATACCAATCCTTTTCTGGATATGTATATGACATGCCCGGATAAGAGAAAGAAAGTTTTTATAAGAAATGCTCTCTGTCTGTTTGACAGTATGCTTCAATTTGGGTATAAAGATGAAAGAAAAGTGGGATATTACCACAGAATGATACTTGAAATTGTCAATGGTATGGAATTGGATGTACCTGACAATGTACGTATAGGATATACGCTTACAGAGTTAAGACGGATTCTTGATATGGACAAGCATATGATGGCTCAGGCTGTTGGTATGACAGACAGAAGTTTCTGCTCATTAGAGAACGGATTATCAAAGCCGGATGTCGGGGTACTGCAGATAATATATACGATATACGGCTTTAATATAAAATATTTTATAAGCCGTAATCCGCTTGAATGTGAAGCTATAAGCAATATATACAGGGGCTTTGATGAGCTTTTAAGAGATTTTATTATGAGACGCATCAGGGACGATTATGATGAAATAATAATTATGAGAGGCCGGACGTATGGTAGAGATATATAGAACAGACCAACAGGTTTTAAGTACGCTGGATGATATTCAGGAAGGCTGTTGGATTAATATGGTTGATCCAACTAACAAGGAAATTGAGCAGATAGCAAAACGCTTCGAGATAGAGCCGGAAGATATAGCATCCGCACTGGATGAAGAAGAAAGTTCACGTATTAGTCTTGAAGATGGATATACTGTTATACTTGTGGATATTCCTACACCTGAGGTAAGACATGAAAAGAAAATGTATACAACAATTCCTCTTGGTATAATCCTTAAAAGTGAAGCAATAATTACAGTGTGTAAGATTGACACACCAATTATTAATTATTTTGTAAGGAATAAGGTAAAAGAATTCAGTACTAAGAAAAAAATGCGTTTTATATATCAGATGCTTTTCCGTTCAGCATTTGTATATCAGGCTAATCTTCGTCTTATTGATAAGAAGAGAATAGAGATAGAAGAACGTGTTGATGGAGACACATCAGATACAGATCTTATTGAGCTTCATGAGCTGGAATCTACGCTAGTCTATTTTGCAACATCTCTTCGAGCTAACAGTATTGTGTTAGAAAGACTCAGAAGATATAAAAGACTTGAGCAGTATCCGGAGGATATGGAGCTTCTGGAAGATGTAATGGTCGAGTATCAGCAGGCTATAGAAATGACAACGATATACAGGGATGTCATTGATGGTACAAGGGAACTGATGTCATCAGTAATTGACAGTAAGCTGAATAATGTAATGAAATATCTTACTTCAATTACAATTGTAATGGCTATTCCGACAATAATATCAGGCATATATGGAATGAATGTCGGGGAAGAATGGATGCCGTTTGCAAAGACCCCATTTGGTTTCGAGATAATAAGTGGCATAATGCTTATTATATGCATCATAGTACTGTGGGTATTAAGAAAAAAGAAGATGCTATAAAAATGCAGTGTCTGTATTGAATCTGGTGATTACCAGTTCTGTATACAGACACTGCATTTTTTGGATGATTATTTGTAAATTTCCTGCCAGCGCGATACCATCTCTAAAGCTTCATTCTCAGATGATACCTTTGTAACTATAACCCCATCAAGATAAATTTCGTACACAGGAAACTTCTTGGCCATATTGCCATGATTGACCTCAACTCTGTTATACTTTACGCGTTCCATTAGAAAACCTCCTCATATTTAATAATAGTGCTTCAAGCTAAAATCAACAATATGTTGTATTATATCACGATGTACAACAAAATGAAATACTATATTTGGTATTAGTACTAAAGTACCAAAAAATTAAGAGGAGTGCTTCAGAATACTTGTAAAATTGTAATATATATAATATAATTTTACTATTGAAATCCGGAATTAGTTATCGATAATTAATAATAAATAGCATGAGGTACCAACATGGATGATAAAGTGACAGAAAAAGAAAGATATGAAATTATACACAAAATGAGCAGGAGAGTCGCATCTGTTGACAAATATTGTGTAGTAAGTGTTTCTAACAAAGCTTTTGAAGAATATTTCGGACATATTGTAGATACGCTTCTTGAAGTGGTAGCACCACAGGATAAAGAAAGGCTGATAAATTTTATAGACAATTATGATGGTACCGCTAAGAGTGGAATGTTTAAGTTTATTAATGCACGGGGAGAGGAAAGATATAATCATCTTTTTGTATATCAGCAGCGCGGTGCTGGCAATGAACATATGAGAGATATTGAACTTGTAGATGTTGAGTCAATTGAGGAGACCAATAAAAGCCTCAGGGATGATGTAGCAAAGCATAAGATGCTTCTTGGATTAGACCGTGAATACACATTTACATATAACAGGGATAATAATATTTTCAGTATGTACAGGTATGATGTTGATTCAAGGGATATTATATATAAGGCTGACATTGATGACTGGAAGAAGCGGATGCTTTCAGAAGGATATATAGAGAAAAGTGATAAGGAAATGTTCACTAACTTTATATCTGAGGTGCGTTCATACACACAGACATTCTCAACAAAGTTTAAGACCAGCATGCGTACATATAACAAGGTTATGGAAACGTTGAGATTCATTGGAACTGTTATGACTAAGAGCGATGGAGGAAAGATTGTTGTTGGCAGGGTCATTCCAGAGGCAGATAATCGTAGTTATAACCAGATTTCAGATATGATAGAGGAGTTACAGTTTGATTCTCTCACGCATGTATATAATAAAAAAACAATAACTGCTTATGCTGAAAAGTGTATTAAAGAAGAAAAGAATAACAGGGTCACAATAGCTATTCTTGATGTGGATCATTTTAAGAAGGTCAATGATGTGTATGGTCATATGTATGGAGATAAGATTCTTGCCAGAGTAGGACGAAAGCTTAAGGAAGTGGTTGGTGAGGATGGAGTTGTCGGAAGAATAGGCGGCGATGAATTTATCATTGTGTTTAATGGCATTAATGATGAACATGCATTAAGAGGAATGCTAAGAGCGATAAGAACACAGATTAAATGGGAATTTGTTGATGATTTTGAAGACCTGACTATAACATGTTCTATTGGAGCATCATATAGTCCAAATAATGGCACAGAATATGAAGAACTTTTCAAAAAAGCAGATTATTGCTTGTATGTTGCTAAGGAAAAGGGAAGAGACAGATATGTATTTTTCAGGGATGATCTTCATAAGGAATCATATGAGAATTCGCTTAATGTTAAGGATAAGAATGTTAATGATGGCAGAGAGATGAAGGAACTTTGTTTTCTGTCAGGAATAATGGAAGAATTTGCACAGGATAGAAGAAAAGCTGTTGATGAACTGCTTCATCATATGTATGATTCTTTTAAGCTTGACAGTATTAATCTGTATTGGGGACATAACCTTAGCAGGACATATTATATCGGAGTAGAACTGGGCGGTTCAATGAGTGCAGGCTATGTTAATACAGAAGAATTCAGGAAGCTTCTTGGTGGAAAGAATCATGTTGCTGTTGGATTTGTTGGAAGACAGACAGATATTGCACCGGAATTTGGGATGGCAATGAGAGAAAAGAGGGTTTTTTCTACCGTACAATGCATAGTTGGAACACAGAACAATGTTAAGGGAATATTTACAATCGACCGTTGTAAGGAATCGTCACAGTGGGCTGAGTATGAAATAGAAATGGCGGTAGTAGCGGCTTCTCTTATTAATATTATTGCTGAATCTGAAAATAATTAATTAATATATTTTATTACAAGATATTGTGTTTTTGATTGACTTACAAGCCTATATGTTGTATAATCAAATCTGCTTGGGAAACCGCATGAATACTGGGTTCCCGGCAGATTTTTTTTCATGTGTATGATTACACATGGTGTTATTAATGATTATTCATGGGGACATGAAAGTATTTATGTGAGGGTTTGAAGTATGAAAATTATTAAAAGAAGTGGGTCAGAGGTTACATTTGATATAAGTAAAATCATGGCCGCCGTATCAAAAGCCAATATGGAAGTTGTCCATAGCGAAAGACTGTCAGAAGAACAGATTGAAACAATATCTAATAATGTTGAGAGCATCTGTAAAGAAATGAACCGTTCATTAAGTGTTGAGGAAATTCAGGATCTTGTAGAAAACCAGATTATGAATTTAAGAGCATTTGCAGTTGCAAGAAAGTATATTACATATCGTTATAAGAGAGCACTTGTGCGTAAATCTAATTCAACAGATGAGCAGATATTGAGCCTTCTTGAGTGTAATAATGAGGAAGTAAAGCAGGAAAATTCTAATAAAAACCCTACTGTTAACAGTGTACAGAGAGATTATATGGCAGGAGAGGTAAGTAAGGATATTACTAAAAGACTTCTTCTTCCAGCAGATATTGTTGATGCACATGAGCAGGGACTTATACATTTCCACGATGCAGATTACTTTGCTCAGCATATGCATAACTGCTGTCTTGTTAATCTTGAGGATATGTTACAGAATGGAACTGTAATAAGTGAGACTATGATTGAGAAGCCACATAGCTTCTCTACAGCATGTAATATCGCAACTCAGGCAATTGCACAGATTGCAAGTTCACAGTATGGTGGACAGAGTATATCACTTGCACATCTTGCTCCGTTTGTTCAGGTGAGCCGTGAGAAATTTATTGGTCAGGTAAGGGATGAATTTGAGAGAACAGGAATAGAAGCATCAGAAGAGAAGATTAAAGAGGTCGCTGAACTTCGTGTGAGAGATGAGATTAAGCGTGGTGTCCAGATGATTCAGTATCAGGTTATTACACTTATGACAACAAATGGTCAGGCTCCATTTGTTACTGTATTCATGTATCTTGATGAAGTTCCAGAAGGAAGAACAAGAGAAGATCTTGCTCTTGTTACAGAGGAAGTTCTTAAACAGAGAATGCAGGGGGTTAAGAATGAAAAGGGTGTGTGGATTACACCAGCTTTCCCTAAGCTTATATATGTTCTTGAGGAGGACAATATAAGAGAAGGCAGCAAGTATTGGGAACTTACAAAGCTGGCAGCAGAATGTACAGCTAAGAGAATGGTTCCTGATTATATATCTGAAAAGAAGATGAAGGAATTAAAGGTTGATGCCAATGGCAATGGACAGTGTTTCCCATGTATGGGATGCAGAAGCTTCCTTACACCATATATTGATCCGGAAACAGGAAAGCCAAAGTATTATGGCAGATTTAATCAGGGTGTTGTAACTCTTAACCTTGTTGATGTTGCATGTTCATCAGGCAAGGATATGGATAAGTTCTGGAGTATCCTTGATGAGAGACTGGAACTCTGTAAGAGAGCACTTATGTGCAGACATTACAGACTTAAAGGAACACCTTCAGATGTTGCTCCAATTCTCTGGCAGAATGGTGCACTTGCAAGACTTAAGAAGGGTGAAACAATTGATAAGCTTCTTTATGGCGGATATTCAACAATTTCTCTTGGATATGCAGGACTTTGTGAGTGTACATATTATATGAAGGGAGTTACACATACTAAGTCAGAAGGCACAGAATTTGCACTTGAGGTAATGAAACATCTTAACAATATATGTAAAAAATGGGCGGCAGAGACTAATATTGATTTCTCTCTTTATGGTACACCACTTGAATCAACAACTTATAAGTTTGCTAAGTGTTTACAGAAGAGATTCGGTAAGATTGCCGGCGTAACAGATAAGAATTATATAACTAACAGTTATCATGTTCATGTAACAGAGAATATCAACGCATTTGACAAGCTGAAATTTGAATCACAGTTCCAGGAATTATCACCAGGTGGTGCTATCAGCTATGTTGAAGTTCCTGATATGCAGAATAACATTCCTGCAGTACTTAAGGTTATGCAATACATTTATGATAATATTATGTATGCGGAGCTTAATACTAAGAGTGATTACTGTCAGGAATGTGGCTACACAGGACAGATTCAGATTATTACAGATGATGACGGAAAGCTTATATGGGAGTGCCCTAACTGCGGAAACCGTAATCAGGATAAGATGAATGTTGCAAGAAGAACTTGCGGATATATCGGAACACAGTTCTGGAATCAGGGAAGAACTCAGGAGATTAAAGAGAGAGTGCTTCATCTGTAAGATTAAATATAATATGGCAGGACATGGATTAATACCGTGTCCTGCCATTATTTTTAATATTCGGAAAAATATTCATTATAATAGACAAAAAGCGACTATAAAAAATGTTAATTAAAAACTTTTATAAAATAACTTTATAAAAGTGCTGGAAATTCTTATTTAACTGTTGTAATATGATAGCAGAGAAATATCTGCATAAGCAGAAATAAATTATTGAGCCGTAAACTGGCAGAAAGAGGTCATATATGTGGACAGCAGATTTAGGAAATGGACGATACAAGAATCCAATACTTTACGCTGATTATTCAGATCCGGATGCAATCCGTGTCGGTGATGATTATTTTATGATATCATCAAGCTTTTCTAATGCTCCGGCTATGCCGTTGCTTCATTCTAAGGACCTTGTAAACTGGAAGGTTGTTAACTACATTTTGCCTGAAGTTCCAGAATTCAGATACAGAAATCCAATTCATGGATGCGGAGTGTGGGCACCTGCCATAAGATATCATGAGGGTACATATTATGTGTGCTTTCCAATGCCGGATGAAGGAATATATATGACTACAGCAACGGACCCTTATGGTGAGTGGAGTAAACCAGTGAACATAAGACCAGGCGCAGGCTGGATTGACCCATGCCCATTCTGGGATGATGACGGAAAGGCATATCTTGTTGCAGGAGTTGCCAAGAGCCGTATAGGATATAAGAGTGTGCTTCATATGGTAGAGATGCAGCCTGATGGAATGGGGCTTACAGGTGGGGAAAAGATTATATTTGACGGTAACTTAAATGACCAGATTACAATAGAAGGCCCTAAGATGTATAAACGAAACGGATGGTATTATATATTTGCACCGGCTGGCGGTGTTAAGACAGGCTGGCAGACAGTGTTAAGGTCGAAAAATGTGTTTGGACCATATGAGTATAAAGTGGTTATGAGACAGGGGGATTCGCCTGTCAATGGACCTCATCAGGGTGCATGGGTTGACACAGTTACAGGACAGGACTGGTTCATACATTTTCAGGATGTGTATGCAGCGGGCAGAATAACGCATCTGCAGCCAATGAGCTGGGAAAATGACTGGCCTGTTATTGGGGTTAAGAAAGACGGCAATGATTATGGCGAGCCTGTGATGGAGTATGAAAAGCCTGATGTTGGTTCAGTTTATGAGATATGTGAGCCGGATACTACAGACGAATTCACAGAAGATAGCCTGGGACTGCAGTGGCAGTGGAATGCCAATCCTGATAGTGACTGGGCGCAGAACGGCACGGATGAAAGCGGAAATGTGTCTGATGACGGTTCTTATATAAAGCTTAATGCGGTTGGCAGAGCATCAAACAGACCAATTGGCGATTACAGAAATCTTCTCTTGCAGAAGTGGCCGGCACCGGAATTTAGCTGTATTACTAAGATGAATATCAGCGGAATGGCTGATGGTGATAATGCCGGATTCATTCATATGGGAATGGATTATCTGGCAGCAGATGTGACTGTTAAAGGCGGTAAGATGGAAGTATATGCAGTAAAGGGTGTGCAGCAGTTTGACTGTGACCAGGCTTATACTAAAGAGACTAAAGAATTGCTTGCTTCATACGATAATCTTAAGGAAATATATTTCAGATACACAGTTAAAAAGACAGGAACTAAAGATTATGTAGAGGGTGGACTTCCTGTTAAGGAAGCATCTGTTGAGACAGTAACAATAGAGATAAGCGCAGACGGAAAAGAATACACCAACCCTGTTTCCGTTATTGCCAAAGCCGGAAGATGGGTTGGTGTAAAGAGCGGTGTATATGTATCACATGATAATTCAGCCAATAGTGAAAACAAAGGCTTTGTTACGGTAGATTATGTAAGATACAGCCGTTAAATATTCTTAATGTTTTTCTTAGCCCACAATTCAAGGGCTTTCGCATTATTGGAAATAAGGTCGAGGGATTCAAGTATCTGCTTGAATTCCTCCTGTTCTCCAATATCAACCTGTCCATCAGCAGAGATATTGATAATAGAAGCACGCAGGTTTTCAATATCATTCAAAGAACCAAGCATTTTTAATGATAATCTGTCAAATGAATTAATCTCGACTTCCTTCATTGTAAGCCTTCCAATCGGACATTCGCTTGAGCAGTAATTATAGCAGAGTTCAGGAGCGTTGTAGCATTTTGACATAGATACAACCTCGTCTGCATAAGGTGTTACATTGCCAAGTTCAATTCTTGCAAGTCTTGTTCTGTCTATACCTACGACATCTGAAGCTGCTTCACGGCTTTCAAAGTCAGCATTTTTCTGTGCAGCAGAAAATCTTGCCTGATAATATCTGTTATCAGATGCTTTAGTTGCTTTCTTCATAGTTAATAATTCTCCCTTTAGTATATTTAATGAGTTAGTAAAATACATGGTCTCCAATAACGGTTCCGCCCACATCGACAGAACTGTCATATACATGAAAATATAATGCATTAATATTGATATAACCGTTAAGCACATCAACGGCTGCCTGGGTGCAGGCTGCATTCGCCCCTCTTGCAAGGACTATTGCAAATCGTCCGCTGGCAACAGGTGAAAACTGGTAAGGCGCATATATTACGCCGCTTATGCTGTTAGCGAAGCGTGGGTCTGCAACTCTGTTGATAACAACACTTCCTACAGCACATTTGCCCTCATATGACTGGTTGCCGGCTTCACATTCGATAATGGCTGCCAGCATGGCAACATCTTCAGCAGTGTGATTCTTAAGAACGTTGTTAAGAGCGTTCTGGTCAACCATAGCAGAACCGGAAGATGAATTACCGCCTGTGTTGCTGGAATTGCCAGAGTTATTGGCTTTGTCAGCCTCTTCCTGTGCTTTTCTTGCAGCTTCAAGAGCTTCCATTTCACGGCGCTGACGCTCTAACATTTCCTGTTCAATCTGTTTTTCGTATTCGAGTGCAAGTGCTTCTGCATCAGTAATGCTGTCACTTGTAGTGTCAAGCTCTGTCTGACACTGTGAGAGAAGCGCAGCAAAATTATCAGCTTCGCGGGAGGCATCATCTTTAAGAGTGACAAGTTCAGCCATTTCTTGTTCAAGCTTTGCCTGAGTTTCTTTAAGAGAAGCCAGAAGGTCACTTAATTCCTGCATCTTCTGGTGGTCATAATTAGAAATCTGCTGGATATATTCTGACTTGGATAAAAGGTCAGAAAGGCTTTCAGCTGACAGAAGCGTTGACAGGATAGTAGCATTATTATTCTCATACATAAACTGTATTCGAAGTTTCATTGCAGCGTATTGTCTGTTAATTTCCTCCTGCATGCTTGCTATATCTTCATTAGAGCGCTCAATTTCAGTCTGCTTGGCATTAATTGCATCTTCAATAGAGGCGATTTTTTCACCGGAAGCAGACAGCTTCTCGTTAAGCTCTCCGTAAGATGCATTGAGTTCACTCTGTTTATTCCTTAATTCTTCAAGCTGTTTATTAACAGCATCGAGGTCATCCTGTGTATCAGCCATCAACTGGTCAGGATAAGCAAAAAATGGAACAGCAAATGTAGCTGCCATTATAAATGTAAGACCAGCGGCCGTTAATTTCCGTAATTTTAATCTGATAAAATGTTTCACATAGACTCCTAGTAATCATTATATTTTTATAAACAAAAAACAATATTAGTATAAAATGTGCTGGAATAAATTGCAAGCCAAGCTTTCCATGGTGTATATTAATTGAGGATTGCGGATTGGGAATTGGTCTGCGTCTTAAATGTTGTGTATATCAGTTGCGGTGTCTGACTATAGCATACGCTTGAATAATCCGAGCTGTGTGTAACTTAATGCCGCTATATACATTAGGGCGGTGCGTCAAATCTCGTTCAAGCGAAGCGCGTTTGATTTGACACACCGTAATAAACTCTGTAGATAGCGGCATTTAGTTACACTAAGCGCAGGATTCCTGAAAGCGTATGCTATAGTCAGACGCCACAACGTCATGTACGCAAGTCGAAGGATACAGACAAGTTCCCAATCCGCAGACCGCAATAAAATAAAAGGAGTATTCGATGCTTGAATTAAATGATATAAAGAAAGACTATGTGTCCGGTTCGACTACTGTGAGTGCACTTAAGGGCATTAATCTTAGGTTCAGGGATTGCGAGTTCGTGTCGATTCTTGGACAGTCCGGATGTGGTAAGACTACTATGCTTAATATTATAGGCGGACTTGATAAGTATACGAGTGGTGACCTTAAGATAAATGGAGTGTCAACTAAGAATTATAAGGACAGAGACTGGGATTTTTACAGAAATAATTCTATTGGTTTTGTCTTTCAGAGTTACAATCTGATTCCGCACCAGACTGTTTTATCTAATGTAGAGCTTGCACTTACGCTTTCAGGTGTATCTAAGGCTGAGAGAAAGAGAAGAGCTATAGAGGCACTTGAGAAGGTTGGACTTGGAGAGCAGATTCACAAGAAGCCTAATCAGATGTCAGGTGGACAGATGCAAAGGGTTGCAATTGCAAGAGCACTTGTAAATAATCCTGATATCCTGCTTGCTGATGAGCCCACAGGAGCACTTGATACAGAGACAAGTATCCAGATTATGGAGCTTTTAAAGGAGATATCAAAGGACAGACTTATAATTATGGTAACTCATAATCCGGAGCTTGCCAAGGATTATTCTACAAGAATAGTCAGATTATTAGATGGTGTGATAACTGATGACTCTGATCCATATACGTTAGAAGATATGGAAGCTGATATTAAGGCTAAAGAGGCTGCTAAGGTTAAGGCATCAGAGAAGAAGAATAAAAAGTCAGGAAAGAAGCAGAAAACATCTATGTCATTCTTTACAGCGCTTTCACTTTCCTTTAATAACCTTATGACTAAGAAAACAAGAACGATTCTTACTGCATTTGCAGGAAGCATAGGAATTATCGGTATTGCAATGATTCTTTCTATCTCAAATGGTATCCAGTTATACATTGACAGGGTTCAGAGAGATACGCTTTCGAGCTATCCTATAACGCTTCAGGCAGAGTCGATTGATATAAGCAGCATGGTTACAAGCATGACAGGCAATTCGGATTCAGAAGAGCATGAGGATAAGTCTAAAATATATTCTAACGATATCATGGGTGACATGATTAATACCATGGTAAAGGAGGTTAAGAGCAATAACCTTTCAGAGTTTAAGAAATATATTGAAAACGGCGGCTCTGACATTAAGTCATATGTAAGTGATATCCAGTATTCATATGATGTTCCTCTTAACATTTATATGAAGGATACTTCTAACGGTGTAGAGCAGTTAAACCCAAGTACAATGTTTGATTCGATATATGGCGAGGGTGCAACAAGCACATCTTCTGCAATGTCATCAGGCATGGGTATGGGAATGTTTTCTAACAGCAGTGTGTGGAACCAGCTTTTAGGAAACCAGCAGGTTCTTGATGAGCAGTATGATGTCCTCGCAGGACACTGGCCAGAGAATTTCAACGAGGTTGTGCTTGTTACAGATAAGAATAACGAGGTTGATGATTATACACTTTACTCATTAGGACTTAAAGACCCTGAGGAAGTAAGAACACTCTTTAAGAAAATGATGGTTGGTGAATCATACGAAACAGAAAAGGATATAAGCTATACATTTGACGAGATACTTGATACAGAGTTTAAGCTTGTTATGCCTACGGACATGTATAAGTACAATGATGTGACCGGTACATGGGACGATTACAGCAAAGATGATAAGTATATGACAAATGTTGTAAATAACGGAACTGATATTAAAGTATGTGGAATAATCAGACCTAATGATGACGCAGTCAGCACTTCAATTTCAAGTGGAATCGGTTATACAGCAAAGCTTACTGAATATATTATCGAAGAAGTAAAAAACAGTGAGATTGCCAAGGCACAGCTTGCTGATACAAGCGTTGATGTATTTACAGGAGTTCCATTTGACAATGACAGGAATACAGAGATTACAATGGACGATGTAAATGCATATATGGCAACACTTTCACCAGAGGAAAGCGCTCAGATGCAGGCAATGACAAGTGGAATGAGCGATGACCAGATACTACAGCTTTTCTCAGCGTCACTAAAGGCTAGAACAACAGATGCAACATTAGACAGCAATAAGTCGAAGCTTGGAATTACAGACCTTGATACACCTTCACAGATAGATATATATGCAACTGATTTTGATTCTAAGGAGAAGGTTCAGAATATTATTAAGGATTACAATAAGTTGCAGCAGGACGATGGCAAAGAAGAAAATGTTATTAACTACACAGATTATGTTGGAATAATGATGTCTTCAGTGAGCACAATTATTAATGCAATCTCTTATGTATTAATAGCATTTGTTGCAATATCACTTATAGTTTCTTCGATAATGATAGGTATTATCACATACATTTCAGTACTTGAAAGAACTAAGGAAATTGGTGTATTAAGAAGTATTGGTGCTTCTAAGAAAGATGTTTCAAGAATATTCAATGCAGAGACACTTATTGAAGGTTTTGTCTCAGGCGCACTCGGCATTGTTGTAACTTTATTGCTGTGCATACCTGCAAATGCGTTGATTAAGCACCTTACAGACATTTCTAATGTTGCACAGCTTCCGGTTGCAGGAGGAGTAATACTTATAATAATAAGTATGTTCCTTACATTTATTGCTGGACTTATCCCGGCAAAGCTTGCAGCTAAAAAAGACCCTGTTGTGGCATTAAGAAGTGAATAATGTCTTTACTTTAAAACTTCACTGTGTTAAAATTTGGAAGTAATAGCCAATGCTATTTTGGGAAACCGGGGTGGACAATTATGAATAATAAGTTAAAGACACAGGCTGTTGAGCAGCTTTTTCAGGCAATATTAAGTCTTAAGGATTTAGATGAAGCATACGATTTCTTTGAGGATGTATGTACAATTAACGAGATTTTATCTTTATCCCAGAGATTTGAGGTTGCCAAGATGTTAAGAGAACACAGGACATATCTTGATATTGCAGAGAAGACAGGTGCGTCTACTGCGACAATCAGCAGGGTAAACCGTTCACTTAATTATGGTAATGACGGGTATGACAGAGTATTTGAAAGACTTGGCATGCTTGAGAAAGAGTCAGAAGACAATAAGTAATCAATATGAAGCAATGTAAAAGGGAACTGTCAGTACTGGCAGTTCCCTTAATTTATATGGATTATTTCTTTTTGTCTGTTTTATCAGGCTTCTCAGGCTGCTTTGGCGCATGCTTGGCAGAGTAATCATCAATCAGACTTTCAATCATGTTCTTCTTCATGTATACATCAAAGCTTAAAAGGCATACAAGGCTGAAGAACTGTAAGAATTCTCTGTCATCATCATCCTTTACATCTGAAAATGCATTGCTTGCCTGTTCAGACTTTGCAAATATATCTTTAGATAATGGCCTTGCAAGAGAGGATTCCATTGAAAAAATCTCTTTATATATATAATCCAGATTCGGCTTGGAACCTTCATCAAAGAATTTCTCTGTGAGAGGGTTGAGCATTTTCTGGATATCACTTATTGAAAGGATATTCTTGAAGTAATAAATAAATGTAAGGATATATATGTGTTCCTTAGAGTATTTCTTTTTCACTGGTGATGGCAGCAGATTGTTCTTGGCATAGTTGTTAATCATTGTTTTGGTTAATACTTTATCATCCGTGGTACGCTTTGTATCGTGAAGATGTTCATACATAAATGTTGTAACCTGATCCATGTACAGATTGATGTTAGGCACATCTCCGGGTTTTATATAGTTAAGAGCGGACATATCTTTAAGAATACCGCTCATAAGCTCTTTAATATCGTTGTTCATATGTTCCTCATTTCTTTAAAAATGCGTATTCATGAGAGAATACATTTATATTAATGCTTAAGCTATATTATATAGTTTTTAAAACCACATTTCAAGTAGGAATAACATAGTGAACTTTTGCATAGTGTAATGTGCATAATATGATATTTTAATATTTGTAATAAAACGCTAAAATATGTCTCAAAGGAGCAAATCTTAGTGACTTTTTACTCCTGATATATTATAATGAAAAAGGTTTTTTTAGAATTCTGGGAGACAGAATTCGGATGCACCAGAGGGTGATATGTGCCGGAAAGCGGTACAGGAATGGAGGATTATTATGGGTATTTTAACAAGATTCAAGGACATTATGAGCGCTAACATCAATGCACTTCTCGATAAGTGTGAAGATCCAGAGAAGATGATTGACCAGTACATGAGAAATCTTGAGAGCGACCTTGGAAAGGTTAAGGCAGAGACAGCTTCAGTTATGGCTGAGGAGACAAGATGTAAAAGAGAGCTTGATGAATGCATAGCAGATGTTGCCAAGTATCAGTCATATGCAGAAAAGGCTCTTAAGGCTGGCAATGAGGCAGATGCAAGAACATTCCTTGAGAAGAAGCAGCAGTTAGTTTCTAAGCAGGCTACATTACAGCAGACATATAATATTGCAGCAGACAATGCAGCTAAGATGCGTCAGATGCATGATAAGCTCTGCAAGGATATCCAGTCTCTTGAAGCAAGAAGAGATGCAGTTAAGGCTAAGGTTGCAGCAGCTAAGGCTCAGGAGAGAATCAACAAGGTTGGTTCAAGTGTTAACAGTGTTGGAACAAGCATGGATGCATTCGGTAAGATGGAGGCTAAGGCTAATAAGATGCTTGACGAGGCTAATGCAATGGCAGAGCTTAACCAGACACAGCTTGAGGCAGATGTTGACAGTCTTGCAGCTAAGTATGATGCAGAGCCGGCTAACACAGCAGTTGATGATGAATTAGCAGCACTTAAGGCTCAGATGGGCTTATAATTCAGAAGCACATTTATAATGAGATAAGCAATACATAGATAAGGAGAGGGAACATGGGATTATTCAAAGGGCAGTTTGCCAACGTAGTTGAATGGGAAGAGTACAGAGATGATATAATCTTCTGGAAATGGACCAACAGAGAAATCAAGAAAGGCAGTAAGCTGATTATCCGCGCCGGCCAGGATGCAATCTTTATGTACAATGGTAAGATTGAAGGTATTTTTAAGGACGAGGGAAGCTTTGATATTGAATCACAGATTATTCCATTCTTATCAACACTTAAAGGCTTTAAATTCGGCTTCAACAGTGGAGTAAGAGCTGAAGTTTTATTCGTTAATACTAAGGAATTCACAGAGAAGTGGGGAACTAAGAATCCTATTCTTATTCCAACACAGGCACTTCCAGGTGGCATGCCAATAAGAGCTTTCGGTAACTTCTCATTTTCAGTATCTGATTACATTACGCTTATAGACAAGGTAGCAGGTGTAAAGCAGATGTACACTGTTGCAGATGTTAAGGAAAGAATATCAGCAGTTCTTGACCAGCTTCTTATGAAGTGGATTTCTAAAGAAGGCAAGGATATGTTTAATCTTCAGGCTAATGCTTATGATATCTCAGCGGGTATTAAGACAGACCTTGATATGGAGATGAGCAAGTTAGGAATCACAATAACAAGCTTTACTATCTCAAGCTTCTCTTATCCGGAAGAAGTACAGAAGATGACTAATAAGGCAGCTTCTCAGGCAATGGTTGGAGATATGAACAGATATACACAGATGGCTATGGCTGATAGTATCGGCAATTCAAGAGGCGGTTCGAATATTGCCAGTGATATGATGCAGCTCCAGATGGGAATGCAGGTTGGACAGCAGATGATGAATAACATGAATACTGCAATGAATAATAATGCAAATGTGTCAGGTGGCACAGCACCTAAGTTCTGTCCTAACTGTGGAACACCAACTAATGGCGCTAAGTTCTGTTCTAACTGTGGAACAAAGCTTGCATAATCTGACAATTAGTAATATGTGAATTTAATAAATAACAATCAGGGATGTTGTCATATTGGCTTGGCAACATCCCGTTGTTTTTGTATAATGTGGTAGTTGGCAGAAATAAGGTGGATATAGATTTCACATTTGCATGAAGGTGGGTATATGAGATTAGAAGATTTGAATGACAGCCAGAAAAGGGCAGTTAAATATACAGATGGCGCGCTGCTTATCATCGCCGGAGCAGGCTCTGGAAAGACGCGTGTGCTTACGAACAGAATTGCATATTTAATAGAAGAATGCGGAGTAGACCCATATAATATTATGGCAATTACATTTACTAATAAAGCTGCAAGAGAGATGAAAGAACGAGTTGAGACTACTGTGGCACAGGGTGCAGGGGCTGTATGGGTAAGTACATTCCACTCAACATGCGTGAGAATTTTAAGAAGATACATAGACAGAATTGGATATGATAATAACTTTACCATATATGATACGGACGACCAGAAGTCTGTTATCAAGGATATATGTAAGAAGATGAATATAGATACGAAGATGCTTAAAGAGCGGGCTATTATGAGTAAGATTTCATCTGCTAAAGATGAATTAAAGACTCCTGATGAGTTCGAGCTTGAGGCGGGCAACGACTATAACCTTAGAAGAATTGCGGGCGTATACAGAGAATATCAGAAGACGCTTAAGCTTAATAATGCGCTTGATTTTGATGATCTGATATTCAAGACGGTTGAGCTGTTCCAGAGTGATGCAGAGGTGCTTGAGCATTATCAGGACAGATTCAGATATATAATGGTAGATGAGTATCAGGATACTAATACATCACAGTTTAAGCTGGTTGCAATGCTTGCGGCAAAGTATGGCAATATATGTGTTGTTGGTGATGATGACCAGTCTATATATAAGTTCCGTGGAGCAAACATTTATAATATTCTTAACTTTGAAAATGTGTTTACAGGTGCTAAGGTTATAAAGCTTGAGCAGAATTACCGTTCAACGCAGACTATTCTTAATGCTGCAAATGCTGTGATAAGTAATAATGTCGGCAGAAAGAGCAAGTCACTCTGGACAGATAACGGAGAGGGCGAGAAGGTTAATTATACTTTGTATGAGAACGGGTATGATGAGGCAGAAGGCGTTGCAAGTGGTATTGCAGAGTATGTAAGGGATGGCTGGAATTATAATGATGTTGCCATTCTTTACAGAACTAATGCACAGTCAAGAGCACTCGAAGAAAAGCTGATGATTCACAATATTCCATACAAGATATATGGCGGACAGAATTTCTATCAGCGAAAGGAAATCAAGGATATTCTTGCTTATCTAAAAACTATTGATAATGGTCTTGATGGTCAGGCGGTTAAGCGAATTATAAATGTTCCGAAGAGGGGAATTGGTAATACAACGATTGACAGATTGCAGGAATATGCAGATTTTAATGATATTACCTTCTGGGAAGCACTTGTCAATGCAAAGGATATTGACACAATAAAGAATGCGGCACTTTCCAAGTTAGAGCCATTTGTTGACCTTATTGGAAGACTGCGTGCCAAGGAAGAATTCATGTCATTAAAGGAGCTTGCTGAGGCTGTAATTGAGGATACAGGATATATCGAGAGCCTTTCACAGAATGAAACGGTGGAAGAGGTTGAGGCAAGACGCGAGAATCTGGATGAATTCATTAATAAGGTAGTAAGCTATGAGGAGGGCTGTAAGGAAGCAGGCGAAGAGCCTACACTTTCAGGACTTCTTGAAGAAGTTGCCTTAATAGCAGATATTGATAATCTTGATGAGTCAGAGCCTCATGTAATGCTTATGACACTTCATAGCGCAAAGGGTCTGGAATTCCCAATTGTGTATATGACAGGAATGGAGGACGGACTTTTCCCAAGCTATATGACAATTGTGTCAGATGATTCAACTGAGATTGAGGAAGAGAGAAGACTGTGTTATGTAGGAATAACAAGAGCAGAGAAAATACTTAATCTTACAAGTGCCAAGTCGCGTATGGTGCGTGGTGAAACACAGATGAATAAGGTTTCAAGATTCATTAATGAAATTCCTAAGGAATATATGCACATAGAAAACAATTCCAGTGGGTATGCTAAAGGCAGGATTGCATATGGCGGTACATCAGATGAGCCGGATACAAAAGGCATTAACATGCGTGCAACAGCCAGATCAATTCTTAGCAGCTACGGAAGCGGCACACCAGGCGGAAGGGCAGCAGGAACATATAGTTCAAGAAAGGTTAAGATAAATGGTGGTTCTAATCCGGGATTTGGAAAAGACCCTATGGAATTATTTGACCTTAAGAAACCAGAAAAGAGAAAGACACCGGCAGATTCTGTAAGAAGTGCTTATGCAGGAGTGCCTACACGAAGCGGCTTATCTTCAAGAAATGTAATAGGTGCTGCAAGAGGTGCAGATATAAGTGCAAAATCTTCAGGCGGACTTGGCTACAGTGTCGGTGATATGGTGAGCCATGTGAAATTCGGCGAAGGAAAGGTACTTGCTATAGAGGATTCAGCAAGAGACTATATGGTAACAGTTGAATTTGCAGAGTACGGACAGAAGAAAATGCTGGCAGGATTTGCCAGACTTAAAAAACTATAATGACAAATGTTTAACGCTATGCTATAATACATTTATTAAATCCGTGGTATGAAAGGAGATATTGTTATGAGTAAAGAAAAATTAGATGAGCTTATCGCAGCTACTAAATTAGGAGAACTTATTAGCAAGAAGGAAGATGAAGATAAGAAATGCTGCAAGAAGTGCAGCACAATTATCATAGCTGTTCTTGCTATCGTTGGTGCAGTTGCAGCAGTTGCTGGTATCGCTTATGCTGTATACAGATATTTTACACCAGATTATTTAGATGATTTCGATGATGAAGATTTCGAAGACGAAGATTTTGACGATGATTTCGAGGATGAAGACATCGAGAAGTAATGTAATAAGTGCGATATGATTGAAAGCCACAGCCGGCTTGATATGTCCATTAGGATATGTCAGTGGTTGTGGCTTTTTTTATTGCATAATATTTAATTATTTCTTAATTGACATAGGGGTGTAATCAGTGTTATATTACTCAACCCTGTCATTAAGCAAAATTTAAGGGGAGGAAAGGAAAGCAGGAATTTATGACATTTTATCAGGAGTTACAGTTAAGCTCGGCTGGTTCAAAACAGCTTATCAAGAACACACAGGATTCTAAAGAGAAAAGAAGACATATTCTTATATATAATTTTAAGGTGTATCTGGTTATGATATTCTGCGTCGCAGTAGTTACAGTATTCAGTAAGCTGCTGGGGAATAATAATAGTGTTGTCGGAGTTACAGTGCTTCTTGCGGTGCTGGTATTAAGACAGGCGGATTTTGGAATTAAGACATCACATGGATTGATTTCGATAATGGGAATATATGCGATATTGATAGCAGGACCGAGGGTTTCCAATATGGTACCGCCAGTTGCTGCATTTGTAATAAATGTTGTGTGTATTATGCTTCTTATGATAATGGGATGTCACAATGTAATTATGTATAATCATTCAACATTCGTTCTTGGGTATCTTTTGCTACAGGGATATGATGTCACAGGCCATGAATATATGATGAGAGTTGTGGGACTGCTTGCCGGGATGTTAGTATGCATGATTATTTTCTATAAGAATCAGAGGAACAGACCATATAGAAGAACATTCTGGGATTTGTTTAAGGAATTTAATATTAATTCAGCAAGGACAAGATGGTACATTAAGCTTACATTTATCGTATCAAGCGCTATGCTGATTGTTTCACTGATGGGACTGCCTAGGGCAATGTGGATTGGAATTGCGTGCATGTCAGTGTGTCTGCCGTTTTCTAAAGATGTTGATAAGAGAATTGGAAACAGGGCATTGTTTAATGTTGTTGGATGTGCGATTTTTGCAGTGATGTATATAGTACTGCCAGAATCAATGTATCCGTATATAGGCATGATAGGTGGTATCGGAGTCGGATATTCCGCTGGTTATGCATGGCAGACAGCTTTTAATACATTTGGCGCATTATCAATTGCGGCGGGACTTTTTGGAATGCCTTATGCAGTTGCATTACGTATAGGACTGAATGCTGCCGGGGCTGCTTATACATGGCTGTGTGACAAGGTACTTGAAAGAATACATTCTGCAGTGCAGGCAAAGAATGTCAGCGTGGTGGAGTAAATGTGACTACTATACTTTAGCACATTTTTCTGATAAAATTATATAAGGTATGCCGTTATGTGAATAAGTGCTGCCAGAAACTATTAATATGTTAATAACAGGCACAATTCATGTGCGGAATGGAGTATAGATTGAAAAAAGGAAGCATATACGAAGGTAAAGTTGAAAAGGTTGATTTCCCTAACAAGGCGACAGTGTGGGTGACAGATGAGGACGGACAGAAGGAAAAGGCAATCGTAAAGAATGCAATTCCTGGACAGACTGTCAGATTCTGCGTGAATAAGAAAAGAAAAGGACACTGCGAAGGCAGACTTATGGAAGTTGTTGAGAAGAGTCCACTTGAAACCAACCCGGCATGTCCACATTTTGGCAAATGCGGTGGCTGCACTTACCAGACAGTAGCTTATGAGGAACAGTTAAAGATTAAGAGTGCACAGGTGGAAAAGCTTCTTAGCGAAGTTGTTTCGGGTGAGCTTCCATTTGAGGGGATAATCGGAAGTCCGGTCACAGAAGAATACCGTAACAAGATGGAATTTTCATTTGGTGATGAGTACAAGGACGGACCGCTTGCACTCGGACTTCACAAACGAAACAGCATGTATGATATTGTTCCAGTTACAGAATGTAAGATTATTGATGAGGATTACAGAAAGATTCTCACATGCGTTCAGGATTATGCAATAGAGAAGGAGCTTCCTTTCCAGCACAAGTTAAGCCACGAGGGGTATCTGCGTCATCTTCTTGTAAGAAAGTCAGTAAAGACAGGACAGATTCTTGTTGATATCGTAACAACGACTCAGATTGAGCATGATTTCACAGAGCTTGTAAACCGCCTGACATCAATTGAATATAAGGGCACTCTTACAGGTGTTCTCCATACATTTAACGACAGCCTTGCAGATGCAGTAATTAACGAGAAAACTGAGCTTCTGTATGGTCAGGATTATATTGAAGAGGAACTTCTTGGGTTGCGTTTCAAGATAACTCCGTTCTCATTCTTCCAGACTAATTCTCTTGGAGCGGAAGTGCTTTACTCTAAGGCACGGGAGTATGTGCTTTCCGGGGGATTTGGAGATGTGGCTGGCAGCAAGCCGGTTATATATGACCTGTATACAGGTACTGGTACGATTGCACAGATGTTATCTCCGGTTGCCAGCAAGGTTATCGGTGTTGAGATTGTTGCGGAAGCTGTTGAGGCTGCTAAGAAGAATGCAGCCCAGAACGGTCTTACTAATTGTGAGTTCATTGCAGATGATGTTTTAAAGGCGCTTGATAATATTGAGATTAAGCCTGATTTCATCGTACTTGACCCACCTCGTGACGGAATTCACCCTAAGGCACTTGAAAAGATTATTGATTACGGTGTTGACAGAATGGTGTACATTTCCTGCAAGCCTACTTCGCTTGCAAGAGACCTTGTTACTCTGCAGGAGAGAGGATATAAGGTAGAGAAGTGCTGTTGTGTTGATATGTTTCCTAATACGGGGCATGTGGAGTGCGTAGTTCTGTTGACTAAGGTACACAAGTAAAAGTGTGAAAAAGGCTTGAAATAAGGGCCTTTTGAGATTTTTAGAATTAAAAATTAGACTAAGGGCGTAAAAGCAGACGCAGAATTAGCTTGGTATAATACACCCGATTTATATCTGGAGGAGAAGTAAATGAACGAACAAAATCAATTTGATTGGGTGGATTTTTATAAGGAATTCGCTTCAAAACTTTTAGATTATAAAGACAGAAGAGATGAACTCGTAGAAAAGGTGAAGGCGATTTATACTATGACGGGTATGAATATGCCTACTTTGGAAAAGGATAATAATCTCATTGACATTGACCCTTTTACTGTGTTTGGCCTCTTCAACAAGAAACTGAAGGATGACAATCGCATCAAGATTTTAACAGCAATTGCTGAACTATTTGACGTTAAAACAGCAGTGCCTACATCGTTTGATAGCCTGCCAGTGCTCAATCCTCAGAATGCTACGTTCTATTATTTTATTGGTGAACGTGGAAAAAGTGACATTGATGAGCTGTGGGAGCTGTTTGCCTCCGCTTTGGCTTATGCGCAGGAGCCTACTGCTGACCGTAGAGAGAAAGTTGCACACTATTTTGATTTGGCCATCAATAAAAAAGGTAACGGAAATAGCAAGATTACAATGGCGTTGTACTGGATTTCACCGAATTCATTTCTGAACTTGGATAGTCGAAATGAATGGTATATTTATGAATCCGGAAAGGTTCCAGCTGATATAGTTAGTGGGCTACCAGAGATTGAAGCTAAGATTCCTTCATCTAAGTATTTTCAAATAGTAGAGTCCTTGCGCAGCTATTTACAGAGCTCAGAGAGTGAATTGAAAGACTTTAAAGAGTTGTCCTTTGATGCTTGGAAATATTCGGAACAGGTCAATCAGGAGAAAGCTGCAGAAAAGAAAGCGGCAACAAAGGTAAGTGACACGCTTGCGGATGATGTTGATACGGTCCACTATTGGATTTATGCTCCCGGTGAAGGCTCATGTATGTGGGACGAATTCTATAATGCAGGTATTATGGCAATTGGCTGGGGCGAGATTGGTGACCTCCGAGAGTTTGATTCAAAGGATGCAATGAAGGTAAAAATGAAGGAAACCTTCGATGAAAAACTTTCCTATAAAAACGCTGCACATGCTACATGGCAGTTTGCGAATGAGATGAAGGTTGGAGATATCATCTTTGTAAAGAAAGGTATGCATCAACTGGTGGGCCGAGGTGTTGTTACATCTGATTATGAATTTGATGGAGAGCGCTCCGACGAATACAAGAATACTCGTCAGGTAAATTGGACCCATAAAGGAGAATGGCCTCATCCGGGACAGGCAGTCATGAAAACCCTCACTGATATTACTTCCTATACAGATTATGTCGAAAAACTCAATGCTTTATTTGAGGATGAGTCTGAAGAAGATGTTGAGGAAGTTGAGAAGTCTTACCCGGTATATACAAAAAATGATTTCTTGTCAGAGGTCTTCATGCCAGAGGAAGAGTACGATAAGCTGGCTGGTATTCTTCGTATAAAGAAAAACATTATCCTTCAGGGTGCTCCCGGTGTTGGTAAGACTTTTGCCGCCAAGAGACTCGCATTTTCTATGATGGGAGTAAAAGATGTAGAAAGAGTTATGATGGTTCAGTTCCATCAGAGCTATTCGTATGAAGACTTCATCATGGGATTTAGACCTTCGACGGATGGATTTGAACTGAAACGAGGCGCTTTTTATAACTTCTGTAAGAAGGCTGAAATCGATGGAGATAATGATTACTTTTTTATCATCGATGAAATCAACAGAGGTAACTTAAGTAAAATATTCGGTGAGCTGTTTATGCTTATTGAAAATGACAAAAGAGGCGTTTCGTTACAGCTTCTATATTCTGATGAGAAGTTCTCTGTACCTAAGAATATTTATATCATTGGCATGATGAATACAGCTGACCGTAGCTTGGCTATGTTGGATTATGCGCTCAGAAGAAGATTTGCTTTTTTTGAAATCAAGCCGGGCTTTACAACGGACGGATTCATAGAATATAGAATGAGCTTAGAAAATGAGAAATTTGATAAACTGATTGCCTGTGTGGAGAGCCTGAATAATGAGATATCTAATGATGAATCATTAGGCGATGGCTTCTGTATAGGACATAGCTATTTCTGCAATCTGTCACCAGACACGATTGATGACCAAGTATTGTCTGGAATTGTTGAGTATGAGCTGATTCCGCTTTTGAAAGAATACTGGTTTGATGAGCCAACAAAGGTGAAAGATTGGAGCAGTAATTTAAGGAGTGCGATTAAGTGATACCGGTTCAAAATGTCTATTATATGCTGTCGTATGCCTTCAAAGTTCTGAATGAACAGGGTTACAAAAGAATAGCTACTGAAGAATTTAATAATACTGCAGAACTGATGGCAGCAATATTAGCCAAAGGTATCGCTGTCCAGCTGAAGCGAGGACTGGGAAAAGAGTATATATCCCAGACGGAGGAATTATCATCACTCCGAGGCAAAATTGATATTGCCGAATCCATAAAGACGCAGAGTATGATTAGAAAAAAGTTGATTTGTACCTATGACGATTTTTCTGTAAATAGTACGATGAATCGAATAATCAAATCAACTGTGGAGCTTCTTCTTAAAGCAGATATTGCAAAAAGTAGAAAAAAGGAACTCCGTAAGCTAATGGTATTCTTTGCGGATGTAACATCGATTGACTTGTACTCTGTGAACTGGAATCTGCAGTATAACAGAAACAATCAGTCATACCAGATGCTAATTTCGATATGTTATTTGGTAGTGAAAGGGCTGCTCCAGACCAATACGGATGGAACGACAAAGCTGATGGATTTCCTTGATGAACAGAGAATGTGCCGTCTGTATGAGAAGTTTATTCTTGAATATTATAAAAAACACTATCCAGAGCTATCCGTCAGTGCGTCACAGATACCGTGGTCCTTAGACGATGGAATTGGAGATATGCTTCCAATAATGCAGAGCGACATTCATCTTCAAAGAGGAAGTACGGTACTGATTATAGATGCTAAATATTATGCGAGTACAACGCAGGTTCAGTTTGATAAACATACTCTTCACTCAAATAACCTATATCAGATATTCACCTATGTAAAAAACCGTGAATATCAGTTTGGTGATACTGAAAATACAGTTTCAGGAATGCTCTTGTATGCGAAGACAGATGCTGTGATTCAACCGGATAATGTATATCAAATGCATGGCAATCAGATAAGTGTTAGAACGCTAGACTTGAATCTTCCGTTTGAGCAGGTTGCAGGACAGATGGATAGAATTGCTGAATCACATTTTGATGATGTTAAAAAATACCTGTAGAGAGGGGGAGCATTAAGTGGTACATAATTGTTATATTAAATGCCAAGTGTGTGGATGTATTACTAGAGTGCGACTTCAAGTAGGGTGGCAAGAGTCTCACCCGATTGTAGTGACTTGTGGTGAATGTAGGACGTCCTTGTTTGGTCGAGTAAAGATTGGACAGGATACTCTCGGTTTAGAATACCATTTTGATAATGCTGATATTTGCAATGAAGAAGACAAAGAAAAATACATTGTGGAATGCTCTGGAGAGTTCCCTGTCTTTAAGCAGAGGCCGGTGGCTGAAGATGAGGGATACGTGCTTACTCCATTTATTCGAGCTACGGAGATAATGGATGAAGGGTATGAAGAGTTTTCCACGTCTGTAAGGCAGTTATCTGACGCTGCAAAATGCTGGACAAGCTATAAAAGAATTCAGGATTTATCTAAGGTAAATAGTCCTTATTTAAAGCAAGAAATTCAAAAAATATTCAGCGGAGAATATTTTCAGTGCAGGGATGAGTATGAACTATTAAGAGCAATTCATATGATTGATGTACATGCATTTTATACCCCACTGAAAAAAGAACTTTTAAATAATATGGATTTTAGCTCTAACATACTTAAATTGGATAGAGCACAATTGAGAAAACTTCTGAATTATCTTGAAAACCACAGCGGATATCGTTTGGAAGAACTTCAAAATTTAATATATAAGCTGATGGATGAATTTATGTCGGTCTATCAGGCATTGATTCCGGCATTTGCGTTACAGTTTTATACAGATAAATTTGATTTAAGTGTTGAAGGCTCTACAACAAGTACCTTTGATACAGTTAAACAGTTTTATTTAGATGTATACGAAGGATTAGGCAATTTGCTTATTATTCCTATTGCGTTGGATAATATAAAAATCAGAAATGATTTTGAAAAAATGGCACCAGTAGAGAAGAATATTTCTTCTATTGATGAGTTTGTTGCTACAACAAAAGCGACTAGATTTCACTACATTTTTTCAAATGAGCCACATGTTGCTCTTGCAGATATAATCTTAAATGCAAAATTGAGAAACGCTATAGGTCATAATGATGTGGAATACGATACCGTCACACAGTGTATTACATATATACCTAATCCTAAAGACCGTTCAAAACAGAAACAGGAGTATTTGTTACAGTTTGAAAATGAAGCACTGAGAATGTATCAGGGAGTTTTAGTTATCTCAGAATATATTTACAGATTAAGACAATTGACTTTGATGGAAAAGGGGATAACACCAATTAAACCAAATGTTCCTATCACTAAATCTAAGAAGATTGGGCGAAATGAACCCTGTCCGTGTGGCAGTGGAAAAAAGTTCAAACATTGTCATGGAAGAAACGAATAAATTAAGGTCGAGTGTATGGGAATTGTGGTTCCAGATGGACTGGAAAATAGTCGTTGACCTATCCCTTGTACTGCGAACAGGTAGGGTTGAGACAATGGGAAGCATTTTAAGATGAATAGTTAATAAAGAGAGGTGCATATGCTATGCCAGGTATACTCGTGGTCGAAGATGATGAAAATTTAAATCGTGGAATTACATTCTCACTGAAAAAATCCGGATATGAGGTTTTTTCAGCAGAATCAGTGAAAAAAGCGAAAAGAATTGCAAGTGATAATAATGTGGATGTTACCATTTGTGATGTGAATCTTCCGGATGGGAATGGACTGGAATTTGTAAGGTGGATGAGATGCAATTATAATACATACATTATCTGCCTTACAGCACTAGATCAGGAGATGGATCAGGTCATGGGATATGAAGCAGGGGCAGATGATTATATTACAAAGCCGTTTAGTCTTTCGGTACTTCTTTTGAAAATAGAAGCACATTTCCGCCGCAGACAGGAGAAAACGGAAGCCGGAAAGATGATTTCGGGAGATATCGTATTTATCGCAGGAGAAATGAAAGTCCTGATAAAGAGTCGAGAAATCAGTCTGACAAAAACAGAGTTGAAAATGCTGACTTTTTTTCTTCAGAATCCGAAACAGATTCTTTCAAAAACACAAATATTGGAAAATGTGTTTGATCTGGAAGGGGATTTTGTGGATGAAAATACAATCGCTGTCAATATCAGAAGACTCCGTGAGAAAATCGAAGACAATCCGGCTGCACCGGTCTATATAAAGAATATCAGAGGTCTTGGGTATATATGGAATCAGGAGGTAAGGCAGTGACAAAGAGATATCGCAAGAAGATCACAGTAGCGCTCTCCTTGGTTTTGCCTGTCATAGTATTGTTTGCAATATTAAATTGCTTTACCACGTATGTGTTTTATGAAGATTATAAATATAAAATGAATCTTATGACAGAGATTGCTGCAAAGGAAGAATTTTCCGGGCTGGATGCTGTTTCGGAATTGCTTAAGGATAAGGATATTGAAACCAACGAACAGGGAAGGCGATTATTGGAGCAATATGGATACTGGGGGAATAAAGGGAATGCATTTTATTCACAATTCCGGCACCAGGTTATTGTGACCGGTGCTGTAAGCACTGTGATATGCGTGCTTCTTTTGACTTTTTTACTTTATTGGAAGAAAAAAGAAGATGCGTGTCATCAGAAAATTTTAGACCAGTTGGAAGAAATTCTGATCAGATTCCGTGAAAATAAATTTGATGCTTTACTGAAAACGGAAAATCCAGCAGAACTGGAAAAATTGAATGACCAGCTTGAAGCAATCGGACATCATATTCAGTTGCTAAAGGAAGAAGCACGGGAAGAAAAAGAGAGCACGAAAGAAATGGTTTCTGATATCTCTCACCAGTTAAAGACACCGGTTGCAGCTTTGGATACATGTTTTAGTGTGCTGATGCAGAATGACTTAAGTGCCACAGAACAGGAGGAGTTTCGTATCCGTTGTCGGAGTGCTCTGGATGGACTGGAGACATTATTGCAGTCGCTTCTTGAAATATCCAAGATGGAAACTGGACTGATTCAGATTAATAAGAAAAAACTTCCGCTTATGGATACTGTCATATCTGCTGTGAACTGTACTTATCCAAAAGCGGATGAAAAAGAAATTGAATTCGTTTTTGACTATGCAAAAGAGCTGGAAACATGCATGGTTATGCAGGATAAAAGATGGCTTGGTGAAGCTGTGATCAACGTTTTAGATAATGCAATCAAGTACAGCCCGGATGGTTCAAAAATATTTATCCGGTTACAAGAAAGAAACGATTTTGTAAGAATGGAAATTGAGGATCAGGGAATTGGTATTCCGCAGAATGAGTATCACAAAATTTTTCAACGATTTTACAGAGGAAGTTCCAGGGAGGTCATGGAAAAGAGTGGTACAGGAATCGGACTTTTTCTATCGAGAGAAATTATCGAAAAACACGGAGGTACAATCATGGTAACCTCCGGCAAAAAGAAAAAAGGAAGCACGTTTGTGATTCAATTACCATATGTTTGTTAAATTTTAAGTGGGCAGAAATCTTACAATTCTGTAAGATTTCTGCTCGTTTTTTGAAAGTGAAATGAAAGATTATCCTGATACAATTTGGATGCAGGTTGAAAAGGTACACTTTACAGAATTAAAAAGGAGGCAACATATGAGTGTGATATTAGAAACCAAGCAGCTTTGTAAATTTTATGGCGCGGGTGAGAATCAGGTCAAAGCGGTCAATCAGGTGGACATTCAGATTGAGCAGGGAGAATTTGTCGCAATTGTCGGAAAGTCAGGTTCCGGTAAAAGTACATTACTTCATATGCTTGGAGGGCTTGACACCCCTACAAAAGGCAGTGTTACTTTAGCCGGGAAAGATTTATACAGAATGAAGGAAGATGCCCTTGCTGTTTTCCGCAGAAGAAAAATCGGATTTGTTTTCCAGGCATTTAATCTGGTTTCATCTGTTAATGTCTGGGAAAATATTGTACTGCCACTGGGGCTGGATGGAAGAAAAGTGGATGAAGTGTATGTAAATGATATCATTGCAACTCTGGGGATTGAAAACCGGATTTATAATCTGCCAAATCAGTTATCCGGAGGACAGCAGCAGAGAGTAGCAATTGCAAGAGCACTTGTGAATCGTCCGGAAATTATATTTGCAGATGAGCCGACAGGAAATCTTGATTCTAAGACCAGTGATGAGGTAATCGCCCTGCTTAAGATGACAGCAAAAAAATATGGACAGACAATTGTAATGATTACCCATGATGACGAAATTGCACAGGTCGCTGACCGTATTCTGGTAATTGAGGATGGACAGGTGGTGGATTTCAGATGAAGACAATAAGCAGGATTGCATATAGCAATGATAAAAAGAACAAGACAAGAAGTATTCTGATTATGATGTCCATATGTCTGACTACGATGCTGCTTATGATTATCAGTACTGTGGGAAATGGAATGATCCGTTTACAGAAAAGTCAGGCGGCAAGCTCATATGGAAGCAATTATGGTCTGTTTGTCGCAGCAGATGTCTCGCAGTTAAAGGAAGTAAGCCGCCGTGCAGAAACAGATGCAATAGGAATTATGTGTACAGAAGGCATAATTAAAGGCAATGAAAAAGGCGGGTTTGTCTGCATGGATGAGACTGCAAGAAAAATGCTTCCCTATAATAAGGAATATGAGTTAAAGGAAGGAAAGTATCCGGGGGGAACGCAGGAAATTGCCGCAGGAAGAGCATTTTTTAGTGAAATGGGATATGATGATGTAAAGGTCGGAGATACGGTTACACTTGATTACCGCGCAGGGATGCAGTCAGAATATAAGCCGGAAGAATTTGTTGTCAGCGGAATCCTATATGATCGGGATGAGTATACCATCGAGGCATCTTATGTTGCTTTCGGGTCACAGGAGTTTTATGATGAGCACGTCGCAGAGAATGACAGACAGTATAATATTTATTTTACTTTAAATGATTCTGCAAATGTATCTATGAATAATATTGATTCGGTTATAAAGCAGATTGCAGCAGCTTGTGGGATCGAAGAAAAAAACGTTATAGTCAATGATCTCTATTTGCAATGGGTCTTGCAGCCGAGTTATGAAACGATTGCGGTATGCGGGGTTTTGATTCTTGCAATTGTACTTTTCTCTGTTGTGGTCATTTATAATATTTTTCAGGTCGGTATTGCCAACAAGATACAGGAGTATGGAAAAATCAAGGCTCTGGGAGCGACAAAAAAGCAGATGAAACAACTGATCTTCAGAGAGGGCATTTTTTTGACATTTTTTTCAATACCAGTTGGATTGCTTTTTGGCTTTCTGATTGCAAAATGCGGTTTTAACTGGCTGGTAGAACAGGGGAACCTTGTATCAACCCAAACTGGCTCTATGAGAGTTCAAAATCAGCAGGTGCCTCTGTTTTCCCTGCCTGTTATGCTTTTATGTATTTTCGTATCATTTCTTACCGTTGCTTTGGCACTGCGTAAACCAATGAAAATTGTTTCACGGATTTCACCTATCGAAGCAACACGGTATTTAGAAAATGCAGAAACACAAAAAAAGGGAAAGCGAATTGGCAGAAAAAATGTCACCGTGTTTTCTATGGCAATGGCAAATGTGACGGGTAATCAAAAAAGAACCATTGGTACCATCCTCACAATGGGGCTTTCCTGCACATTGTTTGTGATTATCTCTAATTATGTGGGAAATATTGACACGGAGCATGAAGCGCGTCTTTCCGTTAATCATGGACAATTCGAACTGCAGCTTGACTATTCTGCTGAGTATGATGAAAGATATCCAGAGAATAATCTGGATACGATTCTGACGGACAATCCATTGAATGATTCGCTGATTGAAGAAATCAAAAGCATTCCGGGAGTAACAGATGTCATGACGAGAGAGATTGTCTCTGTAAATCTGAACGGAACAAGATTTCCGGCTACTATTGTGAGTAAAAAGGATTTTGATTTTATGCGCCAAGAAGGGGATATTGGCTCTATGGACTATGATCAGGCGGTAAAGAATGGTGATATTTTCTTTGGCTGGTCAACGTGGATGGAACAAGATGGATATGCTCCGGGTGAATCTATTGCATTTGACTTTGAGAATGGAAGTGGAACCTATACTTATCAGGGAAAGATTGCAGGATCTTTTGTAAGTGCGGACACTTATCTTGTCATTCCGGAAGGTGTATATCGTTCCATGAATCCGAGAGGAACAGCCTATGGCTATCTGTGGGTGGACTGTGATAAAAAAGATGTTGTATCTGTGGAACAGAGTCTGAATACTTTGATTTCTAATACTTCGTATATAAAAATGGATACCTATCATGCACAGTTACAATCTGCAGAATTTGCAAGCAGCATGATGAAGCTTGGCTGTTATCTGTTTATGGCTATTGTAGGACTCATCGGGTTTATGAATATGGCGAATACCATGATCATGAATATTACGACAAAAAAGCAGGAATATGGTATATTACAGGCTGTGGGTATGACAAATAAACAATTAAATTTATGCTTGCAGTTACAGGGACTGATTTTTACGGTTGGTACCATATGCGTAGCTTTGATCATTGGTCTGCCGCTCGGCTATGCACTTTTTTCCTATGCAAAACATAATGGAATATTTGGAATGAATATCTATCATGTTCCAATCGTACCAATTTTTATTATGATTTTTTTGGTCGGTCTGTTGCAGATTGTACTTTCCTGCGTTTTAAGCAGTAATCTGAAAAAGGAAACGCTGGTTGAAAGAATAAGGTATCAGGGATAGCAAGTAATATGTAATGAACTTAAACACTGTTCAATTGAGCAATCTATATGAATCTGATATGCTGAGTATACAAAAGCTTTTGAATTTTATAGGAGATTCGTAGTGAGTGGAGTCTTTTTTATTTTGCACTGTATAATGGAAAAAGTTTTGGTTGAACAGCGGTTGGGCTAATAATAAAATCTTGTTGGGACAATAGTGAACGCATGCGTTCACATTTTATAACTAAGAAGTAATGGATTGGAGCGGTGATATGGCGGACAAAATTGGAACAGGTGAATATGGGGAAATTCTCATATACCAGACAGATAATGGGCAGACAAATATAGAAGTTAAAATAGAAGATGATACAGTATGGCTGACACAACAGCAGCTTACTGAATTATATCAATGCAGTAAATCAAATATAAGTGAACATATAAAGCATATATTCGAAGAAGAGGATAGGCGTATCATTAGAAATAGTGGTACGCTTATTTTTGTCCCTTTTTGCAGATTTGTCCTTTCACCTGCTTTCCAATATAAAATTGAATATGTCTAAGGCAGATTACAAAGCGGCTTATTCTTATTGATTTTAAGAGTAGGCGGCTTTTTTGCGTTCTCTGGTACTGTTTACATAGCCACCTTGACAAAGTGGATAAATCTATGCAAAAGGGATAAGGCTTTAGCACATTTTGAAGGCGGGTATCGCAGTGGCTATGATGGGCAAAAAAGAAAAAATGAGGAATCTTTTAATCATTTTAAGTGCATAACCCGTTATTATATATATACAGATATTCAATGCAGTCTGGTCATACTAGATCAGCAAGATCTGTTTTTACTGATATCCGCAAGGATTACAATTTATGATTTATGATATCGTGATTTCATATCAGGCCGAGATAGACCTTCGTGGAATCTTCGAATACATTGCTTTTGAACTGAAGTCACCAGAAAATGCAAGTGGTCAGCTTGATAGGCTTGAAGCATGTATTTTATCTTGTTCTATATATTCCGGATGATGATACACAAGTGGTTACGATTATTCGTGTTATGTACGGTGGAAGAGATGTGGATACGCAATTAAAAAGATTTACAAAAACAAAATAATTTGAAAGCATCAATCAGAAATGGTTGGTGCTTTTTTCATGCCTGGAGAAATCTGTTTTTTATGCCCATTTTTACAGAAGGAGGTATCGACCGTGGCTAACAGAATTATGGGTATTACTGTCAAGATTGGCAAAGATACCACCAAATTACAGACTGGCTTCCTGTATAATTCAAAGTGTAGGAAAAATAAAAAATTATATTTCATCAACGTTTCATAAAAGGTGTGTAGAATGATATTAAAAGTAGCTATAAAATGCTATTGTGAAAAAAATAAAGGAGGAATAATTTATGAAAAAATGCTTGTCCAGTAGATGCAATTAGTTATGGAGTAAGAAAATAGAAAGGAGTAGTTAGGAAAGTGATAAAAAATGCTATAGCATATATTACAAGAAAGAGAAATAGAACTTTTAATAATTTTTATCATATTAACTATAGTTCTTTCTTGCTTGTATTCTTGTTTAACAATAATGAAATCAAGCGATGAAATAGAAAAGGCTTTATATGAAAGTTCTAA
>NZ_QSEU01000011.1:0-102643 GCF_003466705.1 Eubacterium sp. AM46-8
ATCGATGTATATTTAGGAATTACATTTTTTTTTACGTTCTTTCTCTTATTTTATCCCAAATTTCCCCAAACAAACTATTAGATATAATAGCAATATCAATATCCGATTCTTTTTGATTACTATCACTAGCATTTTCAACGAAATGTCTAAATGGTTTTTGAGGTGATAAACTCATTCCTAATTTTGCACTTCCTACAATTTGCGCACTGTGAAAGCTAACTTCAAAGCAGTCTGATACAATTTCTTTAAATCGATCCATTTTATCAATAAGTTCATTTCCTTCTGTATGTTGATATTCCGCAAAATACCAATTGTTAGTTTTTATTATGTACTTTATATAAAACTCTCTAGCCTCTAATTTCTTAATATCTTCTTTTATAATACTTTCATCGTATATCATTAGCGCTTTCCTCACATAGTCGACTATATTCACATATTAATTTACGTAATTCCTTTCCAACTTTCTCCGCCATCAATACTGGAACACCATTTCCAACTGTCTTAAACATATCGGTTAATGACATTGTCTTTGGCAATTCAAACTCCATAGGTGCCGATTGTACCGCCAAAACTTCCGCCACACTGAGCCTTCTTGCCTTATATGGATGTAAATGAACTTCATTATTTCCATATGCCGCAGTTGGCGAATACCTCCATCTATGCAATCTTTTATAGGATTTTTTTGAAACATCCCCCTCATCTATTGTCTGCATTCTATTTAGTCCAGCTTTTGGGGTAAAATAATTATTTGCGTTTGCATGGATCTCCACTCTATTTTTTTCAAACCAGTACTGAATTGTTAACTCTTTAATAATTCCAACTGGAGGTTTTGTAATACTATCTTCAACAAATCTTTCTGTCGTAGGCCAGTCTATGTTCTTTATCATTTCAAGAGTATTACAATTATGAATTCCCCAATTAAACTCCTGTACTAATTTTTTTATAATTTCTCGCTGATGTTGATTAGTACATTTTATCCCGATCATTATTACTCTCTCTCTTTCCTGCGGCACACCGTATTCAAGAGAATTTAGCAACTTATCTATAATATAATATCCTTTTCTCTTCATCTTTCTATACATTTTGTCATAAAATTCCTTATGTTTTTTGGTCTTCCACAAACCTTTAACATTTTCAAAGACAAAAAAATCAGGCTCTTCTTTTGCTATAAGATCAAAATATGTTTTTGATAACTTTCCATTATCCCCCTTTGCTCCTTTGTTTTTTCCAGCAGTAGAAAAATCAGGGCAAGGCGGTCCTCCTATAAATCCTATAATACTATTTTTTTTCTCTTTCCTGACTATATCATCAAGGATTGAATTTTCCTTCAGATAATCGCATATGTCATCATTAAAATATCCATATTCGGGTTTAGGCATCTGCATTTTTTCTCTTGAATATTTATAAGCATCTAAAAACGGTTGGTATTTTTCTGAAACCATAGCTATATCAAATCCTGCTTCCTCCATTCCCAAATCCAATAAACCACAACCCGAAAAAAAAGAAAATAATTTTATCTTCATTATTTATTTTTGCACCCGGTGCATCCTCCATACCTTTTTAATTTTTAATAACTGCCCACTTCTGCAGTTTCTAATTTTACATTAGCCAAATATTTTGCGCCATGCATTTTCTTATAACTCATCATTGTCATGAATATTCATATCCCATATTGTTTCTCCAACTACTTTTACACATTCGTCAACATTTCTAGAAATCTATTTTCCCAAAAATCTAATCACAGTCCATCCCATAAATAAAAGTTGTTTATTTATCTCATCGTCTCTCTCTATATTTTTCTCAATTTTTTGTACCCAATATTGACTATTATTTCCTTATTCCAGCCTTGGTTTAAGGACTTCCCAATCTTTTCCATGGAAGAATTCGCTATCGCAAAATATAGCAATTTTATATTTTGTTAATGCTATATCCGGTTTCCCTGGTAATTTTTTATAATTTTTACGATAACTAAGACCTTTTTGCCATAACGCTCTACGTAGTTTTATTTCAATACTAGTATCACAAGACTTTATGCATTGCATATTTCTTCTTCGTTGTTCTCTAGTTAAATTATCCATTTATATTTTCCTGCAATTTTCCACTTACCGCCTTTGCCACATACCAAAACATCACCGGCGGAATGGCATTTCCCAAGGCTCTATACTGGGCAGCCTCACTTCCAACAAGTTCAAAATCATCTGGAAAAGACTGTATTCTCGCCACTTCTCTAGGTGTAAATCTGCGGTATCTCTTATCTTCCATAAGCACTGGATCTGTACTATTTAAAGACACCTTTGCCAAATGCGCCCCCACCGTATTACAAGGCTTATTAATATCCTGTGCCCTTCCCTTGTTCATACTCTCTCTTTTTTTCATCATTCCAGCTACAGCACGTTCGCTAAAAAAATATTTTTCATCCACTTTTTTCTCAATGACCTTTTTTAATGGTGCAAAATTATTTTCATCTTCTATCTCCACATCTGGAAATGAAAAATTTACATTTAAATCTTTTCTAAATCCAACAATAATCACACGTTCCCTCTTTTGTGGCACTCCATAATTGGCTGAATTCAAAATGCGATACTGAACATCATACCCACTTTCTTCAAATTCTTTCATGATTAATGGAAATGCACTTTTTTTATTTGCTGTAAGAATCCCCTTTACATTCTCTGCAATAAAACATTTAGGTTGTCTTTCCCTTAATATCCTGCACATCTCGAAAAACAGCTTTCCTCTTTCATCCTTTACGCCGAGACGTTTGGGATTCTGTGCAATAATAGAAAAAGACTGACATGGGAAACCACCTGTCAAAATATCAAACTCTGGGATCTCTTCCGACTTTACCTCTCTGATATCGCGGTTATCAGGCGTAATTCCAAAATTCTCTTTAAAAATATTACAAGCATTATCATCAATATCATTGGCATAAACTATCTCCATGCCATTAGACTCATAATGTTTACCCAAGAAATCAAAATCACCCAACAATCCAACATCCGTTCCGCCACATCCACAAAACAATGATGCTACTTTTAATTTTTCCATGTTAACAACTCCTCAAATTGTCCCACTTGCTTGGGATCAAATGTTATATCCGCTCCATCCGCAGGTATCATATCGATCTTATCTTGCTTATAAAGTCCTACCGGATCTTGTAACAAAAACAATTTTCGTTCCGATTTACTAAGAAGCAAACGATATACAAAATATCTATCATGAGTACTGCTCGCTGTATTCCACTCATTTTTTGTCAAATGAATTCTGTTAAAATGTAATGGTTTTGAACTAATAGTCGTTTTGACTTCAACATATCTCTTTCGCTCATCCAGCTCTACCGAACTAATATCATATCCAACGGCAAATTGCGTAGGTATTCGCTTAATCAAATGAATCAAATCCTCACGACCACCTAATTTAATTCTCATGCACTCATGCCCATGAACCAGACTTTCACCTATGTCACCTATGTCTTTTGTTGTCAGCATATCATAATATGTAGCAATACGCTTTTCAATCACATCATCCCTTTCAATAAAGTCTGCTAATCCAGCATCTTTGGCATTTCTTGCATTTTCTTTAAGCTGCTTTAATTCTTCCGCATCATTTGCAATATATGCCAAAATATCTGTTGAAAAATCCGTATTCTTCATATCTCTATTGACATATGCAAACCAGCCGTCACTACAGGCTTTCACCGTCTCCAAACTTCCATGACGACTTTGTATCATATTGTCATATCCATCAAACCACTCATTGGATTCACAAAATTTTATAATCGATTCTTCTTCCAACGTATTAAGATAGTATGTTCTACTATCATAAGTCTTCAAAAGATTTGCAATCTCCATGTAATCCAAAATATCGCCTGCATAACGTACCACATCACCAGTTTGATCATACGTCATTTTATTCTTTCGATTATCTGAAATCCTCTTCCATGTACTCTCAACACCTTCGTGATCTCTAGTCACACGCAAATCGTTAAATATACAATGGCATGCCTCTGGTTTAGTTATCCCAATAGAATTTTCACCTTCTCTATTAGCATATCTTAATAATTGCAAAACATATTGTGCAGGTTTGAATTTTATGCCTTGCTCTATCTGCTCCAATACCGCCCTAGGCTTTATATGTGCACCCGGATATTGAAAATTGTATAGAAATACTTTAAAACACTCAACCAAATCTTGATTATTAGCTAATTCTATTGCTCGTCTACCCGGTTTGTCTGTTATCTCCGTATGTTGTATAAATCCAAACAATGCTGAAATCTCTGTTCTCCAATTATTTATTGTTTTTAATTCCCTATGTGCATTTCCCGGATATCGAAACAGGGCAGCATTTACATCAGCAACAAAATCATCCGTTGCTTTCTCACCTACCCTTGCAATTTCCTCTGCAACATATATTAAAACATTTTCTATATCTCCTTTAAAGCGAGGTCTAACATGATGCAACCTAAAATAATACTCTTTTGGTATTTGATATTCAGCCATTATTTTCATCTCCTAACGCTTTTGTTAATTGCTCTGCAATACACTGTGCCATAAGCGGTGGAACTGCATTTCCCACTTGTCTAAACTGTTGTGTTTTGTTGCCTAAAAAAATAAAATCATCTGGAAACGATTGTAATCTTGCACACTCCCTAACCGTTGGTACTCGATTATATTTATAATGAAAATGATGTCTATGTCCTGTATCAATAGTAGGTGCAGGTTTATCACTTGCAAATCTTGTCCATGCAACATGAAAATTTCTGCTATTTCTATATTCTTCTGGTAAATCCTTATAGTTTCCACCATCTGGAACCAAAGATATTATTTTTTTGACTTTTTGAGAATGATTTGCAGCAACATGATTTCTAACCACACTTGAATTTTTTCTCATTAGTTTTTGATAATCGTTCTGTGCATCTGTGAGATATAGCGCATTCTCACAACCTAATTCACTCTCTAATGTGGGAAGATCTGACAATGCCATGCTACAACTTACAATTTTAGTGATAGCTTTCGGATATTCGTAGTGTCCCTTTTTCATTCCCACAAACACTACACGTTTTCTATTTTGCGGCACCCCATAATCTGATGCACATAATACTTTATATTGAATTTCATAGCCCAAATCAGTAAATTTCCTGATAATACTATCTTTGATCTGTCCACCAAATAAGCTTACAAGCCCCGGAACATTTTCAATTACAAACGCTTTCGGCTTGATTTCTTCCACTAAACGTATATATGTCAAATAAAGCTTATT
Source organism: Eubacterium sp. AM46-8 (assembly GCF_003466705.1). Lineage (NCBI taxonomy): Bacteria > Bacillati > Bacillota > Clostridia > Eubacteriales > Eubacteriaceae > Eubacterium > Eubacterium sp. AM46-8. The sequence continues at coordinate 5,260 of NZ_QSEU01000011.1, forward strand.
TCTAGGATCATCAAATTTTCTCGGTCCTGAAAGTGACATTCCCTGACAAGGAGGTCCACCTATAATGACATCTATAGTTTTATCTCCAATTAATGGTTTTATATCCTTTTCATATGTTAATTCTGTTATATCTCCACAAATCGATTTTGACCCTTTGTGATTTAATTCAAATGTTTCTAAGGCTTTAGCATCATTATCTATTCCCAGCAAAATATTGTAGCCTGCCTTTTCAAATCCATAAGATAAACCTCCACATCCACAAAATAAATCAATGGCGTTTAGACTTGTTTTCATTTTGTTTTTTTACCTTTCTATTATCCTCTGGTTTCTCTGCATTCTCTGGAATTGCCCAAGCTTCTCCCAACTTAAATGTACCTTTTATCCGGTTTTCAGAGCATAATATTTGTACTCTGCGTTGAGAAATATTCCATTTTTTTGCAGCTTGATTTGCTGTCATATAACCCATATTATTTACCTCAACTTTCATATATCATTATATTCTACGGGGCGAACAAAAGCAACATGATCTTTTTCTCATTTCAGTTCTCATTTCATTCCAATCACATACAGTTAAAAAAAGACATCGTTTTCATTGATGTCTCTCCAACTATTTCTTATCAGCCATATAATATTTCTGTTCTCACAATCTACTCAGCTCTCTCCCGAATATTGTTCATCCTCTGCACCCAAAGCATCTGATTTTTCTCTTTCAGATGTTCAGTCACGCCCTCTTGTTCTGCCATCTGCTTTACCAATAGATCAAACTGTGCCTCTGCCTGTTCCTGCATCATAAGCAAATGTTCCTTTAGTTTTCCGCTTAATAGCATTGCCTGATAGATACCGCTCCTATACTCTTTCAGATAATGTCTTCTCATAAGTCCAAACTTTCTCAATTTCCCTTACGGCTCCGGATCAGAAATTAAGTTTGGTATCAAATAATCTTGATTTTTTCGTATGTAATATTCATAAACAACCTCTCTTTCCACGAATTACAATTCGGTACTGATATTGTGTTTTCTCGATGTGCCATGTTCCTGTGTATGCATAGATTTTTGTTGTGTTTGCTCTTTCACAACCTTCTGCTTTTCTGTCAAGCGTTCTTTCATTGTCTTAGGCTCTAATGACTTCACAAATTCTGCAAAGGCTTCGCCCAATCCTCTGGTGGAAATAAACTGCTTCATTTTATCCAATAGTCCATTCACATCTGATACTTTTTCTCTAGTGCAACAATCTTCTTTTCGTATTTTTCCAACAACTTATTTCTGGATACAGCTCTGCTAAAAGCATCTATGATTTTATCCCAGTCGCTTTTCTTTACTTTGACATATTCTTCACCGCCAAAAATATTGCTGACTGGAACTGCTGCACTTTTCAATTTCTTGGTATCTTTCTCTGTTTCTTTGGCTATAGTCTTTAGGGTATCTGCTCTCAAATCATGTTTTTTCAGCACATCCTTGCTATCTTTTTCCTTCTCATCCAGATTTGCAATCTGATCGGCAAGTTTCTCTGCCTGTTCTGCCAGCCTTTGATTATTTTCTTCTATTTTCACTGCCCGTTGTTCCAGTGCTTCCACTTTCTGCATCGCAGCTTTATACTCCGGCAAGCTAAGGTTATCTCTTTGTATTCCCAGCACCTCTACATCAATCCCTTTTTCCTGACAGAGTTCTGTCAAAAAAGCTCCCTCTCTTTGTTGCCATGCAACCGTTTCATTTTCTTTTTTGCTGACTGCCTTTGCAAATCCCATCTGCTGTAATGCCTTGGTAAGACTGTTGCGTGTTTCCATGCCTGTTTTATATCCATGCGCCACCGGAATATAATCAATGTGCAAATGTGGTGTTGCTTCATCCAGATGCATAACGCAGTTAAACAAATACAAGTTCGGATTTCGTTCCTGAAAGGTTTTTGCATACTGCTCCAGTATTTCAATTGCTACCTTCGCTTCCTCTGTAAGATTTCCATCTGTATCCACCACTGGAGTATCTTCCTTTTTCCCTATCTGAACGATATTTTCATAGAATGTCTTTTCCTTATTGCCGGAATTTTCTATCTCCTTCAGATAATTTTCCTTTCTCCTGTCCTTACGCTTTTGCGTTGCATTATAATCCATAAGTGCCTGCCCAAAACATTTCTCATATGCTTGCTCCAATGATTCCTGCATATAAACACGGTTCCAAGATGTCCGTTCGGGTACCACATTCTTGCTGATAAAATCTCGATTATTATGTGTAAGATGCCCTTTCCCTTTTGGAAAAGAAATCGTTTTTGCTGCCAATCGTCTCACCTTCTTTCTTCTGTTCGTGCTCTAAATGCTGCTGTTTAAGAATCTTCTCGAACATTAGCAGTTCGAGAAATATCGCCAGCTCTGCTGGCTCTTTGTTACTTTTGTCAAAAGTAACGCCTTATTACCTTTGACACTGCGTATCAAAGGTAGGCGCTCTGCGAGGCTGATGACACTCTGCGAGTGTCATAGTCTGCCATTGCAAAATCCCCATGGCAGACTGCTCATTCCGGCAAAACGCACCGTCATTCGCCATGGGTGACGGTACCGAATAAAATGCTTTCGCTACAGTATCATAGGCTTGCACTTTGAAAGTGGATACCAAGCACCAAAATGGGTTCCCATTTTCGGTACCGCCTATTCACCCATTGCAAATGCCATTGACATCATGGCATCCGACATATCCGTCTCCGGCACTTGCTCCGTTTCTTCCTCGCACTGCTCTCTGTGAAGCGTATCCTCGCCCGAAACGGTTCTCAGGGCATGTTCCTCAAGTTCCTTCATCAACTGCCTTAAAAGTGCTTCCTGCATCTTTGAAATTCGATCTGCAACGCTTTCCTCAATATGTTCCGCTGTCACTTTCAACCCGGCATAAAAAGCCTCCTCCGAAAGCTTCTTTCCGATTGGAATATTTTCTTCGCTCAAAGCTTTCTTGGCTTTCAATAGGGAGAAACAAGGCTCCTCTGCTTCTTCAGCCTCCCCCTTAGGTACCTTACCATCCAAAACCAATACAAAGGCATCCGAAAGTGCCTTTCCATAGGAGCTGTCCTTTCGGGTCAAACTCTGTAGGTACTCCCATGTCCGGCGCTGGTTCTCATCCTCCATACAAAAGCGAACGTTGCTTGATTTGTATGTTTTCCTCATGCAATTTTTCCTCTCATGCGCTGCTTCATTTCTGCCAAAGCCTCATAGCCCTTTGCATTTGCACAAATATCGGAAATGACAGTTACATTTCCCTTTTCTGTCATATCTGAAAAATGTCTCAGCAGACAGCCACCACCGCCAATGATATAGAGATGAACCAAATCTTCCTTATAGCCATGTGCCGTCAGCTTTTTCATGATTTCCTCTGTATAACTTTCCGCAATTCGTTTCGTGACCATTGCTACATCATCAGTTCTTTCACCTATGCCATTTCTAAGCAGAGGTTCTATTAACATTTCCGGCACTTCCACACCGCCTCTCTTGGACAGCTCTTTCTGTATTTTTTCCATACAATGATGCACCCCGAATACTTCTGTGCTGATGCTCTTTTCAATCGGTCTGCCATCGTGAATTTCAAGAATACTCATGGTTCCGTTGCCAATGTCCACCAGCATATTCATGCCCGGCATTGCACCTTGATTATGAACAGCTGCCAGTCCCTGCGGAAAGATTTCCACACCACACAGATGCACCTTGTAGCGTTCCTTTTGGAACATGAAATCCAGTTCTTTCTCCTGCATCAGATATGCTCTCCAATCGGCAGCCTGTGACTTAACCCACGCAAGCGGAAGTCCTACCGCAAGCACTGCCTCTGCCTCATGCATTCCCCGGAATTTCAACTCTTCTGCCAGTCCTGCCAAAGTCAGTATGTAGAAATCCTCTGAATCTGTTTTGTTGCCCTGATATACCAAATGGCTCTCGCCAATCACATAATATTTCTCCCGGTATTTTACAAAGTTGGTACTGACAATCGGTTCCTCATCATACGCTTCCACTCCGGCAGTAAATACTCTGTGTGCAGTCTTGATATTCCCATACCCATGATCCAAACCGATATAAATTTTTCCTTTTGCTTTTCCATTGTTCTGAATATAATTTTTCTCCATTAAAATATCCTCCTGAATGTCCTGCTTACATATCCGTTTACACGTTTTGTTTACAAATACTCTTTTAAATAATTTCTGTTTACGCTGTTTACAAATCCTCAAAGCCTTAATTTTACTGTATTCTTTCGTAAACCGGATTGTTTACATTTCCGTAAGCGAACGCCTGTAAACAAAATTTGTAAACGCAGCCTAAAAAACTTTTATCTTTCCTCAAAGGGTATTACCGCATCCTCCGGCAGTTTCTGAAACTCATTTTTCCCTGTCACCCTGCGCCACCCTCTTTGTGTGCCATATCCGGCAAATCTGTGGGAAGATATTTTTTCCCACCCGACAATGCTATGGTTCATGACATTATTGATTTCTTTCAGTTCCCAGTCCTTTGGTGTGTCATACTCGTGGGAAAATGCTTCCTTGTAAATCATAATGCTACATACATAATCCTCTGCCAGTTCATCCAACCAGAGCTGTATCACTCCGACCTTTGCATCCTCCGGCATAAAATCCTTCTGCATTTCCTTTAAGTATTCTTCTGTTTCCCTCCACAGCTTTAACTCATGAGAACCGTTCCGATATAGTTCCATCGCTTCCGCCCACGCCTGACGTATGTATTCCCTTGATTCTTTTTCATCCTCAAGAATGTGCTTTTCCACCCGTTCCGGATGTACCAGCACCGGAGCAAATCTCCGATTCCCTGTACGATCAAGAGGAATAAAGTCCATATTGTTGGAAGTACCAACAAATACACATTGTCTTGGTCTGTCCTCCGGGTATGTTTCGTAGGAAATTTTATATGTTTCCTTTTGCCGACTGATAAAAGACTTAATATCTTCGATGCTCTTGGCATTGACCGTTGCCATCATTTCCGACATTTCAATAATCCAATGTCCTTGAATCTTCCGATAGACATTATCATCATCCATCCGCTTCAAATCATCTGAAAACCATTCATCATTGATGGCTAGGAACCGAAAAAATGTTGACTTGCCTGCTCCCTGCCCTCCTACAAGGCATACCATGATTTCAAATTTGCATCCCGGCTCATACACCCTGCGGATAGCTGCCAGCATCAAGAGCCGCATGATTTCTACCGTGTAATCATCGTGATCAGCACCCAAATATCTGGGCAAAAGATTATCTATTCGTGGCAGTCCATCCCATTTGATTTTTTCCAAACACTCCCTGATAGGGTGATACTTATTTTCACTTGCAACGATATTCATAGCCTTGTTGATGTTACGGTCATTTTTTAGATCATAATTCTTTTCTAAGTACCAATGTATCTGATATACATCAGTATCCGTCAGGCTTGAAGATGTGCGCTGCCATCCGAGATTACCGACAATATCAATCTTTCCGGACAGCTCATTTTTTCTAATTGCACCCTTCAGCAACTGATCACGCTGAAATACCAACATACAGTTATTGATTGTCTGACAGATATTGCCTTTTTCGTTTCTTGCCAAATCTGCCCGAATATCCTCTACCGTGCTCATTTCCGTATCAAGCACTTCCCCGATTTCGTTCCATGATACGTTCTCTTCCGATTCTGACTCTCTCTGCAACTTCTTCCACCTCCTTCCTGCCTTTCATAAAAAGTTCCTGTTTATCCTCCGTATTGCCCATGCATAAAATATCCAACCAGTAATTCATAATCGGTTCCGCATGAAGCATCCGTGCATAGTCCTCTGAAAAAATAATATCCGGTGGCTTTCCATTAAAGAAAATACCCATCTGCTCTATCAGTGATAAACTGTCCCTTAAACTCTCAATACTGTGATTGCACCATCTGTCAAAACGCTCCCTGATGTGTATCAGCCTCTCGCGTTCTGTCCGTTCTCTACGAATACGCTCTCTGTCCTGCTCTCTTAATTCCTTGTTTCTTTTGACCTCTATCGGCAGCCGGAAATCTTCTACAATCTTTAGTGCCGCCTCATATTGTGATAAACCAAACATCCGGGAAACATAGTCAATCACATCCCCTCCCACACCACAGGCAAAACAATGATAGTTCTTATCAATCTTCATGCTTGGGTGCTTATCATCATGGAAAGGGCAACAGGCTAACCCATTTCTTCTGACCTGCAGACCATATTTTTCTGCTACCTGTCTCGCCGTCAGATACTCCTTTACCTCTGAAAAAATATTCAATATGCAATTTTCTCCTTTCCTCCGGAGAAAGCCTTTGCTATAATAAATGTGTGTGTTGGATAGAAAGGCTTTATCCTTTTTATTCCTGAATGCCCTTGTTACCAGCAGGGGCATTTTTATTTACTTCCAGCAACTGTTTTACCAATTCCAGCAGTAATCTTTCCTCTTCTGTATTGCCATTCTGTAAATGTGCCAATATCTGCTCCAATACTTTTGCCACCCTAACCGACATATAATTTCCGGCAATAACCGTTACCTCCTGCCCTAAAACTGCTTTCCGGTAATATTCACCTTTCGATATTCCCGATAAAATTATCTTCACTTCCACTTGGCTTTTCTCTTCGTCACTCAGCCAAAAAGCAATTGTATTGCGCCGAAACCTGTCTTCTCGTTTACACGCCACTCTCCTCACCTCTTTCCACTTTTCCAAGTCTATCTGCAATTTTTACCTGCGCATCCATTGACTGATGACAATAGGTTTCAATCGTAGTCGTAACCTTTCCATGCCCTAACCGTTTTGCAATCTCAACCGGACTAAATCCCATCTGCACAAGCATACTTGCATGACTGTGACGAGTACAATGGACTGTAATTTTCTTTACACCCGACAACTTAATTCCACGCTCCATCTCGTGTTCAAAGAAACTCTTTGTCCTTCCGGCAAAAAGACGGGTTCCCGGTCTCACATGATACAATGTGGCAATATATTCTTTTAGTTCCTCCTGCAATTCCTTATGTATCGTAATCACTCGAACCGAGCTTTCCGTCTTTGGTGCCGTAATCAAATCCTCTCCATCAAGCCTCGTCAAAGATTCGTCAACAGTTATGGTTCCCTGTTCGAAATCAATATCTTTCACCTGTAATGCCAGCAATTCTCCTATCCGCATACCTGTCCAAAATAAAATCTGAAAGGCAATCCATGAATCCTGCTTATCCATAATCGCATCTGAAAATTTCTGAAACTCCTCCAGTGTCCAATACGGTCTTTCATCCGCTTTACTCTTGCCCATGCTTCCGACTTTGCGGCAAGGATTGGAACGCAAATCATAGAAATTTACTGCATAATTCAAAATCGCACTAAGCTGATTATGTATTGTTTTCAGATATGTGGGCTTAAAACCTTTTTCCATCATTTCTCCCTGCCATTTGCGTATCATGGGAGCTGTGATTTCATTGATTGGCGTCTTTCCGAAATATGGTAGCACCTTGTCATTCATTACATACTCTTTTTGTTTCATGGTAGTTTTTCGTAAGCGCTTTTCCATATCCGCCTTATAAATCTCCCAAAAATCCGCCAACGTCATCGTCGGATCAGATGATTGCTGCAACATGAAATGTGCGTACCATTCTTCTGCTTCTTTCTTGGTCTTAAAACCTCTTTTTTGTGATTTCTTTTTGGTTCCCGTCCAATCTGTCCAGCGATATTATATCCGCCACGTACCATTGGGATCTTTCTTTGCATTGCAGCTCATGCACTTACCTCCTTTGCTCCTCCGTACCATTTTTCCTTAAAATACTCCACCGGAATTTTTCCGGCGATTGTGAGAAATCCTTTACTTGCCAAATCCTTATTCATTTCTCTAAGGATTTTGTAGGCTTTCCCCATACTCACACCAAGCATTTTTGCAATATCCTCCGCACTGTAATAGATTTTTTCATTCATATTGTTTACTTCTATTCTTGTATTTGCTTCTGTATAGTATCATTTTGTTTCGTTTTTATAATATCGTAACTTTTGTTTCGTGTCAATATCTTTTTGCTTTATTTTTTTGTTCTTGTGTGTTATCCTATATATGATGTTGATCAGTTTCACAAAAATATAGCTTTAGAGCAGGAGGCATGTTGTTATGACAGTCGGTGAAAACATAAGACGTATCCGGCAGGAACGTAATCTTACTCAAAGACAATTAGGAGAAATGGTTGGCGCAAGTGAAGCCTACATTCGTGCCTACGAAAGCGGCAGAAGAAATCCAAAGCCATCATCCCTTGAAAAAATAGCAGACGCTTTATCTGTCAGTCCCGAAGTACTGGCGAACTCTGATTTTGATGGCATAAAAGCCATACACAGACTTTTTCAGATATTCCGGCAATACGATGGACAACTCTTTAAATACCAGGATAAAGATGGAAATGATATGGTTGGAATCAGCTTTGGAACATTGTCTTTGATGCGATCATGGTTAGACCGCTATGAAGAATATATGGAAGAAGTTGAGAAATGCAATGAAATAAAAGATGTTAAGAAGCGTGGGGAAACTCTGCTGAAAGCGGAGGCAGATTTTAATCTTTGGATGGATATTTATCCGGAATCGGAGCCGTGGCAGGAACGACTTAAGATTCAGAAGACACATGATGATGTTATGGATAAGATGGGATTAAATCTCAAAAACTAAACTACTCAAATATAAAATTTTATAAAGGAGCATTTCAAATGATAGAATCCGTAAAAGAACTTGCAGGTATATCTTTAGCCATTTTTGAATCAATATTTGCCTCTAAAATCTGTGATTTTCAGAATCATAAAGATACTCTTGCATATTTCAATAAATTTGATGAATCTATTATTAGTCTTATACATGAACAAATAAAAGATGAGTATGAAGTAGAAAAATTGCAAGATTTTATATTAAAAACTCCTCTTCTGTCAGAGAAAAAATATGAATTTATCACAGAAGATATGAAAACCTCTTTTATAGATTCCTTTTATAAAAAAAATAGCGATTTGCGTTATATCGGAAGTAAACGGATAAATAATTGCCTAGAAACATATATAGACAAAATAAATGAATTGCTAAATAATATACTAAGTATAGAGGGTAAAATTCTTTTACAACAAATTAATACTTCAACCACATCTGTTCTCTCAGCAATTGAAACTACTAATCAAACGATTAATGATATAAAAGAAATTTTAACCTCTCAAACGAACGATCCATGTATTCCAAATTATTATAATATTCCAAGAAGGAATAGGCTGTTTTTCGGGCGTGTAAATATTTTAAATAACCTTATCACTGAATTAACTGCTAATAAGCTGGTTTTTCTTACTGGACCTGGTGGAATTGGAAAATCTCAAATTGCCCGAGAAGCTGTAGCACAATTACAAAATAAATATGAGCTAGTTTTGTGGTTTTCAGCCACATCCGAAAATGAACTCCTTGAAGAATATAATAATTTTGCAGTTTATTATAAATTAATTACTAATAAGAACAACGAATTAAATTCAATCAGCAAAGTAGTATTTTCTTTCATTAATCGTTTTTCAACCTCATTGATTGTATTTGATGGCGCTGATGATTTATCTATTGATTTTTTTGTCCAAAAATGTCCTTGTAATAATTCAGACATTATTGTTACCACACAAAATTCTAATGTAGACAGCGATGAATTTTCTGTGATTCCTGTGGATGTATTTGATATAGACGAAAGCACCTCTTTTTTATTAAATTACACAAGCCATCGCCAATGCTGCAAAACAGATAACGACTCAGCAAGGTCACTTTCTTCAATGCTTGAAAATTATCCGTTAGCTTTAGAGTATGCTAGAGCATACATAAACCAAATGCATATTTCTATTAAAGACTATTTTAACCTTTACACAGCTAATAAACAAAAAATATTAAATACCACAATAACATCTTATAAGAAAACAGCATATACCGCCTGGAAGATATCATATGATAAAGTTCTACAACAATCTGCCGCAGCTAAAGACATATTAAACCTAGTCTCCCTTTTTGACTCTAATAATATTCCACTATATGATATTTTCTTATCACATGAACAATACACAGTCTATGAGTTTAATCAAATAATATCTGCAATAACTAGTTATTCTTTATTTACTATAAACGGAAAAATAGCAGATACACATGGAATAACTCAAGAATTTATACGTCTGCAAATGCAAGACGATAATGAATATCAACACTATGTTGAGAAAGCTTTGCAATTATTCACTGACTTACTTCCACAAAAGATAACCTGTTCTTCTGAACGTGATGTTGCTAATCTTTTATTAAAGCATACAATAAAACTTTTATCATATAGTTGCTTGAATAATGAAACCACTATACGTCTTTCTGCAAATATAGCTTCAAAACTGTATGTACTCGGCAATTACATTGAAGTAATTAATTTTGTTCAAGAACAAATTGACCAGTATAAGTGTGATGAATATGAATTTAGTATATGTGAAATAGTGATTTTTTCCATACAATCATATCATTATATAGGAAAAGATGCTGACGCATTATCTTTACTAGAAAAATATGCAAATATCGTAACCTTATCAGAGGTATTAAGTAATATTCAAAAGGATTATCTTTTATCATTATATAAAAACATTGAAGGTATCATTCAAAAAGATCAAGGTAAATATGAAGAAAGTATTAATACATTTTTGGAGGCATTAGAGTATATTGAAAAAATGAAAGATAATGCTGCTGATGATTCAAAAACTAATATATTAAATAACATTGGCAACTCTTATAGAAATATTTTTCAATTAGATAAAGCTCTAGAATATTACGAACGGGCATTAGCATGTTCACATAATGATAAACACCAGTTCCTTCGTATTTATGGAAATATTGGTATAACTCATAAATTATTAGGAAATTATGAGTTAGCTATTCACTATTTTCAACCTGCTTTAGATTATTCTATTGAACTAGGCGATAAACGTAATGAATGTATCGGCTTAGAACATTTAGGAAACTGCTATATTTGTATGCATGAATATGATAAGGCTCTTCCTTTTTTAGAAAAATCTTTACAAATAGCTAATAATATGGAATTAGCTATTGCAAAGGTAAACGTATATTACGATTATGGTTCTTTAGCATTTCATCAAGAAAAATATAGCGAAGCAGAACAATACTGGAAACTGTGTATAAAAATGAGCATCCCAATAAACTATAAAAAAGGAATCTCTCTTGCTCAAATTGCTTTATCTGAGCTACCAAATTGAATAATCTTATATTGCAATGTAAAACCTTATCATGAACACCAGTAAGTTTTGTACCCAAATCGTACCCAACGCCATCTAAAAAATCCCTATAAAGCCTATAAATACAGGCTTTGTAGGGATTTACCTTTTTATTCAAACTCTACAAAGACTAACGCTTTTTGTTTAGGAATTATTCTCTGTAATGTTTCTCGTTCTTTTGATTATTTGATATATCCATATTATCCTGCCTATACGAGCTAATGTTATCATTTTGTTATCGGCATTGATAACACCTACTCGATAACTGTGGATAATAACTATATGTAGCATGTCAAATTATAAGCTATTTTGCTTAGAGATTCAACACAAAACTGAAATTTTACTTTTCCTTATATTCATCTGGTATTGCTATTTGAAATGTTTCACACAACAGCATCACATCATGCACATCATTTTTATCGTGTTCATATCCCAAATGAAGCATTACCTGACTCAATGGTTCAATACAAGAAACAGTTATATCTCCAACTTTTCCAATACCGGAAAAAGTTTTTGATGGAAATATATCTCCCTCATAAACAATTCCGTCATCTGTAAATTCAAAACAATGTAAATCAATGATTCTTTGTTTATCATCTTTCCAGACAGTATGACCATCCGTTGTATAATCAGTATTTACTTCCTCAAATCCATGCTGCTTAATCACATAAATATAATCATGATAATGTTTCAGTTCAACAAACAAATCAATATCATTGTGTATTCTTGATTCTCTTTTAAGAAGTGCATCAACACCCCATCCGCCATCTAAATATACTTTAATTTCGTTTTGCAAAGCATATTTTATAATTTCACATGCATCTTCTGTACGTACCATAATCTATCCTCCAAATTCAAATCTTTGTATGCTTTCCAACTCACTAAAAGCCTGAAATTTGTCAGTCTTTCATCCTTTTTGTTATCAATCACCAATTAGCTGTAATCCATTAGGATTTAGCTGATATATTTTATCGCACACCTCTTCAATATACTTTCTATCGTGAGAAATGCTAATGACAGCCCCCGGAAATTCTCGGAGCATTTTTCTTATTACCGGACCGGACAATGGTGAAAAATTTCTTGTCGGTTCATCCAGAATAAGAACATTTGCACCACTTAAGCTCATCCTCAAGAGAAGCACTTTCGCCTTTTGTCCGCCTGATAACTCCCGAATCGGATGCTCCATTTCATCTGGTGTGTATTTAAGTGAACCAAGGTATGTTCTAATTCTTGTACGCTCTTCTTTATCTCCTGTTTTATCAAGGTAATCAACCGGTGTAACATCCAAATCCAGCAGGTCTTCATAAGTTTGAGGCATATATTCTGCTTTAATGTCATTCCGATTTAGGAGTTCTTCCGCTATCTTTTTTAGAAGAGTCGTTTTTCCTGCCCCGTTGGCTCCTATCATACAGATTTTTTCTGAACCTTTTATTTTTAAATGAATTCCTTCTGCTAAAATTCTTTTGCCATCCGGAGTCACAAGCTTTGAAAGTTCATATTCTATGACCGTTTTTCCTGCGGGAATGTGTGAGTTTTCATCCCCTAATTTGACAAAGATTGCTTCTTCCTGTTCCGGCATCTGAGTCATATTTTCATCTTCTTTTTCAAATCTTCGTTCCATTGCCTTAACCGTATGCATTTTGTCCTTTAAGTTTTTGGCAACAGACGGTGCTTGTCTGGTACAACTTCTTAATGCACCTTGTACACTCTGCATAACTCTTTGATATTTTTCATCGCGAATCTTTTTCTCCCTACGGTCACTCAGTGCCCGCTGTTTTTGGATTTCAAATTTATGAAGCCGTTCTTCCACATAGCGTCTATAGGGAAGCTTTGCCACGGTATATCTCGCCTTTGTTTTTCGTATAATCTGCTCGATATGTATCACCATGTTGGCAGTACGCTCTATCAGCGTTTCATCGTGTGAAATAAAAAGCACAATGTGCTTCCAGTCATTTATGATTTTTTCCAGTAATGTAAGCGTCGCAATGTCGATGTCATTGGAAGGTTCGTCCAACAACAGCACAGAAACATCGCGAATGAAAAGCCTCATAAGTTGTGTCTTGACTTTTTCGCCTCCTGAAAGACTACCCATTGTCTGGTTACTGTAGAAAAAATCATTTTTCATTCCAAATTTTCCCGCAATAACAGACAATTCTTTAGGCGTTTTCTCCCAGAATATTTCCTCTTCAGAAAAATATTCGTATATTGTTTTTTCCTTATCTTCATCGAGCATCTCCTGCGGAAGATAACCAAGACGTTCGTGTCCCATTATCCTTTCCCCATCTGCTTCTATATAGTTTTCTACAAGCGACGGATTGTATATCCACTTCATTAATGTCGATTTCCCATTTCCCTCTTCTCCAATAATAACTGCCTTATCTCCATCATTTAGCACAAGGTTGAAATCATTAAGAATTATTCTCAGGTCTTTTTTATGTGTTAAATTTAATTTTTTTATCTGCAACATTAAAGTTTCTCCTTTTCGAAGTCTGAGCCAATTATTATTTTGAACACACAAAAACGAGTCTTTTTTGCATACGCAAAAATAGACTCGCTAAATAGACCCTTATTTCTTTTCCAAAAGGAAAACAAAGGAAATGCCTCTTGCGATAATCCAACTTAAGCGTACACAAAACAAACCTATTCTCTACAGGCTCAATAACTATATGTGTCTTACTTAAATCAAATTATCTATTAATCATTTCCTCACCTTACACAAAATGTGCCTTTCTTTCTTCTAATGGCAATACTATCATACTGTATTTTTTGTGTCAATACATTTCACCTTATGGAAGTGCAAATTAAAATTTTCACTTCCTAATTATACATCCAACCATTACGAAATTCAATCTTTCACAACCTCTTTACAACCACAACCACAGCACTCCAGCAAACGCAGGAGCACCATACCGTAAAACGCTTATGTGTAAATCAACTCCGTTCCTACAACTTCCCTCACACAAGCCTGAATATTATTCATTCTTCCAATCCATTCGTAGGGATTATCTTTCTTTAATTGTTCCGTCACATCTTGTCTGTCGGCATATTCCTTTACCAGTCGAAGAAACATATCCTCTGCTTGCTTATCGACTTCTGCAAGATAACTATGCAGCTTTCCGCTTGTCAGCAGGTTCATATATAACACTTTATAGTGTTCCTTTAAATGCCTTGCATGTCGTTTCCCCCATAAACCAATCGGCTCTATTTCTTCTTCGGCTGGTACTGTGATGTTCGGCAATAAATAATCACCCACCTGTCTATAAGTTCCGCCCATTTCTTCAAAAATTGTCTTTGTCATTTTCCTTTTCCTCCTGTGATTTTTGTCTATCGTGATCGTGTATTATCACGCTTGCGACCTTTAACTGTTCTTGCCTGCTCCAACAAATCATCTATCTGTTTGCGACCAAAAACCTTACGGAGCAGGCTGTAATCTTTATTTTCTGCTTTTAGGATTTTGTTTTCTTCGGTCAATCTTTCATTGACTTTCTCCAAACGCTGATTGGTGCGGTATAACTGTGCATTCGCTGTATTCAGCCTATGATAGTTGTCCCACCCCTCAAAGCAGCGGGCAAGCACCGTTTTGACAAGTTGCTTCAATTTCCTTACAACCGGCTCTGCCATTTTGGTTTATATGCCTTTGCAGTCATAAATTTCTCTGGTTCTGGCAACTGATATTTCGGTGCAGTATCAAGCTCTATTTCAAGATTTGACAGCTCGTCTTTTGCCTTATCATAGTTCAATACTCGTTCCGACAACACATCAAATTCAATCTGTTTCTGCTCGATTTTCGCACCTAATGCCGCCACTTCTTTTTCTCTTTCCTGCTTTTTATAATCCAAAACAGAAAGATGTTTTTCGTGTGTGCCTAAATGTTCCCACTCAATCCCATAACGTTCCATCACCGCCGCAAGCTGTTCTTTTTCGGACTGTATCCATTGCGACCACTCCGTATCGCCACGACTGCCGCCCTTAAAACCTTGCGTTGCAAGAGCCTGCTTTAGTGACACTCTTGTATCAAGTCCACGCTTGCTGCCTGTGGTAAAAGGTACAAAATCTATGTGCAGATGTGGTGTAGCTTCATCCATATGCAGATGAGCCGAGAACACCCGAAGCTGTGGATTTCGCTCCTGAAAACCCTGATAGTATTCATCTAAAATCTGCTTTGCCAGTTCTCCGTTTTCCGTATCGGCGTTCATATTTCCCTTACCGCCCACCTGTAAAATGATTTCGTGGAACGGTTTTTCCTGCTTGGAACTTCGGATTTTTTCATAATAATCTTTTATCTTTCGGTCTGACCTTATCTGCTTGGCATTGTATCTTTCCAATGCTTCATCAAACAATTCGTGATAAACTGTCTTTATATTTTCATTGCAGTAGTCGATATTGAGATGAGTACGAGTTCCGTCTACATTTTCTGCTCGGAACTTTCGGCTATTGTGATTGACCGAGCCTTTACCGACCATTGCACTTATCGTTCTCTGCATTTTTTCATCTCCCATCTGTAAATTTCAACATTCTCAGGTTTGTTACTTTTGTCAAAAGTAACGCAAAAGCACTTTTGACGGGTACACCCATCAAAAATGCGACCTGTAAACAGGTTTTGCGTTCTCCGAAGGCTCTCCGAGGGGTGAGCGTGTGCCGGTGGCACACACGCCTGCGAACCGACCGAGCCAGCAGGCGAGACCAAAGAGCCGCCTTTGAAAAGGCACTCTCTGCACACTCCCCTAAACTTTATCCGGTGTCAAAGTGTGACGATGGTGACAATGTTTTTCACAGCGTGCTGCTCTCAAAAACATTGACACCTTTGACACCGTTTGTCACGCCGTCTGCTCGGTTTCTTTCCAAAGTGAAACCTTTCTTCCGTCGTGTGTGCGGCTGTTCTGATAACGGATACCGTAATCACGAAACAGCCTGCTTGCGTTGATACTGAGCCTTAAAGAAAGTACATTCGGCTTTATATCCACCGCAAGCCTTTCGCAAAGTTCCGAAGCAGTTCCTTCCCATCTGTCACTTTCCGAAAAGAGCGTATCCGCTATCTTCTCAAGCAGAGGTTCGGGCGGTTCTTTCCACATCTCCGTTTCCGATTTTGCAAAGTTCCACACCAATCGCTCGCTGTCCCTTACAAGATGGATTTTCATATCCTGCTGGTCTCTGCCAGCAACATCAAGTGTGGCATTGTTGGAAGTACGCTTGTCCTTACTGAGAACAAATGCACCGTCTGCCGCACCCATCAGACCATTCGTGCCTGAAATCATATCGAATATATCTTCCGATTTTTGTTTGCGTGTATGATGAACAATAAGCATTGAAACCTTGTAACTGTCTGCCAACGCTTTCAGCCTTGCCACAACATCATAATCACTTGCGTAGCTGTAATCTGCTCCGCCTGCTTCACGCACACGCTTTAAGGTGTCTATGATAATCAAGCCTGTGTCTGGGTGTTCCCTCATAAACCCTCTTATCTGTTCTTCCAGTCCGCCATTGACCGTTTTACATTCCGTTGCGAAATACAGATTGCCTGTCTCCTTTGCACCGAACATCTGAAACAATCGCTTCTGCAAACGTGGGTAATCATCTTCAAGGGCAAAATAAAGCACCGTTGCCTTACGCACCTTATACTCCCAAAGCGGTGTGCCTGTGCTGATATGATAGGCAAGCTGTGCCATCATAAAGCTCTTTCCCACTTTCGGGGAACCTACGAAAAGGTAAGTTCCCCTTTGGAGCAGACCGTCGATAAGTGGTGTCTGAACCTCAAACACCGTATCATACAGCGTTGTCATTGATACTGTTTTCAGATAGGAAGGGTCTAACTGTCTGAGTATTTCCCTTTGCATTTCTTCAAAAGATTGCTCGTACCCCTTGAAATCCGTATCCTGATTGACTATACTATTGTCAGTACATTTGGAAAGTGACTGTTCCGCATCTGTTGCCGCAGATACATTTGGAATAGTCATTTCTTTTTTATTCTCCATTCGCATCCTCTCCTTTCAAACCGCCGAGAATAATGGAAATCAGTTCTATTACACTCAGCAGTTCATCATCCACACCTTTTCCTGCTTCAATCCTTTTCAGTTCCGCAAGGCTGTGGCAAATTCCGTTTTCAACGCCTTATACACTCTCGGATTGCCCTGTACCACCACATCCTGATTTAAGCAACGGCGGTAACAATACTCCTGTTTTGGCAATCCTGATAGAGCTACAGCTCTGTTAATGAGTTCGTTTTCTTCGGGCGATACTCGAAACCCTACTGTGATATTCCTCCAACGATTTTTGTTATCTCTGTTCTTAGCTGACATTTTCAAAATCTCCTTTCCCTAAATCATCTAATTTTTCTGCCATCTCAATCTGCTTTGACGGAAAGAGGTGTGCGTACTGATAAGTAATATCAATACTTTCGTGACCAACTCGGTCAGCAATCGCCACCGCAGAAAAGCCCATATCAATCAAGAGTGAAATGTGGCTGTGACGGAGATCGTGAATGCGGATACGCTTCACGCCTGCCGCCTTTGCCCCTCTGTCCATCTCGTGATGAAGATAGCTTTTCGTCACCGTAAAGATACGGTCTTTCTTCTTCAATCCGTAAAGCATACCGAGATATTCTTTCATTTCCTCACACAGAAACTTCGGCATTTTAATCGTGCGGTTGCTCTTTTTCGTTTTCGGAGAAGTAATCACATCCTGCCCTTTCAAACGCTGATAGGATTTATTGATTGTGACTGTTTCCTTATCAAAGTTGAAATCTGCCGGAGTCAAAGCTAACAGCTCGCCCTCTCGGATACCGCACCAGTAAAGCATTTCAAACGCATAAAAGGAAACAGGCTTGTCCATCATCTCAAAAGAGAATTTCTTGTATTCTTCCTTTGTCCAGAACAGCATTTCCTTGTGTTCCTCACGTCCCATATTTCCCACCTTTGCCGCAGGATTGGAACGCAGTTCATAGTAGCGGACAGCGTGATTGAAAATGGCGGACAACTGATTGTGCAGCGTTTTCAGATACGTCTGTGAATAAGGCTTTTTCTTCTCATCACGATAGGCAAGCATTTCATTCTGCCAAGTAATAATCTCCTTTGTGGAAATCTCGCTGATTTTCAGTTTCCCGAAATACGGAAGTATCTTTGTGCGTATGATATGCTCTTTGGTAAGCCACGTGTTTTCCTTCAAACGGTTCTTCACATCATTGATATAAAGCTCCGTAAAGGCTTCAAAACTCATATCAAGGTCTGAAGAAGTCTGCAATTTGAACATTCTTTCCCATTCCTGTGCTTCTCGTTTGGTAGCAAAGCCACGCTTGCATTTCTGCTTGCGTTCCCCTTTCCAGTTCACATACCTTGCCATCACATACCAAGTACCGTTATCTTCATTCTTAAATACCGGCATTTACATTTCCCCCTTTCCTGCTCCGTAGAGCCTTTCGTAAAAATACTGGCGATTTACACGCCCTGCAATCGTAATAAAGCCCTTTGCTTTCAATTCCTCATTTAATTGTCTGATGAGTTTATATGCATAAGGTTTTGATACGTTTAGTTCCTGAGCCACATCTTCGGCTCGGATAAATCTGTTTTCCATATCCTTTTTCTTCCTTTCTTAAAATAATTTTTTGCTTGCCGCTTTCTCCGTGTTAAAGTTCCAACAGGCACTCCTGCTTGTCGGCAGGCGCTGTGCTGTCCCAATGCACCGCAGTACATCAGGCGCTCGCTCGTATAGGGGTTCCCGAAAAGTCGGAGACTTTTGGGGAAGAGGAGGAGCAGTGCAGCGAATGAGCTTTTGTGCTTGCACACAAGCGAACGATACGGAACTTGCTCCGACGAGGTCTTGGCGGTTTGGCTTTTCGGACGGTCATTCAGTTGTCGCATTAAGCATATTTGTTTAATTCGTAATTTATTTTACTAAACATATTTGCTATTGTCAAGTGGTTGCAAAGAAAATATTAAACATTTTTGTTTCGGTTTTTCTTGACTTCCACTAAACATTTCTGCTATACTTATTTCACTAAATATAAAAGGAGCGTATCATTATGGCTATCAGCGAAAGAATACATTTTTTCAGACTAATGCGTGGTATGACACAAAAGTATCTCGGTACAGCAATCGGTTTTCCAGAAAAGAGTGCTGATGTGCGTTTGGCACAGTACGAAACTGGTACACGCAAACCGAAAGCAGACCTTACAAATGCATTGGCACAGGTGCTTGATGTTTCTCCACAGGCTCTTGATGTTCCTGACATAGACAGCTATATCGGTCTTATGCACACTCTGTTTACCCTTGAAGATATTTACGGTCTTACTGTCAGTGAAGCAGACGGAGAGGTATGCTTAAAGGTCAACAAGGACAAAGGCAGAGAAGCATATGAACTCCTCAAAATGCTGTATGCTTGGAAAGAACAGGCAGACAAGCTATCTTCCGAAGAAATCAACAGAGAAGAATACGATAACTGGCGTTACCATTATCCAGAGTTCGACACCACACAGCGTTGGGCAAAAGTTCCATCACAGGAATTAAGTGACGCTCTCGTGGAAGCATTCAAAGACCACTTGAAAGATAAATAAGCACCTACAGGACCTGCCACTGGCAGCTCCCTACAGATGCTTTGGCAACGACAAAAAAGCCCTTAACTATGGTTATTAACCACAGCTAAGGGCTTAGTTTATAATATGGAATTTGTTCAGAGCCAAGCTCCGAACTTTAGTCTGCAAGCCACCTGTTAATTGTTCCGTTACCCATAAACCACTGGATAACAAGAATAATGGCACTTGCTATGACTGTTATCAATTTGTTATCAAAAGACTAATCGAAATCGCTGAAACCCGCATAAACACTGGCTTTTTTAAGCAACTCGATTTATTCAAACTCAATCGTTCCAGGTGGTTTACTAGTCAGATCATAGAATACTCTGTTGACCCCACGCACCTCATTTATAATTCTGCTCATGACTGTCTGGAGAACCTCAAATGGAATCTCTGCGCTCTCTGCTGTCATGAAATCAATTGTGTTGACTGCACGAAGTGCAACCGCATAATCGTAAGTTCTTTCGTCACCCATAACACCAACGGAACGCATGTTAGTGAGGGCTGCGAAATACTGGTTTGGCATCCATGCTGGAGCCTTGCCGTTAGCTTTCTTGTACTCAGCTACGGCCTTGTCAACCTCCGAACGGTAGATAAAGTCAGCATCCTGAACGATACGAACCTTATCAGCTGTTACCTCGCCGATAATTCTGATTCCAAGTCCCGGACCTGGGAATGGCTGACGGAAAACAAGATGTTCTGGTATTCCAAGTTCAAGACCAGCCTTACGAACCTCATCTTTGAAAAGGTTGCGGAGTGGTTCAATGATTTCCTTGAAATCAACGAAATCAGGAAGTCCTCCTACATTGTGGTGAGACTTGATTACTGCTGATTCACCGCCAAGTCCGCTCTCTACAACGTCTGGATATATAGTTCCCTGTGCAAGGAAGTCAACTGCACCAATTTTCTTGGCTTCTTCCTCAAATACACGGATAAACTCTTCCCCAATAATCTTTCTCTTAGCTTCTGGCTCTGTAACGCCTGCAAGCTTAGAGTAATATCTCTCCTGTGCATTAACTCTTATAAAGTTAAGGTCGAACTGTCCTTCTGGTCCAAATACGCTCTCAACTTCATCGCCTTCATCTTTACGTAGAAGACCGTGGTCTACGAATACGCATGTAAGCTGCTTTCCAATAGCTCTTGAAAGAAGTCCGGCTGCAACAGATGAATCAACACCACCTGAAAGAGCAAGTAAAACCTTGCCACTGCCAACCTTCTCGCGGATTTCCTTAATTGTATTCTCAACAAATGCATCCATCTTCCATGTTCCGGCACATCCGCATACTCCACGAACAAAGTTGTGAAGCATCTTGGTTCCTTCCTGAGTATGAAGAACCTCTGGGTGGAACTGGATTGCATAAAGATTCTTCTCTGTACACTCTGCTGCTGCAACTGGGCAGTCTGCTGTGTGGGCAACAATCTTGAATCCTGGTGCAATCTGTGAGATGTAGTCAAAATGGCTCATCCACACAATAGTTTTCTCTGAGACATCTGAGAATAAAGCGCTGCTCTTATCTACAAATGTTTCTGTCTTTCCATACTCTCTTACTGGTGCCTTCTCAACCTTGCCACCAAGCACATGCTGCATAAGCTGTGCGCCATAGCAAAGACCAAGTACAGGTACACCAAGTTCGAAAAGTTCTTTAGTACATGTTGGCGCGCCATCTTCATAACAGCTGTTAGGACCACCCGTAAGGATAATTCCTTTAGGGTTCATGGCCTTAATCTGCGCCAGGTCTGTCTTGTAAGAATAGATCTCACAATATACATTACATTCACGGACACGGCGCGCAACCAGCTGGTTGTACTGACCACCGAAGTCAATGACAATAACTTTCTCCTGATCCATGATCAATCTCCAATCTTGTGTATTTATATATACATTATAGTTAAACTTGCCACTTATGACAAGCCTTAATTCTCCCCAATTCTTATCTTGCTAATTCTCCTCCAGACAATCCTTATCTATGCATCTTTCTCCCCAATTCTCTTCTTCACATAAGAATCCATCTTCTCTCTGACCATCGCCATCTTTCTGTTGGTCTCCTCATTATCAGAATGAAAATGCATAAGCTTTGCAAGATAGCCCTGTTCGACAGTAATCCGCACGCTCTCATCATAC
The DNA here is from genome assembly GCF_003466705.1 of Eubacterium sp. AM46-8. Taxonomy (NCBI): domain Bacteria; kingdom Bacillati; phylum Bacillota; class Clostridia; order Eubacteriales; family Eubacteriaceae; genus Eubacterium; species Eubacterium sp. AM46-8. Next base: position 27,172 of record NZ_QSEU01000011.1, read on the forward strand.
ACAAGCTCATAAGCAAGTGATACATGACCAATAACAGTATCAGCCGGTGTGCGTCTTATTGCTTTGAGTATACAGTGTTCCTCATCAAACGCTTCTAACACTTCATCTGTAATATCACTCTTCATGAGTTCTTCAGTCGTAGTGTTATATATTTCTTCAAGCGGAGTATCAATATTAACCTTAAATATATCAACCTTATCAGCGTCACGAAGCACATTGCAGAATGCCTGCTCGCGGCTATTAAGTCCCTGCGGAATTCTGTACATATTGTGACACCTTATTGCAAGCTCAAGCATTTCCATGTCCGATTTATTCAATCTGTCATACAGAAATACTCCATCAGAACTATATCGATCCTCTAATGCTCCTGGCTTGTAGCCTGTACATTTGACCATTCCATTAAGAAAAGTACTGATAAGACCATCTTTGAACAACAGGTCTGCACCGAATTTTGCATGGTCAACAGAGTCCGCATCTGAAAATGTGTTATAACGCTTTATCTGTTCAAATCTTCCAACATCATGAAGCATTCCGGATAACCATGCCAGCTCAACATCATAGGCACACATTCCAGCTGCCTTTGCAATTCTTTCGCACAAAGCTGCAACTCTGTAAGTGTGGTCAATTTTTAATTTAATCTTAGGGTCATCTGCATTATAAGCTGCTGTGTATTCTGCAAATGCTTTCTTAACATGCACTCTGTCAACATACACACGGTTTATCTTGGCATTTTCATAATAACCTTCAACATCAGCAACCTTTCCCTCATTCCATGTGTCTATAATATCAGGCACATCAGATAAAGAATGACACACAACTGAAGTCAGTCTTCGGATGTCATCGTTAATCTCAATAGTATCAGGTATATGAATCACCTTCATGCCTGCTGCATATCCTGCTTTAATGCCATTAATACTGTCCTCAATGACTACACATTCTGATGGTTCACATCCGATAAAGCCTGCTGCCCTTAAGAATATGTCCGGCTCAGGCTTTCCATGCTCAACCTCATCTCCATATACAACACCAGAAAGATAATCCCATGCTCCTATTCTGTGAAGACTCTTTTCAGCACTTGATTTCTGTGTTGAAGTTGCAACAGCACATTTGAGTCCATTATCCTTAATATAATCAAGCAGCATATGAAGCCCCGGCTTAACCGGAACTTCCTCTGTCTCCCTGATTTTGTAGACATGGTCTGTGCGCATTGTCCGCATTTCCCAGTAATCCTGCTCTCCATGATAATAATCATCAAAAAAGCTCTGACTAAGCTTTGCCGGTGCACCTTTAAAACTGTCGATAAGCCATAATGGCATCTCTACATTTTTCTGGGAAGCTGCCCACAGCCAGCCAAGATTAGACTGATTCTCCGTATCAATCATAACTCCGTCCATATCAAAGATAATCCCTTTTATCATAACTGCCTCCATTCTACTCCCCAAAATATCAAACCGACATCCCTTGCATACACTTGCCAGATATACGTTCATTCACTTCTTAATCTTACTTCTCTTCCAGATACTTCTTAACATACTGTCCGGTATAAGACTTCTTAACCTTAACAATCTCCTCAGGCGTTCCCTTGGCAATAACAGTTCCGCCGCGGTCGCCCCCCTCTGGTCCCATATCTATAATATAATCTGCTGTCTTAATAACATCAAGATTATGTTCAATAACAACTACAGTGTTGCCACCCTCTGCAAGCCTGTGAAGGATATTGACAAGCTTGTGGACATCGGCAAAATGCAGACCGGTTGTAGGCTCATCAAGAATATATATAGTCTTTCCTGTGCTTCTTCTTGAAAGCTCTGTTGCAAGCTTGATTCTCTGTGCCTCACCACCTGAAAGCTCAGTTGATGGCTGTCCAAGCTTGACGTAAGACAAGCCAACCTCGTTGAGAGTCTCAATCTTTCTTCTTATACTTGGCACATTTTCAAAGAAATCAACTGCATCCTCAATAGTCATGTCAAGAACATCATATATGCTCTTATCCTTGTATTTTACTTCAAGAGTTTCTCTGTTGTAACGCTTACCCTCGCAAACTTCACAAGGAACATACACATCAGGCAGGAAATGCATCTCTATCTTGATAATACCGTCACCGGAGCATGCCTCACATCTTCCGCCTTTAACATTAAAGCTGAATCTGCCCTTCGTATATCCTCGCTCCTTGGCGTCCTTAGTCGTTGCAAACAGGTCTCTTATCATGTCAAATACACCTGTATAGGTTGCCGGATTAGACCTAGGTGTTCTTCCAATTGGTGACTGGTCAATATTAATAACCTTATCAAGCTGCTCTATTCCGTCAATTCCATCATGGTCACCAGCAATACATCTCGCCCTGTTAAGTGACTTTGCAAGGTGCTTGTAAAGAATCTCATTAACAAGTGAACTCTTGCCTGAACCTGACACACCGGTTACGCATGTGACAACTCCAAGCGGAATATCTACATCAATATTCTTAAGATTATTCTCCCTTGCACCTCTTACCTTAATCCAGCCAGCAGGCTTTCTGCGCTCTGCCGGTACAGGTATCCTGATTCTTCCTGACAGATATGCACCTGTAAGTGAGTCCTTGCATGCCATAATGTCCGCAGCAGTTCCTGTTGCGACAACTTCTCCACCATTTCTTCCTGCACCCGGTCCGATATCCACAATATAATCGGCTGCAAACATAGTATCCTCATCATGTTCAACGACAATAACGGAGTTACCAAGGTCGCGCAAATGTGTCAAAGTTCCCAGCAGCTTGTCATTATCCCTCTGATGGAGTCCGATACTTGGCTCATCAAGAATGTAAGCAACACCTACAAGTCCTGAACCAATCTGTGTAGCAAGCCTGATTCTCTGCGCTTCACCGCCTGACAGAGTTCCTGTAGCACGTGAAAGTGCCAGATAATCAAGACCTACATCTACAAGGAACTTAATTCTTGCCTTGATTTCCTTAAGAATCTCTGCACCAATAAACAGCTGTCTCTCTGAAAGCTTCATATTCTCAAGGAATTCCTGAAGCTTTATAATAGACATGTTAGTAATCTCATATATGTTCTTATCTGCAATAGTAACAGCAAGTGAAGACGGCTTAAGTCTCTGTCCGTGGCAGGCAGAACAAGGTCTTATTCTCATAAATTCCTCATACTGCTGCTTAGTATTATCAGAATATGTCTCTCTGTATCTTCTCTCCATATTTTTAATAAGACCTTCAAATGCGACATCATATACACCCTCTCCGCGCTGGCCTTTATATTTAACCTTTACAGAATGTCCCTTAGTACCATTGATAATAATATCCTTAATATCATCAGGATAATCCTTGAATGGTGTCTTTAATGAAAATCCATATTCCTCTGCAAGTGCATCAAGAACCGCCCTGCTGAAGCTGCCCTCATCCTTAGATGACTGCCATCCCATTCCGACAATAGCGCCTTCATCAATGCTGAGACTCTCATCCGGTATAAGCAGCTCTGCATCAAACTTCATTGTATAACCAAGTCCGAAACAGTCCGGGCATGCGCCAAATGGATTGTTGAACGAAAAGCTTCTTGGCTCAACCTCATCAATACTTATACCACAGTCTGGGCAGGAAAAGCTCTGGCTGAAATTAAGTGTCTCACCATCAATAACATCTACTGTCATAAGACCTTCGGCAAGCTTAAGAGCTGTCTCAATAGAATCTGTAAGTCGTTTCTGGATTCCGTCTCTTACAGAAAGTCTGTCTACAACAATCTCAATATTATGTTTCTTATTCTTATCAAGCTTAATCTCGTCTGTAAGCTCATACATGCTTCCATCAGCAATAACACGCACAAATCCGCTCTTCTTTGCCTGTTCAAACAGCTTTACATGCTCACCCTTTCGTCCACGGACAACAGGTGCAAGAATCTGAATCTTAGTTCTCTCAGGAAGCGCCATAATAACATCAACCATCTGGTCAACTGTCTGTTTGTTGATTTCCCGTCCGCATTTCGGGCAATGCGGAATACCAATTCTTGCATAGAGAAGTCGGAAATAATCATATATCTCTGTAACAGTTCCTACTGTAGAACGTGGATTCCTGTTAGTTGACTTCTGGTCTATAGAAATAGCCGGTGAAAGTCCTTCAATACTGTCAACATCAGGCTTTTCCATCTGTCCTAAGAACTGTCTTGCATATGAAGACAGTGATTCCATATACCTTCTCTGACCTTCTGCATATATTGTATCAAATGCAAGACTCGACTTTCCCGAACCTGAAAGTCCTGTAAGCACAACAAGCTTGTCTCTTGGAATATCAACATCTATTCCTTTAAGATTATGCTCTCTTGCACCCTTTATCCTTATGCAGTTCTTGTAACTGCCTCTTTCTATCTCTTTCTTTAACTTACTATCAGCCATGTTTTTTTCCTTCATAAATATATTTATTAATCTCAATCATCTTGTCACGAAGCTGTGCAGCCTCCTCAAAGTTAAGCTCTGCTGCTGCCTTACGCATGTTCTTCTCAACCTGCGTCTTAACCTTCTCAAGCTCTTTGATGCTCATAGATTCATAATCAACCTTGAGCTTTCCGGAAGCATCACCCGGTTCCGCTGCCTTGCTTATACTTATCAGATCTCTTACTGCCTTCTTGATTGTCTGTGGAGTAATTCCATGCTCATCATTATACTCCTGCTGAATCTTTCTTCTTCGTTCTGTCTCTGAAATAGCCTTTTCCATAGATTCAGTAATCTTGTCTGCATACATGATAACATGTCCCTCTGCATTTCTTGCAGCTCGACCAATCGTCTGTATAAGCGATGTCTCTGTTCTTAAGAAGCCTTCCTTATCAGCATCAAGTATTGCAACAAGGCTGATTTCAGGAATATCCAGACCTTCTCGCAACAGGTTGATTCCAACAAGAACATCAAATCCATCAAGACGCATATCTCTTATAATCTTCTGACGCTCAAGCGTATCAATATCTGCATGAAGATACTTAACCCTGATTCCTGCCTCCTTAAGATAATCAGTAAGGTCCTCCGCCATTCTCTTGGTAAGTGTAGTAACAAGCACCTTGTTCTTCTTGGCAGTTTCCTTATTAATCTCTGATATAAGGTCATCAATCTGTCCTTCAATCGGCTTAACAGTTATCTCCGGGTCAAGAAGTCCGGTAGGTCTGATAACCTGCTCGGTTCTCATAAGTTCATGCTCTGCCTCGTATGTGCTTGGTGTTGCTGATACGAAAAGCATCTGTGAAATCTTGCTCTCAAACTCGCTGAAATTAAGCGGTCTGTTGTCCTTCGCAGATGGCAGTCTGAAGCCATAATCTACAAGCGTAGTCTTTCTTGACTGGTCACCGGCATACATGCCTCGAATCTGCGGAATAGTGATATGCGACTCATCCACAATAATAAGAAAATCATCTGGAAAATAATCCATCAGCGTATACGGAGGACACCCTGCCGGAAGTCCTGCCAGATGTCTTGAATAATTCTCTATTCCTGAACAAAAGCCTGTCTCCTGCATCATCTCTATATCAAAATTCGTTCTCTCTTCAATTCTTTGTGCCTCTAGAAGCTTATCCTCACTCTTGAAATACTTCACTCTCTCGGCAAGCTCTGCCTTAATATTCTCAATCGCAGCGTCCATCTTCTCCTTCTCAACAACATAATGTGAGTTAGGGAATATCGCAATATGTTCAAGAACGCCTTTAACTTCGCCTGTTAGGGAATCTATCTCACTTATTCTGTCCACTTCATCACCAAAGAATTCAACTCTTATGGCATCACCTGATGATGATGAAGGATACACTTCAACAACATCGCCTCTTACCCTAAAGGTTCCTCGCTTAAAATCCTGGTCGTTCCTTACATACTGGATATCAATCAGCTTTCTTATGCAATCATCCCTGTCCTTCTCCATTCCCGGACGAAGCGAAATAACCATGTTCTTATAATCAACCGGCGCACCTAATCCATATATACATGAAACCGAAGCAACGATAATAACATCATTCTTTCAGAAAGTGCCGCTGTTGCCGAATGTCTTAATTTATCAATTTCATCATTAATAGATGAATCCTTCGCAATATAAGTGTCACTCTGAGGTACATAGGCCTCAGGCTGGTAATAATCATAATAGGAGACAAAGTACTCAACCGCATTCTCTGGAAAGAACTCCTTCATCTCCCCATACAACTGCGCTGCCAGTGTCTTATTATGGCTTATAATAAGTGTAGGTTTCTGAACATTCTGTATAATGTTCGCCATTGTAAATGTTTTACCAGAACCAGTTACACCAACTAGAGTCTCAAACTGATTGCCTTCCTCAAAGCCCTTTGTAAGTGCTTCAATAGCCTGCGGCTGGTCGCCCATCGGCTTAAAATCCGAATGTAATACAAATCTGTCCATAAAGCCCTCCCTATTTTGCGAAGCAAAATCCGAACCCCTTGGTGAGGAGAGGGATTTTGCCCTCCTTGTTTTCTGAAAGAAAATGCATTTCCCTCATTATACAATATAACAGCCAAAAAGTACAGAACAAACATTCGATTTGTCCTGTACTTTATTCCATACCTCTATATTCGTTATTCTGCCGCGCTGACACTCATTTTTCCATTGAGATACTCTACTGCTGCCTTCAACTGCACATCTTCAGTCGCATCATCCGGAAGCTCCACAATACTGTCAGGTGTCACTCCCTTGCCGTGAATATCCTGTCCCTTAGGAGTGAAATATTTGGCAATTGTATACTTAACCGCACTTCCATCAGTAAGCGGACGGATTGTCTGCACAATGCCCTTACCAAATGTCTGTGTTCCGATTATCTGTGCCTTATCATAATCCTGCATTGCACCGGCAAATATCTCAGATGCACTTGCACTATTGCCATTTACCAAAACTGCCATCGGAATATTAAGCTCATGATTATCAGAACCTGAATATTCCTGTCTCTTACCAGACTTAGTCTCTGTATACACGATAAGTCCGTTCGGAAGAATATAATCTAGCATATCAGCCACAGTCTTAAGAACTCCGCCAGGATTATTTCTTATATCAATTACAAGTCCTGTAATTCCCTGCTTCTGAGGTCATCAACAGCCGATTTAAACTGCTCTGTTGTAACATCATCAAACTGTGAAATATAAATATAACCTATATTATTCTCAAGCACCTCTGATGAAACAGTCTTAATATCAATCTTGTCTCTTGTAACTGTGAAACTCAGCTTCTCGCCATTTCTCATAACAGTAAGGTTAACATCTGTACCCTTCTCGCCCTTAATAAGGGCAACTGCTACAGAAAGGTCCATTCCTGTAATATCCTCACCATTAACCTCTGTTACCTTATCTCCATTTCTGATACCAGCCTTATATGCCGGTGCATCCTCATATGCCTCTGATATAAGTATTGAACCGTCGTCAGCCTTCTGGCATACAGCACCAATTCCATAGAAAGAACCTGATGTTGACTCCATCATTGACTTATATTCTTCAGGCGTATAATAAACAGTATATTTATCACCATATGCAGCAAGATATGCCTTAAAAATGTTGTCTGCAGCCTTTTCATCATCTACATCATCAAAGTAGAATCCATCTCCAAGCAGCGAATCCAAAGCATTCAGCTTACCTTCAACCTTAGTTCCGATTCCTTCGTTATCACTTGTTCCAACATCCTGAACATATATACGTCCGTCCATTCCAATATGGATATTACCACTTCTTATAAGTCCAATGAATACGCATGACAACGCCAGTATCACAACCAGCAGTGTTGCCACAACACCAATAATAACGCCTTTGCCTAAAGCATGTTTTCTCTTTCGTTCCTGTGCGGCCCCTTCCGAAGAAAAAGGTCTGTTATTATCATATTCCATTGAGTCCTCCTGTTAAGTTGAATTATTTATTAAAATATGGCATAGGATTAACATATGAACCATTGAGCATTACATCAAAATGCAGATGTGCACCAAATGAATTACCCGTATTACCCATAACACCAAGCTTCTGTCCCTTAGTAACCTGTTGTCCTACTGATACATTTAAACTATCAAGATGCAGGTATCTCGTATATAGTCCATTACCATGATAAATCATCACATAATTACCCGCTGTTGAGTAATACTCACTCTGTCTGTGTGCAATAACAACTTTACCGTCATAAGCCGCATATACAGGATCACCTGAAACGCCTGCTCTGACTGCTCCAATATCCACACCTTTATGTGGTGAAGTTCTGTCAGATGTATCTCCATATGGAGAAGTTATTCTTGTACTTGTTGTTGGCCATTTGAAAGTTCCGCCATCATATCTGTTAGACGGAGTAACTCCGCTTGCCTCCTCAGCCTTAATCTTGGCTGTTATAGAAGCAATCTCTGCATCAAGCTTCTTCTCGTCAGCTTCGAGCTGTTTCTTATAAGCCACCTGATTAGCTGTATTCTTACTCAAAGCATTCAGCTGGGCAGTCTTCTCATTCTGAACAACCTCCAGCGCATCAACCTGTGCCTGAAGTGCCTCCTGGCTGGCAGTCAGAGTCTCTTTATCTTCTTCAAGCTTTACTTTAGAAGATGATATAAGATTAATCGTCGACTGATATTCCTCGAGCATCTGTCTGTCATACTCTGATATCTTATTAATATACTCAAATTTATTAAGCATATCCGCCATACTCTGTGATGATAAAAGCACCTCAACATATGTATAATCATTATGCTCATACATAAACTGGATTCGCAGCTTCATAGCCTCATACTGGCTTTCCTTATCAGCCTCAGCCTGCTCAAGCTTTGCCTGTGTCTCCTCAATCTCAGCTTCAAGCTCTGCAATCTGGGTATTAATGTCATCTAATGACGCTGACAATTCTCCCATCTGTGCATCAAGTCCCTGAATAAGAGATGTAAGATCTGAACTCTGTGCCTTAAGCTGTGCAATCTTGTCTTCTGTTTCTTTCTTTTTATTCTGTATATCATTCTGCTGGTTCTGGGCATTCTTCAGATCCGATTTATTATCTCCGAATGTAACCTGTGCAAAACAATACGGTATAAGCAGCATTACAATCATGAGTGCCGCTGTTATTTTCTTTATTAAATTGTTCTGAAACAGTGCTTTCTCCATACAGCCACTCCTTTACCATAATTAAAATGTTCTCTAAAAACAAACAGGGACTTCTGCATCCGTTTGCAAAAGCCCCCAAAAACTATCCGAAACTATACATCGGCATGCTTTCTTACAGCGAAGAAACTTCCTATAAGACCAATACCAATTCCAAGAATAACTGCTACCGGAATAAGTACCTCAAATACTTCTGATGCTGGCATAAATGCTAATATATTCTGTAAAACAGAGAATTTTCCAAGAACAAAATTAACAACTCCACCATAAATATACCTCAATATTGCTACCGGAATAATAGCACCTATAAGTCCTATAACGATACCTTCTACGAAGAATGGTGCATTAACAAATGCATCCGTAGCTCCTATATATTTCATGATTGATATCTCATCTTTTCGTACTGTAATACCAATGACGATTGTATTAGTAATAAGGAATATAGATACCGCAAGAAGAACAACGATTACTGCAACTGCAACATAACTTACAAGTCTTGCTGCACTGGCAAGTCCGCTTGCTGTAACCTCTGAACGGTTAACCTGTCTTATTCCATCCTTATTCTCAAGGTACTTAACCAGTGTACCCTGATTACTTGCATCCTTAAGATACACTTCATAAGAAGCTGAATTTGCTAAAGGGTTATCATCCTGAAATCCATATGCAAGCTCTGGATAATCCTTGAAATAATCCCCCTTAAAATTTTCCCATGCCTGTTCTGCAGATACATACTCAACTCTTGATACTTCTTCTCTTTTGCTTATATCATCTCCAAGCTTCTTAATATCTGTCTCACTGAGATTTTCGTCAAAGAAAACTGTTACACAGACCTCTGTCTCAGCCTTCTTAATCATATACTGAAAATTAACCACTATAGAATAGAATACTCCAAAAAGGAATATACATGCCGTAATCGTTGCTATTGATGCCAGTGAGAACATCTTATTACGATGGATGTTCTTAAATCCATCTTTAATATGATATGCTAATGACCTAATCTTCATAGAAATAACCACCCTTTTCCTGATCGCTGATAATCTTTCCTTCACTCATAGTAATAGTTCTCTTCTTCATCTGCTGAACTATCTCCATATTATGGGTAACTACAAGTACTGTTGTTCCCTGCTTATTAACCTGATTAAGAATCTTCATGATTTCATTAGAATTAGCAGGATCAAGGTTACCTGTTGGCTCATCGCACAACAATATAGCTGGCTTATTAACCAGCGCTCTTGCAATTGCAATTCTCTGCTGCTCACCACCTGATAACTCATTAGGAAAAGCCTTATATTTGTCAAGAAGTCCTACCATTGAAAGCATCGCCAGTACTCTTGACTTAATCTTTCTATTCGGAGCTTCTACTACCTTCTGTGCAAATGCGATATTCTCATATACGTTTCTGTCCGGTAACAGACGGAAATCCTGGAATACTACGCCAATATCTCTTCTAAGATACGGAAGCTTCTTTCTTGTTATCTTGTTGAGATATTTCTTATTGACATATATCTTACCTGATGTAGGGTCTAATTCCTTAAGTAATAGTTTGATAAGAGTTGACTTACCCGAACCACTCTTACCTACTATAAATACGAATTCACCTTTCTGGATGTGAAGATTAATTCCATTAAGCGCAGCAACGCCAGTGGAATATGTCTTCGTAACATCTTCCATGATTATCATGTATCATTTCCTCCAAAAATCACTAAAATGTATCTTTACTTTCCATATACTTCATGTACTTAACTACCATAAGAGCAATCTTAAATGTTATTGCATCATCAAACACCCTGAGGTCAAGTCCGGTTATCTTCTGTATCTTATCGAGTCTGTAAACAAGTGTATTTCTGTGGATGTAAAGCTGTCTTGATGTCTCTGAAACATTAAGGCTGTTCTCAAAGAACTTGTTAATTGTTGACAGAGTCTCATCATCAAAATCATCAGGAGCCTTTCCTTCAAATATCTCCTTAATGAACATCTGACATAATGGTATAGGAAGCTGATATATAAGACGGCCTATTCCTAATCTGTTGTAAGCAACAACATTCTTGTTGCTGTAGAAAATTTTTCCAACATCAAGTGCCATCTTAGCTTCCTTGTAAGATCTTGAAACCTCTCTTATATCATTAACAATTGTACCATAAGCAACATGTGCCGCACTCATAGCCTCAGTGCTTAACATATCAATTATAACATCAGCTGTCTTGTCAAGTTCTTCATATGATTCATTACCCTTAACTTCCTTAACAAGAATTATACTCTTCTCGTCAACTGCTGTAATGAAATCTCTTGTTTTATTAGCAAAAAGAGTTCTTACTGTCTCTAAAGCATTAGTATCCTTTTCGTGCTTAGTCTCAATAATATATACAACTCTCTTAACATCAGTTCAATATGAAGTTTCTCTGCTCTTGTATACATATCAACTCGAAGAAGATTATCAAGAAGAAGATTCTTGATAAAGTTATCCTTATCAAATCTTTCCTTATATGCCACAAGTAAATTCTGTATCTGAAATGCAGTAAGCTTTCCAACCATATATACATCATCACTTGTTCCTCTTGCCATGATTATATATTCAAGATTGCCATCATCTTCAACCTTAAAAAACTGAAAACCATTAACTGCCTGACTTTCTGCTGGCGAATCAATAAAACTAATCGCATCCGCAAGGCATTCTGAAACATTATCAAAAGTCTTGGCTGCAACATTCTTATCTGCATCCACAATGCACAAATCCACTCGTGAAATAGCCTTAAGTCCATCTACAGTTGTCTGTAAAATTCTATTAGATATCATTGTTATCCCTTTCTGTCTACCACTTATCTTTTATTCGTACATATTCTATCTTATTGTAAAGCAAAACGACAAAAAAAAAAGGGGAAATGCAAATTTATTGCATTTCCCCTTCATAATTAAGATTTATTTAATAATTAGTGTGTGATAACGATTTCTGTTTCCTTATCGAATACATGAAGTCTCTCAACATCCATAGCAAATGTTACTTCATCACCTGGTCTTGCTGTTGTACGAGGATTTACCTTAGCTGTACATGTTACATCACCAATTTCATAGTGAAGGTTAACTTCTGCACCAAGTAATTCGTATACCTTAACTGTAGCTGTAAACTTAGAATCAGCATTCTTAGCGATGAATTCTGCATCATCCTTAACATCTTCTGGACGGATACCAACTACAACTGTCTTGCCAACATAGTTGCCATCGATAAGCTTCTTGCTCTTCTCAGCTGGAAGTGTAATTGTAACTGTATCAGAAAGTACAAGGTCAACCTGTGAACCATTAGCCTTAACTTCTGCATCGATAAGGTTCATCTGAGGTGATCCGATGAATCCAGCAACGAAGATGTTGTTAGGTGTATTGTAAAGGTTCTGAGGTGTATCTACCTGCTGAATAATACCATCCTTAAGAACTACGATTCTTGTACCAAGTGTCATAGCCTCTGTCTGGTCATGTGTTACATAGATGATAGTTGTCTGTAATCTCTGGTGAAGCTTAGAAATCTCAACACGCATCTGTACTCTTAACTTAGCATCAAGGTTTGAAAGAGGCTCATCCATAAGGAATACCTTAGGGCTACGAACGATAGCACGTCCCATAGCAACTCTCTGTCTCTGTCCACCTGAAAGAGCCTTTGGCTTACGATCAAGAAGGTGCTCGATATCAAGAATCTTAGCAGCTTCATGTACAGCCTTATCAATCTCTGCCTTAGGAACTTTTCTTAACTTAAGACCGAATGCCATGTTATCATATACTGACATATGTGGATAAAGAGCGTAGTTCTGGAATACCATAGCGATATCTCTGTCCTTAGGCTCTACATCGTTAACCATCTTATCACCAATCCATAACTCACCTGAGCTGATTTCCTCAAGACCTGCAATCATACGAAGTGTAGTAGACTTACCACATCCTGAAGGTCCTACGAAAATGATGAACTCCTGATCAGCAATTTCAAGATTAAAATCCTTAACAGCTACGAAACCGTTAGGATATACTTTACAAACATTCTTAAGCGATAAACTTGCCATTATTAAATATCCTCCTAATATAAATGCGCCTTTGCGCTTTTGATGTGATTATAATACACTATATAGGACTTTTTTACCACATGACATTTTTACAAATCTTTTCCGCGTTTTTTTTGCAAATTTACCATAGCAAGTCCGCTTATGTATAAATTGTACAAATTTATCGGGCTTTTATCTGCAAACATCACTAATGCAATATGCCTACTCAATCACAGCTATAGGGTACCAGCTAATTCCAGGGTTATCATATACATCACGCATATTACAATCCCCACAACAACCGGAGCCGTAAAATAATTCTTTATATGAGATAATCTGATTCCACTGAATCTGATTTTCTCAAGATTACCATGTCTTTTTGCCATAGTCTTAATGCACACGATTGCAAGCATCATGAATGCGGCAGCCACAACAGCAAGTATAATCATCTGGATTACTGTTGTGAGAGTACCCGTAGACGCCGCAAGTTCAGCTTCGCCTTCAGCCACTCCCGATAACTGACCATCTGTGGTGTACATGCCTGCCATCTTCAGAAGCTGTACAATTCCTATTGAATATGTATTAACTGCAAAATGTGCAATAACTGACGACCACAAAGATCCTGTAGCCTCAACCATATATGCGAACACAATTCCCATAACAAATGCGTACAATGCCTGATTAATATTGAGATGAAAACATCCGAATAATAATCCGCTCATTAGTGCCGCACCTGTCATTCCGGCTTTCCTGTAAGAGCCAAAGAATATCCCACGGAATATAAGCTCTTCTACAAGCGGTGGAATAACTGCCAGCAATATAACCTGCATCGCAAATGGATATGTAAGCAGTGTTGTTGTTCCCTCCTCAAGATAATTGGTTGAAAACAACATGCTAAGATTACTTATTAATAGTACTGCTGGAATAAGACAATATCCTGCAACAAGCGAAAGAACAATATCAACAACACTTATTCTTTTATAAGGAATCTCTGTAATGGGGTCAATCTTCTGAACAATCATATATATAATTGCAATAAGCAGAATTATCCCTTCTGACATAATATACTGAGTCCAGTCAGGCACAGCGATACCTGCATTCTGTGCATATCCCATAATTGATGCACACACAACAGATAATCCGATATAACCTATTACAAATATAATAAAGAAGCTATTAACTTTTCTTACTTCCATGCAATTGCTTCCACTTCAAGAAGAACATCCTTAGGAAGTCTAGCAACTTCTACGCATGAACGCGCTGGAAATGGCTCCTTAAAATATTTCTTGTAGATTTCATTAATCTTACCGAAATCATTCATTTCTTTAATAAATACTGTTGTCTTAACAATATTCTCTACCTTAGAGCCTGAAGCCTCAACAAGATTACAGAGGTTCTGGAATGCCTGCTCAGCCTGAGCCTCAACTCCACCTTCTGCGATTTCACCTGTAGCTGGTATTACAGGGATAACTCCTGATGTATATACCATATTGTTAATCTCGATAGCCTGTGAATATGGTCCGATTGCACTTGGTGCCTTGTCTGTACTGATTACTTTCTGCATAATAGTCTCCTTATTTCAACATATTTTACGTTACAAACGCATTGAATATATTGTACCGCAATCGTCATATTCATTCAAGATATTGATTAAAGAAGCTAATTCTATGGAACTATTTTTTAAGAATTATTGAATCCTGTGTTATCTCAATTTTGCCTTCTTTAAGCAGTCTTCCCACAGCTCTCTTGAAAGCATTTTTACTCATATTAAAATGTTTCTTGATAATCTCAGGGTCTGCCTTGTCTGTAAATCCAAGACTGCCACCCTTCTTTACTATGGTATCATATATCTGGACTGAATCCTCGTCCATCTGTATATAAGCTTCTGCTTAAGGCTTATAACAAGTTTTCCATCTTCTCTTACTCTTGAAACACGTCCGTGAATAACCTCACCGACACTAAGTGGCTCAAATACTTCTGACATAGGAATAAATGCGTCGTACTTATCTTCAACCGCAACATACGCTCTGTAATCTGGAGTTATTCCTATTATAGTACCTGTAACCGTACTGTCTTTTACAAGTGTGTCTGACTTTTCAAGATATTTGTTAATTCTCATAGTAGCTGCAAGTCTGCCGCTCTTATCTATGTAGAGAGCAACAAGGTACTCTGAGCCTTCTGATACATGTGTTGTCTGTTCCTTGTATGGCATTAGAAGGTCTTTTTCAAGTCCCCAGTCAAGAAATGCGCCAATACCTGTAACCTGTGATACTTTAAGTCTCTTAAGTTCTCCAAGCTGAATCTTTGGCTTATTAGTAGTTGCAATAAGTCTGTCGCTTGAATCCCTGTAAACAAATACTGTGAGAGCATCTCCCACTTCAACATCATCTGGAACCTGTTTTTTAGGAAGAAGGACTTTATCTTCTTCTGTTCCAAGATATACTCCGAAATCTGTTACCTTTACAATGTTAAGACACTGTGTTTTTCCTAACTCTATCATAACAACACCTATGCTGGCAGCTTCACCAGCCCTTTCATAATAATTTCAGTGCAAGTATGGCTGTTGCCTTTCTACGTTTATTCTCATCGCTACTCACACAAAAAAACCTCCCGTATGACTACGAGAGGTTTCTAGCTGGGCTTGAGGGATTCGAACCCCCGAAATGCTGGAATCAGAATCCAGTGCCTTACCACTTGGCGAAAGCCCAATATCGTGACGACATGCTGTATTATACATGAATATTTTCAGGAATGCAAGCACTTTTTTCAAAAAATTTAAAAAGTGTTATAATCCTCGTCTACTCCATCATCTTAAGGGTTACTGTACCGCCAGCATCTGTCTGTTCCTGTGTTACAGCAGCTTCCTGTATTACTGACAACTGTTCATTATCTGACACAGTTACTGCTTTATAGCTGTTATTGTAATACGAATTTATATTAATTCCACTTACTGACATAGCTGACTCCTTTCCGCCTTTATTACATCCTTGTACTTTATTTTAAAAAATCTAGTAATCATTATTAAATTTTTATAAATCCCCCCTTTTTCGTTGACCTCTTTTGCATATTAACTTAGAATAAAAACATATATTCATCAAAAAAGATTTTATAATAAGGAGTACATTAATAATATGAACAAAAAGAACTCATTATTGGTGCTTATTGGTATTTTCCTGATTTGTACAAGATTTTGGATATCAATCGGTCCAGTACACATTGATATCACTAATGACATTGTGGGATATATTTTAATATTTATTGGCATGAAGGATTTGAAATCGCTTAACTCAAGATTTAAGAAAGGTATGGCTCTTTCTGTTGCCGGACTTATCAGTGCTGTACTTTCCCAGTATCTCATATCGCGCGACTGGCCTTCATCACCTGAAACAATGTATTCAATAGCAATTGGTATAAGTGTCGTATTTGCAATTTATTTCACTTATTACTACACTGAAGCTCTTATAATGGAAGCCCGTATACAGGAAAAGAATGCCGTTACCAGAAATTATCAGATAACATGGCTTTTACTGTCAGCAGGAATTTTTATCCACTATTTTGCTTTTAAAGCTTCAACAACTGTTTACTCAATACTTGTTGAAGCTCTTATAATAATAATTACCATGTATTATTGTTTTTCTGTTTTTTCTACAAGCAAGCAGCTATATGAGGATTAATTGCTTAACATTTTTTATGATTGCAGTTATAATATTAACATTATTCGTTTATGCCTGAATAGCGTTGACTTTTAATCTTTACAGTGTTTTAATAATGTCGTCAGTACGAAAGGATATTATCTATGAAAAAATTAGAGATTATTATCAGACCTGAAAGACTGGATGATTTAAAGAACATCCTTAATAGTAACGGTGCTCACGGCCTCATGATATCTAACATCATGGGATATGGAAGCCAGAGAGGTCACAAGCAGGTATATAATGGTGTTGATTTCGGTGGCAACCTGCTTCCTAAAGTAAAAGTTGAGTCTATTGTATCTGATGAAACTTACGAAGCAATCATCGATCAGGTTATTGACCAGATTAATACCGGTGAATACGGAGATGGTAAGATTTTCGTATATGATGTATATGATGCCATAAGGATCCGTACCGGTGAACGCGGAACAGACGCATTGTAATTATAATATTATTTTGTTATCTCTTTTTGTATATAACTTTCAGTATCTGTATTCCATAACCTTACAGATATATAAATCGGGGCCGCAGAAAACTACCCAGTCTGCGGCCCCTCCTTTTTAGTTATTTGCTTATATTCTCATTAGTATCTTCTTCTGTTCCTGCCTCCTGTACTGATGGAACAGATTCCTTTTCAAGCTGTTTGAATATGCTCGAGAAAATATATGAATCAACATACAGAATCAATGGTATAGTCACAATAAATGCTGTGAAATAAAGACATGAAAAATATGTAAGTCCAACAGTAGCTATTAACATAATAATAGTCTGTGGAAGATGATGTACACTTATTATAAGAGCATTTTTTATTGTCACTATTATATTATTGTCATATCTTGACAGCATCGAAAATGAATACAACATAACTGCTGCCCATACCGCCATAACACCAACTACAACAAATACAAATATAACACCAGCCTGAGAACCCTGTACAAATCCCCACTGGGCACTGGCTCTTAAATCAATGAAAAGAAGGAAACCAATTACAACATGTATAAGCTCTAATAAAAATCCCTGCACGAAATTCATTTTGAATGATTTCCAGAAATCCTTATATACATAGCTTTCTTCATCCCTTACAAGCTTAATTCCTGAATAAAATGCTGCTGTAACCGCTGCTCCGATTGTAATAACCGGAACACAGAATAATACTGTAATAACTGCTAATATAATAAAATCTCCTGCTTTTGTAAGACCTTTAAATAATTTACCATCTAATCCAAATCCATTCATAATTATATACCCCTTTTTTTGCTTAAACACTATGATTATACAAAACCTTACATAAAAATCAAAGAAAATTTCAAATATTTTTCTTAAATGTTTATAAAAGCTGTTTTTTTGAGTTTATGTTTGTGTTAAACTGTATGCTATCTTACAATTAATTTAAGGAGAATTTATGGCTAAAGGCAACAACATACACGATGAAGTTAAGGAACAGCGTAAGAAGTTAAAAGATTTAACATTTTCCGGAAAGATTGAATACATCTGGAGCTACTACAAAATTCCTATTATTGGCATTCTGCTTGCCATTCTTTTTGCAGGTTCCCTTACTTATTCTATTATAAGAAACAATTACGACACCGTCTGTTTTATAGCAGTTCTGGACGGAAGAATAACCGGATATGATGATGATACGGACGCTCTTACTACCGGTCTTACAGATTATCTTGGTATTGACGGAAAAAAAGAACAGGTTGATATATCATATACATTTTCACTTGAAGAAAAAGAAATGGATCAGGAAGCTGATGTAACAGCTAACAGAATATATACCTATGCATCAGCCAATACTCTTGATGGATATCTATCTGAAAAAGAATATATTGATTATTTCTGTACTGACGGTAATATATTCTTCTGGGATTTAAGAGACCTGTTCTCAACAGAAGAACTCAACGAACTTTCTGATTATATTATTTATTACACTAATTCATCAGGAGAATCATTTCCTATAGCTGTTGATATTTCTAACGCCCCTGTTATCAAAGACAGTGACCTTAATATGAAGCAGCCTTGCTACGGCATCATATCAACATCCAAGTATTATGAGAATGCCGCCAACTTTATAAGATTTGTATTCAATATGGAAAAGCCTTGATATCACAGAAATTTTCTATATATATTCATCCCGTCTGTATCGCCTGCATACAATGTGAAACCAAGTTTCAATGCAAGCTGTATGGACGGGATATTTGTTTTCATTGTGCATATATACAATTCTTCTAAACCGAACCTGTCCTTAGCAATATCCACCATATGGTTCATAACTTCCCATGCCACATGCTTTCCCTGCCAGCTTTTTTTCACAAGATACCCAAGTTCCTGACAATTCTGTCCGTCTATGCTACGGTTTTCAATGCCTGCCCTAGCCACTAGCTCACCTGTTTTCTTATCAAGCACAAGCCACAGACCGTATCCGAAGAAACCATACATATTCTCAATGTATTTTATTGTAAATGCTTTCTCATCCTCATATTCATATAATGGTTCAACATACGGGCAGTCTGAAAGTGTCTGATATAATTCGTATAAATGTGGTAAATCCTCCACTGTCATCTCCCGTATAATAAATCTCTCCGTTCTGGCAATTACAAGCGGTTCATTGTATTTTCTTGCATATACAAGATCTAACAGGTCGTCATCAATATCTTCATCATCATATACAACATATGAAGCTTTTCCAAGGTATGCTTCTCCAAGCCCTATATCAGGAATCTCCAGCGTCCCATCCGGTTTTAATGTATCTTTATCACTAATTATTATTTCTCTGCCTTCGCCCATATCAATACATTTTCTCATATATGCCTCTTTATAATTGTTTCTAAAGTTTTAATTTGACTTTTTATACTGTAGTATTTAGAATTAATTACATCACATTTTGCTCATGCAGACAAGTGGGCAATTTAATGAATTTCAGGAGGAATAATATGGCTAATCCAATAGTTACATTTACAATGGAAAACGGCGATGTGATGAAAGCTGAGCTTTATCCGGAAATCGCGCCTACATCAGTTAATAATTTCGTTAATCTTGTTCAGAAGGGATTCTATGACGGACTTATATTCCACAGAGTAATCGCAGGTTTTATGATTCAGGGTGGTGACCCTGAAGGAACAGGTATGGGTGGTCCTGGCTACTCTATCAAGGGCGAATTCGCATCTAACGGATTCAAGAACGATTTAAAGCATACAAGAGGTGTTCTTTCAATGGCTCGTTCTATGAGACCTGATTCTGCAGGCTCACAGTTCTTTATCATGCACCAGAACGCTCCACATCTTGACGGAGATTACGCTGCTTTTGGTAAGCTTATCGAGGGTGAAGATGTTCTTGACAAGATTGCAGGCGTAGACACAGATTACAGCGACAGACCTAGAAAACCACAGGTTATGAAGACTGTTACTGTTGAGACATTTGGAGAGGAATATCCAGAACCAGATAAGTTATAATTAAAGTTCATCCATTGACATCAAAAAGGCGGATACAGTTAATTGCTGTACCCGCCTTTATATTTTTAGAAATGTCCGCCGGAGCCACTGTTTCCACCGCCTCCGCCGCTGCTTCCGCTGCTATTGTTGCGCTCAATATGTCTTGTAACAACTGTTGTATTAATGAACACGTCTCTTCTGTCATTAACCTTAAAGTTATGGTCTTTCGTATATTCTGTACTGCTAACTGTCATTCTTGCCTTGGCATTATGCATCATTGTAAGAACGGCTGCAACTGCAACACCTGATGCAATGAGAAGCTTTATCCACATTTTGTATGTAAGTTTCTTGACTATGCTTGTAGTCATACACATATTCATATTCTTGACATACTTAGAAAATGCTTTGTAATAATCCTTATCCGAAAGCTTCTCCTCACATGCTTCTCTTATGTCGTCAATTGTACCCTGTGATATATCAGTCTTTGCCTTTCCCTGTGTATACATTCTGTCGGCTCTTGATTTCATATCAACACCATATATTACGGCATTCTGCGAATATCCGTTATCATCAAGGAATTTCTTAAGATAACTGTCCATCGTACTGCCATCATGTCCTATATTAGTTGTGATAATAACTATATCACACTCTGAATCCTCAGATGCTTTCTTGCACTGGCTCTTTAGTTTACTAACCTCATCAGAAGTAAGAATTCCTGCATTGTCATATACATATTCCTTTGATGAATCTGCATGCACATCAGTCTTAATACTTAACAACACTCCCACACACATAAAGCATGCTATAATTATGCTCATGAAAGCCTTTATCTTCTTATTAATCTTCATCATATGAACAAAAGCCCTCCAAACATAGTAATGATAAGTGTAACGATGAATATTCCCGCTCCGAAGCCAAATGCTTTCTTTCCGCTTATCGGTCTGTCAGCAACTATCTTTCCTGTCTGTCCGTTAAGCATGAACTGGAAATTCTTCTTGTTAAACCTGTAATTAAGTACCCATACCGGAAATAATGCATACTGGCTTCCTGTTGGACGCATTGTTATGTCATTGTGAATTATATTAACAGATGAATAACCGGTAATTGTTGACATTGCAATATCTGTTATATATTTGTCAGCTCTTCTCGTAGCTCTCTCCTGTATCTGGTCTGCCGTATAATTATATCTTTCTGAAAGATATCCTGACAGATATGGCATTGAAAATGCAGTTAATTCGTTATAGTTAAATGGCTCTAACTTATCCATCGCATCATCAGGCATTTTTTCAGATGCATCAGCCGGAATCTTCTCAAACTTTGCAGATATATTTCTGAACACCTGAAAATGATCTGTGTATATATACTCTGTATCACCTTTTCTTGTTGTCCTGACTCTTTCTGCATTAGCATGCATATCAGTCTGTGCAGAATAATCATACAGCCAGTAAGGTACATACAGTCCGCTTATTTTCTCAATTGTTGAATTTCTTGATAAAGCAGATGGTGTGAGTGGTCCTTTCTTACACCAGTTTTTGTAAATCTCTACTGCTTTATCCTTGTTAATCTTAAATGGTATAATTGTTGATGGCTTGAATTCACCTCTAAGTCTGTCCTCCACAAGTGTCGGATTACCACAGAATGAACAAAATGTTGCCGATGTATATTCATCTGCCACAAGCTCTGCACCACATGTATTACAATGGTACATCTTCATCTCTTTGTCATATTCTCCCTGTGTACTGTTCTGTGAATATTTCTGTTCATATTCCCGCACATCAATCTGCATTCCACATGACGGACAGCCTAATTTCTGTGTGACACTGTCAAACTCCATAGCAGCACCACACCCAGGGCATTTGTAAATTGTTGGCATATTCCCCTCCTTAATTCACACTCGTTCATATTTTGTTCATATCTAATTCAATAAGATTTAACACTATGCACATTGTTTCTTCACTTTTGTTCAATATAATTTAATCATAAGAACAAGACATTTTCTACTATATGTTTTTCATAAATCGAGTTGTTAATAAACAGCTCTCCTCCCTCTTTCACCGTCTGCTACTCCGGCAGACGGTGTTTTTTATCCTGCATATAATTATAATACGACGAATGATGCTATAACTAAAACCACTCCTATTATAATTATTATCTTTCCCTTTTTCTTATCTTTAGCAAGTTTTTCATTATTAAGTCTGGCTTTTTCATCATCAGGCATAATCTGTTCCTCATATGTCATTCTGACATCTCTTGCATCAAAGAATATGTTAAAATTATGTTTTGCCGTAAGATATGTTGCAAGTCCGACAATAATTACAACAATTCCTGCAAGAAAAAGCATGAATCCAATAAATGGCAGATAGCTTGTGCCAGCATGGTCTTCACTATTATAGGAATCCATTGCTGTCTGAGTTTCGAGAGCTACCCTGTTGATAAAAAATGTTAAATAACCCATACATGTCTCCTCTCTTTAGATATTTTCTTAAGACATACATGATTATACATCATATTTCTTTGTATTAACACATAAATATCATATAAATATTCCTTTTCATTTTTAATGATATGAGATATAATGTTGTTATGCAAAATCGTGCAATGGAGGTAAAGAAATATGTTAGTTTCAGCTAAAGAAATGTTAGACAAAGCTCTTGCCGGCAAATATGCTGTCGGACAGTTCAACATCAATAATCTTGAATGGACTAAGTCTATTCTCCTTACTGCACAGGAGATGAATGCTCCTGTAATCCTTGGTGTATCTGAGGGTGCTGGTAAGTATATGACAGGCTTCGAGACTGTTGCAGCCATGGTTAAGGCTATGGACAAGTCTCTTGGAATCACTGTTCCTGTTGCTCTTCATCTTGACCACGGAACATACGAAGGATGCTACAAATGTATCAAAGCAGGCTTCACATCTATTATGTTTGACGGTTCTCATTATCCAATTGATGAGAATATCAAGAAGACAACAGAGCTTGTTAATGTAGCTCACAATCTTGGTCTTTCTATTGAGGCAGAAGTTGGTTCAATAGGTGGCGAAGAAGATGGTGTTATCGGAATGGGTGAATGTGCAGACCCTGATGAATGTAAATCTATTGCAGATCTTGGTGTAGACATGCTTGCAGCAGGTATCGGTAATATACATGGAAAGTATCCAGCTAACTGGCCAGGATTAAGCTTTGAGACTCTTGCAGCTGTTAAAGAAAAGATTGGTGATATGCCATTAGTTCTTCATGGTGGTACAGGTATTCCTGCAGATATGATTCAGAAGGCAATCTCTCTTGGAGTTTCTAAGATAAATGTTAATACAGAGTGCCAGCTTTCATTTGCTGATGCAACAAGAAAATATATTGAAGCAGGCAAAGACCTTGAAGGAAAGGGATTTGATCCTAGAAAGCTTCTGGCTCCAGGCTGTGAAGCAATTAAAGAAACTGTTCGTGAGAAGATTAATCTTTTCGGTTCAGCAGGAAAAGCTTGATGATGATTGGAGATTATTATGGGTAACTTAAAGACAGATGAAGATGATGATTTTATAACATCTGCTTCACCTGAAACAGAACCAGACGAAGCGGATGCCGCTTTTGATGCTAAAGAAAAAAAGAAAAAGCAGTCTAACATCATCAGCCGTATTATTTTAATCATATGTGCCTGCGTTTTTGTATTTGCAGCAGTCAAGCTTGTATCTATCCTTCTTGAATATAAGAAGGGCAACGACATTTATAATAATATTGAAGGCGATGTCCTTGACGATACGCCGGTTAATATTACAATTGATGATGATGAAGCACCTGAGGTAACAATTCCATTTGTGTACAATCATCAGGCGTTGCTTGACATTAATTCGGATGGTCTTGGTTTTCTTTATGTTCCATCGGTTGATATAAGGCTTCCTGTTGCCCAGACAACCGATAATGACTTTTATCTTACTCATACATTTGATAAGACATACAATCGCAACGGATGCCTGTTCGTTGATTACAGAATCAAGGATGGTCTTAATGCCAGCCATGTTCTTATCTATGGACACAATATGGGCTCCGGAGCCATGTTTGGCACTCTTGCCAGATATAAAAATTCTGGTTTCTACCAGACAGAAGGTAATGATGTTTTTTATATTTATACAGAGGATGTAATCCGTAAATACAAGATTTTCACAGTATATGTTACTGACCCGGTAAGTAATACATTTACTTTTAACTTCAGTAATTTAACAGGACTTCGCGAATACGCTAAAGTCGTTAAGGCCGAATCTCTATATGACACTGGTGTCGATGTTTCCAACGCAACACAGGTTGTCACATTTTCAACCTGTACAGACGATTCTAAGCAGCGTGTTATTGTATCCGGTACATATGTTGGAGAATCTAAGTTAGATAATGGGACATCTTCTGAAGCATCTGTATCCGCTTCAGAATAGGCATTTTAACACTCATATTTCATGCAGGCTTAATTTTTTAAATAATTTTAAAAAAGCACTTGCAAATTTATATAATATGAGTTATTTTATTTAAAGACAGCAGGCTGTCGCTAATTAAATAAGGTAGAACAAAGGCGTTCCATTTATATATTTGTATAAGTATATACTTGGACGCCATTTTTTAGTTTTACTAATAAAAAGATAAGAAAAGGAAGGATGAGGAAGTTATGAGTGAAAGATTCAATGTAGCTGACATCTTCGGCGAGAATGTGTTTAATGACACAGTTATGAAAGAGCGTTTACCAAAGAACGTTTACAAAAACCTTAAATTAACAATGGAAGGTGTGCAGGAGTTATCTTTAGCAGATGCTGATGTTATCGCTAATGCTATGAAGGACTGGGCTATCGAGAAAGGTGCAACTCATTACACACATTGGTTCCAGCCTTTAACAGGAACTACTGCTGAGAAACATGATTCATTTATATCAGCACCTAAGTCAGACGGAAAGGTGCTTATGGAATTCTCAGGTAAAGAATTGATTAAGGGCGAACCTGATGCTTCATCATTCCCTTCAGGTGGTCTTCGTGCAACATTCGAGGCCAGAGGATATACAGCATGGGATTGTACATCTCCTGCATTTGTACGCGAAGGTGCTCAGGGTGCTACTCTTTGTATTCCTACAGCATTCTGCTCTTACACAGGCGAAGCTCTTGACCAGAAAACTCCATTACTTCGTTCAATGGATGCCATCAACGAGCAGGCTCTTCGTATTTTAAGGCTTATGGGTAATACAACATCTAAGAAAGTTACTCCTTCTGTAGGTGCTGAACAGGAATACTTCATTGTAGACAGAGAGAAATATTTACAGAGAAAGGATCTTATCTTCTCTGGCCGTACTTTATTCGGAGCTATGCCTCCTAAGGGTCAGGAACTCGATGATCACTACTTTGGTTCTATCCGTGAAAGAATTGCCGCTTTCATGAAAGATATTAATGAAGAATTATGGAAACTTGGTGTATCTGCTAAGACACAGCATAATGAAGTTGCTCCTGCACAGCATGAGCTAGCTCCTATCTATGCACAGTGCAATATTGCTACAGATAACAACCAGCTTATGATGGAAGTTATGAAGAAGGTTGCTTACAGACACGGTCTTGTATGCCTTCTCCATGAGAAGCCATTTGCAGGTGTTAACGGTTCTGGTAAGCATAACAACTGGTCTATCACAACTGATGACGGCATTAACATGCTTGACCCAGGTAAGACACCACATGAAAACTTCCAGTTCCTTCTTGTACTTGGTGCAATTATGAGGGCTGTTGATAAGCATGCTGACCTTCTTCGTGAGTCTGCATCTGATGTTGGTAACGATCACAGACTTGGAGCTAACGAAGCTCCTCCAGCTATCATCTCTATGTTCCTTGGCGAGCAGCTTGAAGATGTAGTTATGCAGTTAATTGATAAGGGTGATGCTACAAGCTCTATCCAGAAGGGTAAGTTAAAGACTGGTGCTTCTACTCTTCCAGACCTTAACAAGGATGCTACAGATAGAAACAGAACATCTCCATTCGCATTCACAGGTAACAAGTTTGAATTCCGTATGGTTGGTTCTTCGGATTCTATCGCTCCTGCAAATGTTGTTCTTAATACAATCGTTGCAGAAAGCTTTAAGGAAATCGCTGATGAATTAGAGGGTTCTGAGGATATGCAGATGGCTGTCCATGATATGATTAAGAAACTCTTCACAGACCATCACAGAGTTGTATTCAATGGTAATGGTTACTCAGATGAATGGGTAGCGGAAGCTGAAAGAAGAGGACTTCCAAATATCAAATCCATGGTTGAGGCTGTTGGTTCACTTGTTAAGCCTGAAACAGTTAAGATGTTTGAAGGATTTGGTGTATTCACAGAAGCTGAATTAAAGTCAAGAGCTGAGATTAAGTACGAAGCTTACTCTAAGGCAATCAACATCGAAGCTAAGACAATGATAGATATGGCTGGCAAGGAAATCATTCCTGCCGTTATCTCATACACAACAGAGCTTGCTAACTCAGTACTTTCAGTTAAAGAAGCTGGCGCTGACGCTTCAGTCCAGGCAGACATCCTTACAGAAGTATCTGGTTACTTAAAGGAAATGAAGGCAGCTTCAGCTAAGCTTGCAGAAACAGTTGCTACAGCAGCTACATTTGAAGGAAAAGCACAGGCTGAATACTTCAGAGATACTGTAAAGGTTGCAATGGACGAATTAAGGGCTCCAGTAGATAAGGCCGAGATGATAGTAGATAAGGAATTCTGGCCATTCCCAAGCTACAGCGAATTATTGTTCGAAGTATAATACATAACTAATTGTTATAAATCACTCTCATAAAAATCTCCAGCATTAGACCGGCGAAGCCAAATCTAATGCTGGAGATTTTTCACCCCTGCCAGTTGTCCACTGTGTAGATTGCCAGCCGGGACGATTGTGTGGCTTAGGGAGTGGCTTGATTTATTACGAGCTGTGCAGGAGTTAATGCCGCCATAGACAAAAGTTCAGCGTGCAAAAGCTCGTTCAAACGAAGTGCGTTTGCTTTTGCACGCTGTAAAAACTCTGTATATGGCGGCATTTACTCCTGCTAAGCGCAGTAATCCATGAAAGCCACAGCCCGATATCCCCAGACTGGCACCACCTACACGCTACTGTGGATAACTCAACCTCTCCTCAACCGGATTATCCAGAACCTCCTCCTTAAACTTCTTCATATATATCTTCGCAAGCTTAAGATTGTTATCCAGATAATTACCACAGTCTCTTGGTGAATATCCAGGAATTGGTGTATTATCGTCATAATTAAGAACATAATCTGCAGCTTCTCTTAATACCCCGATAATATCCTCAGACTTTAAATCTCCTGCAAATATAACATAAAAACCTGTTCTGCAGCCCATAGGTCCGAAATATATAGTTTTCTCAGCCCATTCTGCATGATTCCTTAAAAATGTAGCAACAAGATGTTCAATTGAATGAATTCCCGGTGTATCCATAGGTGGTTCTTCATTAGGTCTTGTAAATCTTAAATCAAATGTAGTAAGACATACATCTCCGATATAATCCTTTCTTGATACATATACACCTGTCAGTAAATCAAGATGATTCACCGTAAAACTTGCTATCTTGTTCATTATGACTCCTTCTTTCTTATAAATACTATTCTTTTGTTATCTGTTGTTTCTATTAGCAGTTCTTTTATGCTTGATACAA
The DNA here is from genome assembly GCF_003466705.1 of Eubacterium sp. AM46-8. NCBI lineage: Bacteria > Bacillati > Bacillota > Clostridia > Eubacteriales > Eubacteriaceae > Eubacterium > Eubacterium sp. AM46-8. The sequence goes on from NZ_QSEU01000011.1 coordinate 55,041, forward strand.
ATTTTGTCAGAGTTGAATATCCATATTCCTTTGCCTTGAATTTCGGATATTGACTATGTATTCTCTGTCCAAGTATTGCAAGCTCAACTCCTGTTGCCTTGCTTGCTCTGACATTATCTATTGCGTATTTAACAACCTGTTCTTTAATATTGTCATCTTCTTTGAGCTTTACCAGTACTGCATTATTAACCTTATATGTTTTGAACCCATCCATCTCATTGATAAATGTGGATAATGAGCTATACCCATAATTACGGACATCAAAGTCAGAATATTTTTTCTGCAAACGGCTTCCTATCTCTCCTAAATCCGTCTGCTTTCCCTTATTATCATTTTCCTGGATAATCTCAATAATAGCATTTTCGATTTTGGAAATTCGTATAATATTGTGTGATCTGTTAGGCCTCTGCTTATTATTAACAGCTGTAATTTCTTCATCCTCCTGATCCTGTAAAAGTTCCAGATCAGTAAATACTGAACATGCTGCCCTGAATGACCTTGGTGTTTTGTTCTCACCCATTCCAATAACTTCCATGCCAGATTCACGCAGCCTGCTTGCCAGTCTTGTAAAATCTCCATCACTTGATACAATACAGAATCCATCCACATTTTTCGTATACAGAATATCCATAGCGTCAATTATAAGTGTTGAATCAGTAGCATTCTTGCCTACTGTGTTGCGAAACTGCTGTATTGGTGTAATTGAATTCTCCATCAATTCTTTCTTCCATTTGCCCGCCTGCGGACTTGTCCAGTCCCCATATATTCGCTTGTACGTTATAACTCCATACTTAGTCATTTCATCTAATATATTAGAAATATATTTTGATGAAATATTGTCCGAATCAATAAGAACCGCATACCTCTTATCGTCCATAGATTCCCCCTTAATATAAACATTACATCTGATGACGTACTATCTTATATTCATCATTGCTCTGATAATATGGACACTGCTTATATGAAGAACTTAAAAGTCTTGCGTAATCGTCCTCGTCCATATCAACATCACATACATATCCTTCAATCTCCTCGTCATATACAAGGTTGTTGCAGTAATCGCAATTATATTGTGATGACATATCTATTCCATCTCCTTATTATCTGCTGTCTGGCTGCCTGATGCGCCATTAAGTCTTCCCATTTCCTCATATCTTTCAAGGAAATTATGCTTAACGCCATACTGCTTATACGCAATAACTGTATCAAGATTAACATTTTCAACACTTCTGAAAATATTCTTCTCAATGTAAGGGCTTACCTTAGTCAAATCTTTAATAAGCTGCTTAATCTCGCCTCTCTTAGAACCCTTTTCTGTTCCACCGCATGAAGCACAGCTCTCTGTAAGCCTGCATGCACACTGTATAAATGCAAGATTATTATAATCTCTCCAATGTATTATATCTGCTTCTCTTATAAGGTAAAGCGGTCTTATAAGCTCCATGCCCTCAAAATTAGTGCTGTGAAGCTTTGGCATCATAGTCTGAATCTGCGCACCGTATAACATTCCCATAAGAATTGTCTCAATAACATCATCATAATGATGACCTAACGCTATCTTGTTACATCCAAGCTCTTTAGCCTTACTATACAGATATCCTCTTCTCATGCGGGCACACAGATAACATGGAGACTCCTCTATATCTGCAACCGTATCAAATATCTCTGATTTGAACACAGTTATAGGAATATCAAGAATCTTTGCATTATTAAGAATAACCTGATAATTAATATCATTGTAACCCGGATTCATAACCAGAAATACAAGTTCAAAATTATTCTTTCCATGCCTCTTAAGTTCCTGAAAAAGCTTCGCCATAAGCATTGAGTCCTTACCGCCTGATATACAGACAGCAATCTTATCTCCGTCCTGTATAAGGTCGTATTCATTAAGTGCCTGTGTGAACTTTCTCCATATAGGCTTTCTGAACTTCTTGACTATGCTCCGCTCTATTTCCTTAACTCTTTCTTCACCTGAAAGCTCATTCTCTGCCTGTGCTTCCTTGACATAATTCTCGAACTTCCACTTCATATAAGCGCCCCAGCCGCCATACAGACTATAGACCTCATAACCCATTTCTTCAAGAATATCTGCCAGATCATCACTGTGCAGACCCGTATAGCACAGAAGATATATAGGAACACTCTTATCAAACTGCTGTGTGAATTCCTCAGGTGTTTCTTCAAGCACCTTAATCAGTTCCTCCCAGTACCAATTTCTTGCTCCAGGATATGTTTCCTTCTCGAATTCCTGCTTGTCTCTTACATCAAGCAGAACCTTTTCTCTTTCATCATTCTGGTAATCAATTATTGTTTTCATCATCAACCTCTTCATCCTGCGAATCCTCAAGAATACGCAGTCCTGCCGTACTTGTAACAGGAAGTGAGAACACAATAGTTCCTGCCTTGCTGTCTACGCCGGCTTTGTCCATTATAGCACGCATAATAGCATTTTTCTGTGATGACTTTGCAACAATAAGAATTACTTCCTTCTCTGAAACAAGCGAAACTCCTAGGAACTGCTCTGCCCGCTTCATTCCAACACCTTTTCCATGAAGCACCGTTCCACCTGTTGCACCGCCTTCTTCCGCTGCTCTCATCACCTGTGTATTATATCCATAATTAGCTATTGCAACAATAAGTTCATGTTTAGTATCCTTCAATGTGCTCTCATCTCCTTTCTTATATTCCTGCCCGTCAATTAAGAATCCCAGCTCTCTCTTGCCGCCAATACTGCTTAGCGGCACTATAAATGCGATTCCGGTTCCAGGCACATCTATTCTTAACTTACTCTGAAGCCCCTTCTTAACATTCTTCCATGTCTCCTCTGTAACAAGTGACATATGAATACCCTTCTCGTCATCCTCAAGCCCCAGTAAATCAAGCACATCACTTGATGCTGTTCCACGTCCTAATGATATATCAGCTGCTTCAACATTATAATCCTTATAGCAATCAACAAAACGCGGCATATTCTTCCTGCTGCATATTGTTACCATTACATATACTTCACTCATATCCGTCACCTCTACAATTCAATAATCGCATCATCTGAAAGCTCTGCAAACATATCCACAACAGGTGTAACAGTCTGTGGCACATTCTCTTTCCTGCTGTCCTTGATTCTGTATATAACACCAAGTATCTGCAAAGTTATAAGAGGTGTCATGGCAACCATGGCAACAACACCAAACGCATCAGTTACAATATTACCACCCACTGAAAGACATGCTCCCTGTGCCAGTGGCAGTAAAAATGTGGCTGTCATCGGACCTGACGCGACTCCTCCGGAGTCAAATGCTATAGCCGTGAATATCTTTGGAACAAAAAGCGTAAGTATCAGTGCTATTCCATAACCAGGGATAAGAAAATATAATATTGAGATGCCTGTCAGCACTCTTATCATTGAAAGGCCAACAGATACTGCAACACCTACAGAAAGACTTATCTGCATTGATTTGCCTGATATGCTTCCTGATGTCAGTTCTTCTACCTGATGCATAAGCACATATACAGCAGGCTCTGCCTTAACAATGAAATATCCTATTATCATGCCAGTAGGTACGATAATCCATCTAAATGATAATGAAGCAAGCACTGAACCAAGATAATTACCAGCTGGAATAAATCCAACATTAGCACCTGTAAGAAAAAGTACAAGTCCAATATATGTATACACAAGTCCAACACATATCTTCATAAGTGACTTCTTATTCATCTTTGGAGCAAATATCTGAAACACTCCGAAAAATACAACTATCGGAAGAAGTGACACTGCTATTTCTTTCAGATATTTTGGTATCTCATACCAGAACAGCTTTCCAAGTTCAACAGAATCGCTCACTTCAGTAATTGCTGTTGTTGTATAATTACCCTCTGTACTATAAACCATTCCAAGAATAAGAACTGCAAGTATTGGACCGATTGAACATAATGATACAAGACCAAAACTATCATTGCCGGCATGTTTGTCGTTTCGGATAGAAGAAATACCCACACCAAGAGCCATTATAAATGGTACAGTCATCGGACCGGTTGTTACTCCCCCTGAATCAAATGCAACTGCAAGAAAGCCTTTAGGAACAAACATCGCAAGTGCAAAAACAATTGCATAAAACACTAGCAGAAGCGGTGCTAACGGTATTCCAAAAAGTATTCTTAAAAGTGCAGCAACAAGAAATACACCTACTCCAACTGCTACAGATAATATAAGCACCATATTAGGAACTGCTGCCACCTGTCCTGCAAGCACCTGCAAATCCGGCTCAGAAATCGTAATTATAACTCCAAGAATAAATCCAATTGCTACAATCATCCATAATTTCTTAGTCCTTAACATACTTCCGCCAACTCTTTCACCCATTGGCGTCATGGACAATTCTGCCCCTAAAGAAAAAAACACCATGCCAATAATAACCAGCACGGCTCCAACAATGAATTCAACCAGTATACTAGGTGAAAGAGGTGCTATTGTGAAGCCAAGAAGCAACACTATAAGCATTATCGGTACTACCGCACTAACAGACTCCTTTGTCTTTTCCTTCATCTTCTCTCTTACCACTGTATTCTGGTAACTAAATTGTGTCCTTAATAATCCAGCCTTCAATAAAATCTCCCTTTGCTCTTAAATATCAGTTTCGGGTTACATAGTAATATATTAACATCTAATAATTGTACTGGCTACTTAAAATTTTATAAAAAGTGCCCGAATCAGAACACTTTTTATAAATTAAAACTCAATTATAAATTGTCATTTTCTTTCTCTCTGAGCAGTTCCTCATACTTTAACTGGTATTCAATCAGCCGTGGAATGTATTCTGGTGGAGTTCTTCTTGATGCCTCCCAGTCCTCTAATGTACGCACAGGAATACCTGTGTGCTGTGAAAATTCTTTTCTTGTCATTCCAACACTTTCTCTAAGCTGTTTTATTGTCTCTGCTATAGTCATAATATATGCCCTCTTAATGCATTTTTATTATTGTAACATTGTCTTGTATGTTACGCAATGCGTTATTTTGTCGTATGCTTTATTTCAATCACATACTTCTTTTTTAATTTTGAGCATCTATTCTGTGCAATGATACCTTCATGCTGCAACATTAATCAATTGCCGGCTGTTCTTTCAAAATCAGTGCCACACTCTCCACATGCACCGTATGCGAAAACTGGTCCACAGGCTGTACCTTAACAGTCTTGTAACCCTTAGCCGCAAGCAGTCCTAAGTCGCGAGCGAGTGTTGCCGAATCGCAGCTTACATACACGATACGCTCAGGCGACATCTTGACAATCGTGTCAAGAAGCGACTCATCGCAGCCCTTTCTTGGCGGGTCAACGACTACGACATCCGGAGTAATGCTCTTTCTTGCTTCCTCACGCTGAGCCTCGCTTGCAGATGTATCTGCTGCCAGCCGTGCCATTTCTTCATAAAAATGTGGTACGACCTCCTCAGCCTTTCCGACAAAGAATTCAGCATTATCAATGCCGTTAATTGCCGCATTATTCTTGGCATCCTCTATAGCCTGAGGAACAATCTCAACGCCATATACCTTTCTTGCATTCTTGGCAAGAAACAGAGATATTGTTCCTATTCCGCAATATAAATCCCATACAGTCTCATTACCTGTAAGGCCTGCGTATTCAAGGGCTTTTCCATACAGCTTCTCAGTCTGTCTTGGATTAACCTGAAAGAACGAAAGCGGTGATATCTGATATTTAATGTCGCCGATATAATCTTCAATATAGCTTTTTCCCCACAGAGTCTCGCACTGTCTGCCAAGAATGACATTAGTGTTCTCCGTGTTGAAATTAAGCATAATTGATTTGATGCATTTGTCAGTACTTATATCTGAATCAAGCGACACTTCTGTAAGACGCCCTACAAGCGATTCCTTTAACTTATCAGACATCTTAGTGCCGTTAATAACAAGACAGACCATTATCTCGTCGGTGTGGAATCCTGTTCTTATAAGAACATGGCGCACAAGTCCTTTTCCGGTCTGCTCATCATATGGTGCAACACCGTTAAGCTCCATCCAGCTCTTTATTACGGCAAGAATATACTGGTTCTCGACAGCACCAATCTTACAGTCTGTACATGAGATAATAGAGTGTGTTCTTCCTGCATAGAAGCCCATCACAATACTTCCATCTTTGGCTGTTCCAACCGGATACTGCGCTTTATTTCTGTATCTGTAAGGCTCTCCCAGCCCGATTGCCGGAAATACTCATACCCTTCTATCTTACCAATTCGCTTGAGATTATCGTCAACCAGCTTCTCCTTAAACTTAAGCTGTGCCTGATAACTCATCTGCTGAATCTGGCAGCCTCCGCACTGTCTTGCGACAGGACAGACAGGAGTCACTCTGTCAGGTGAAGCCTCAATAATCTTTTCAAGCCTTGCATAGCCGTAATTCTTCTTGGCTTTAATAATTTTTGCCTCAATCTTGTCGCCGATTATCGCATCCTTAACAAAGAGGGTATATCCGTCAACCTTGCCGATACCCTCTCCTCCGGTTCCTATATCTTCTATTACAAATGTTACTTTATCATCTTTCTTAAAACTCATTAGTTGTCCTTCTTATATTAGAATCAAGCCATCTGTTATAACCAAGCCAGTCGTTGGTATCCTTGGCTTCAAGTGCTTCCCTTAATGTCTCAAGCTTTGCATCCATATTATCAGCCATAGATAATGCAACAGCCTCTGCTATTGATGGCTTCTTAGGTGAGCCGTACTCAAGCTCTCCGTGATGTGAAAGTATGCAGTGTCCAATCTGCATTGCAAGCATATCAGGGAATCCGTCTATCTGCTTAACCTTCTCCATAACCATCTCATATCCAATAACGATATGTCCTAAGAAATTACCCTCGTCAGTGTAATCATTCTTAGGAAATTCAGATAATTCCTTAACCTTGCCGACATCATGCAGCATTGCACATGTTATAAGCAGATCCCTGTTAAGAAAATCATAGTTGCTGCTCATCTTGTCACATAATCTTGTAACACTTAAGCTGTGCTCTAACAATCCGCCAGCGAAACCGTGATGTACTGTCTTGGCTGCTGATACACATTTGAACTTCTTTGCAAATGTTTCATCTTTAAAGAAAGAATATAACAGCTGCTTCATATATGTACTTTTAACACTGTCTACATACTTCATCAGTTCTGCAAACATATTATCAATATTATATCTTGAAGATGGTACATAATCTGCTGCAACATATTCATTCTCTGATGCAATTCTTGCTCTCTCTATCTTAAACTGTAATGCTCCGTTATAGCTTGTTACCTGTCCTGTTACCGCAACATAATCATTAACATCAAATTCAGCAATTCCGCCTGAATTAAGGTCCCATATCTTAGAGTCAATCTGTCCTGTCTTATCAGCAAGCATTACATTGGCATATTCCTTGCCTGTCTTAGTAAGTGCTATTGATTTTGATTTGCACAGATATACCTCTGAAATTCTCTCACCATCTTTAAGAGTCTCTATATAACGCATAAATCCTTCTGCCTCCGTTAATTAAGTTGTTTTAGCTGTACACTTACTGAAAATGCTACATCTGAATAACCATCTTTTCCCTGCCTCATAGCTGTCACATACATAGCTTCTCCATCAGCGCACTGATATAGTTTCTCACTAAACTGCTGAATTGTCAAAATACTTTGTCCATTAATTGCACTAATTACATCTCCTGCCTGCAATCCTGCATAATAAGCCGGTGAATCAATATCCACATTAGATATGTATACACCACTCGGAAGCCCGTATTTGGCTGCAAGCTCATCTGTTACATTCTGTCCTGTAATACCACAGTACATGATTCCATGCTCATTAATCATAGTCTCAATCTGTGCCTTAAGGTCAGATATTCCAATGAATTTCGAACTTGTATCTGTTGAAGCCTTAGATACACCAACTACATTTCCTTCAGAATTAAACAATATGGCAAAACCGCCCGCCGTAATGCTTACACTTGTCTCAAAAACCTCATAACCGCTGTCTTTACTATACTCAACCTTAGAACCTGCAATTGTTCCGTATGACACACCTTTCGAAGTCTCATAAAGCTTTCCTGATGCAATAACAAGATCCCCCTGCTTTACCATATAAGAATTATCCAGCTGCGCAACTGCGATACTGTTACGTTGTTGTGCTGTAAGCTTAGATGCATTAATACTCACAATTCCTATTCCTGAAGCTGTATTTCTGCATACAAATGCAGCTTCTGTCTGGACTTCATCAGAAAGCCTTACTATATAATTCATTCCAGGTTCTAAAAGGCTTGAACTTGTAAGCACAAGATATGTTGAATTAACATTGGCAACCACAAGTCCTGCCACCTCTGTCTGACTGCTTTCAATTGTCGGAACATCAGAAAATGGCTGTTCAATGTCAACAGAAACCACACATTTATTAACATCCTCAACTTTTGCGCGAAGAGCTGCCATAGCAGCCTCATAATTATCTTTCAGGTCCTTCTCTGTCAATATATCTGAATATTCTGCCGTCTGGTTCTCTGCAAGTACGTAATTATCCTTCTGGATATATATGACATTCTTGTCCTTATTCTTTTCTTCAATCCTTTTCTGTAATACAGGATATAAAAATACCATAAACAAAGTTGCCGCTATTACGACAGAAACAGCAAAAAGCAGCAGCTTGCCTATTCTTATAAGCCACTTGTACTTCTTAGCCGGATGAAGAACTACCTGTTCTGTATACAGGTCATACTTTTCCTTATCATCTTCATTAGTTCCCATTTCGGACTCCTTATGTAATTATCGTCTCTTATGAATACAATTATATCATAGTTTATATTACGATTATGAACAATTTATGACTTACATGTAAATATTTATAAGCAAAATATAGTTTTTTTACCTTAAATGCTGTAAACTTATAAAGTATGAAAAGATTGTTTTTAGTTTTTGGAGGTCTTTCGTGAATAAGAAATCTTTATCCACTTTGGAATTTTATAAAATTACCGACCAGCTTGTTTCATATGCATGCTGTGACGGAGCTAAGAAAATACTTCGTAACTTAAAGCCTATGACTGATATAACAGACATCAACTTACGTCTCGATGAGACTAATGATGCACTCTCTAGAATTTTTCAGAAGGGTACTGTTGATTTCAGCCAGACTAAGGATATACGTGCTTCTGTTGCGAGACTTAAGGTTGGAAGCTCCCTTAATATATCAGAGCTTCTTAACATAAGTGCCATCCTTTCATGTGCAAAGCATGTTAAGGATTACTATGAGCATCGTGAGGATTCTATATCAGGAATGCTTGAAAACCTTGCAACTGTTGATGCTCTTAATTCCCAGATTAAGAAATGTATTATCTCTGAAGATGAGATAAGTGATGACGCAAGTGCCAACTTAAGAAGCATCAGAAGAAGCAAATCAATAGCCAATGACAGAATACATTCTGAACTTAACAAATTGCTTAATTCTCCTACTTACAGGACTTATCTTCAGGATTATGTTATTACCACAAGACAGGGGCGTTACTGTCTGCCAGTTAAAGCTGAATACAAGTCAGCATTTCCCGGTATGATACATGACCAGTCATCTACTGGTTCTACTCTCTTTATTGAGCCTGCAGCAGTTGTAAAGCTCAATAATGATATCCGTGAGTTAGAGCTTAAGGAAGCAGCAGAGATTGAAGTTATTCTTGCTGACTTAAGTGCAAAAGCCGGTGAACACACAGAGGAGCTTCTGTGTAATTATGAAATACTTGTCGAACTTGACTGTATATTTGCAAAGGCGCAGCTTGCCAGACATATGCATGCAAGCCGTCCGGTCATGAATACATCAGGAATTATCAATATCAAAAAAGGACGTCACCCGCTTATCGAGCCACATACTGTTGTCCCTATTGACATCTATCTTGGAACAGATTTTAAGCTTCTAATCATCACTGGTCCTAACACAGGTGGTAAGACTGTTTCATTAAAGACTGTAGGACTCCTCACACTTATGGCACAATCAGGTTTATTCATTCCGGCTCTTGACCATTCAGACATTGCCGTATTCAAGAATATATACGCTGATATCGGTGATGAGCAGAGTATTGAACAGAGTTTAAGTACATTTTCATCACACATGACCAACACTGTTAAGATTCTTAAAGAAGCTGATGAGAACTGTCTTGTACTTTTTGATGAGATTGGTGCCGGAACTGACCCTACAGAAGGTGCTGCCCTTGCTATCGCAATTCTTAATGACCTTAAGATGCGCGGTGTTACAACCATGGCAACAACTCATTACAGTGAAATCAAGCTTTATGCACTTTCTACTGAAGGTGTTGAAAATGCAAGCTGTGAGTTCGATGTTGAATCACTCCGTCCTACTTACAGACTGCTTATAGGCATTCCGGGAAAGAGTAACGCATTTGCAATCTCTAAAAAGCTCGGACTTCCTGACTATATTCTGTCTGACGCATCCGAAAGACTTAACGCGGAAGATGTACATTTTGAAGATATCGTATCTGACCTTGAACATGCGAGAATCTCTCTTGAGAAGGAACAAGCTGAGGTCGAAAGCTATAAGGCTGAGATTGCTTCTCTTAAAGAAAAGCTTCAGGCTAAGAATGAAAGGCTTGATGAAAGAACTGACAACATTATCCGCAAAGCCAATGAACAGGCTGCTGCCATCTTAAAAGATGCCAAGGATTTCGCAGACGAGACTATCAAAGCCATGAACAAGCACGGAATGACAGTTGCTGAGCTTGAAAAGCACCGTACTGCTGTCCGTGAGAAGATGAATAAGAATCAGGCCAAGTTAAAGGTAGAGCCTGCCAAGGTTAAAGCACACAAGGCACATGATATATCTGAATTCAAGACAGGCATGCATGTAAGAGTTCTTACTATGAATGTTATCGGTACTGTTTCTGCAATTCACCCTGCCAAGAAGCAGGTTACTGTTCAGGTAGGTGCTTTAAGCACTAAGATAGACATTAAGAATCTTGAGATTCTTTCAGGATATAAAGAGCCAAAGGAAGCTCCATCTAAGGTTGCCGGCGGTTCCGGTAAGATTAAGATGAGCAAGTCAGCCGGAATATCAACTGAGATTAATCTTCTCGGCTGTACAGTGGACGAGGCTGTTGCCCGCCTTGATAAATATCTTGATGACGCTTACATTGCCAAAATTCCACAGGTCCGTATCGTTCACGGTAAAGGAACTGGTGCATTAAGAAACGGCGTAACCGCTTATCTTCGCGGTGTTCCATATATAAAGAGCTTCCGCCTCGGCGAAATCGGCGAGGGTGATGCTGGTGTAACTATTGTTGATTTCAAATAATTATTATTGGGGGATATTATTATGGCATCTAAACAGCGAATACTTATTGTAGATGATGATGAAAATATTGCAGAACTTATATCTTTGTATCTTACAAAAGAATGTTACGAAACAAAGATTGTGTATGATGGAGAAAGTGCTCTGTCTGAGCTTTCTGTATTCAAGCCTAATCTCATTCTTTTAGACCTCATGCTTCCCGGTATTGACGGCTATCAGGTGTGCCGTGAGATAAGAAAGAATAACAATGTTCCTATAATTATGCTCTCCGCCAAGGGTGAAACATTTGACAAGGTGTTAGGACTTGAGCTTGGTGCAGACGACTATATTATTAAACCTTTTGAAACTAAAGAGATGGTTGCCCGTGTAAAGGCTGTGCTTAGACGATACCATATGCCTCAGAGTATTGGTGTTGATTCTTCTAATGCCAAATGTGTCAATTACCCCGACCTCTCTATCAACCTCGATAATTATTCGGTTAATTATATGGGCAAAAATGTCGAGATGCCGCCTAAAGAGCTTGAACTCTTATATTTCTTAGCTTCTGCTCCTAACCAGGTGTTTACAAGAGAACAGCTTCTTGACAATATATGGGGATATGAATATATCGGAGACACAAGAACCGTTGATGTACACATTAAGAGAATCCGTGAGAAAATCAAAGATCATGCCCACTGGAATATTGAAACAGTATGGGGAATCGGTTACAAGTTCGTAACTAAATAAAAAGGGCAGAACAAGGGAGGCTTAATATTGAAGGGCTTAAGTACACTGGGAAAACACATTTTTTTATATATAGTTATATCCATTATAGGATTTATTATTGTGTCTACTGTATGTTATAAAATTGATTACAAACGCATATACAGCTATTATTCTGACAGATTATATCTTCAGGCCAACGAAATAGCCAATGAATATGCTCTTGATTATTTCAGTGAAGCAAGGCTCCGCTCCATAGAACTTGAACTTCATTCCATATCTGTACTTAATGACACGCGTATTATTTTTATAACTCCATCAGGTGATGTCATTCTAGATACTAACGACAGCACTAAAGATAAAAGCAATAATGATGAAAAGATATTGTATTCTATTGAGGATTTTGACTATGGAGACCTTCACGGAAAACATGATATACTCTGGACTTTTTATGATTTGTTAAATGAACCGACACTGAGTGTTTTTGCTCCGATATCTAACTCCTTTGAAATAAAGGGCTATGTTGTAATTAATATACCCGATTCTGTAATCACAGACAGGGTTTATGATACATTTAACACTAACTACCTTACACTTATTATCACCCTTTTCCTTTCGGCTTCTTTCCTCGGATTGTATTTCATTCAGGTTCATAAGCCAATCACGGAAATCACAAAGGCTACAGCTGAATATGGTAAAGGTAATCTTTCTTATCATATCAAGCCAATGCTTAATGACGAAATAGGACGACTTGGAATGTCACTTGACTATATGGCTTCCCAGCTTAATGAATCTGATAAGTTTCAGCAAAAATTCTTATCAAACATTTCTCATGATTTCAGGTCACCTCTTACATCAATCAAAGGATACTTAGAGGCAATACAGGACGGAACTATTCCTCCTGAAATGCTTGATAAATATATCGGTATCATGCTTTTTGAGACAGAACGTCTTACTAAGCTGACCAGTAACATACTTACACTTAACGAACTGGATCCTAAATCTGTCCGCCTTGATATAAGTGTATTTGACCTTAATTCTATAATCCGTCATACTGTTGAAACATTTGAAGGAACATGCAAGAAAAAAGGCATTAAATTCAATATAACCTATGCCAACAGCATACAAAATGTCAAGGCTGATAAAGGCAGAATACAACAGGTAATCTACAATCTTATTGACAATGCAATTAAGTTCAGCAAGGACAGTTCATATATTTATATTACCGTGAAAGAAAAGGGCGAGAAAGCGCAGATATCCATTAAGGATACAGGCTGCGGAATTGCCAAAGAAGATATTGATAAAATCTGGGACAGATTCTATAAATCAGACTCTTCACGAGGCCGTGACAAGAAAGGCTCCGGTCTTGGTCTTTCAATAACTAAGGAAGTTATTCAGGCACACGGTGAAAACATTGATGTTGTAAGTACTGTAGGTGTCGGAACAGAATTCATATTCACACTTGAACTTGCAAAATAAAAACACACGGACATGCGTAGCTTGTATGTCCGTGTGTTTTATTATTCTTTCCAGTTAAGTCTGTGAAGATGTCCCTCACAATTCATATGTGAGAAATTATGCTGTCGGAGTGCTTCGTAAAGAACAATTGCCACTGAATTAGAAAGATTAAGTGATCTTATATCTCCTATCATAGGGATTCTGATACATGTATCCTCATTATCAACAAGTATCTCCTCCGGTATCCCCGCACTTTCCTTTCCAAACATTATATAACAGTCTTCTTCATAATTAACTTCTGTATATGTCTTATGTGCCTTGGTTGTAGCCATATACACCTTAGCACCCGGATTCTTAGCAAGAAAATCCTTATAATCATCATACTCAGTAACATCAAGCTTATCCCAGTAATCAAGTCCGGCTCTTTTTAACATCTTATCATTAATCTGAAATCCTAATGGTCCTATAAGATGCAGCCTTACGCCTGTTGCCACACATGTTCTTCCTATATTACCTGTATTAGCCGGCATCTCCGGCTCATGTAAAACTATATTCAACATATCTGATTCCTATTTCAGTGTACTGATAAACCTTTCTATTCTTTCGAGTCCCAGCTTAAGATTATCTATAGAATATGCATAAGATATTCTTAAAAATCCTTCGCCGCAGTCACCAAATGCAGTTCCAGGAACTACAGCAAGCTTCTGCTCTCTTAACAGTCTGTTAGCAAATTCTTCCGAAGATAATCCGAACTTCTTAATTGATGGAAATACATAAAATGCTCCAAATGGTTCAAAACAGTCAAGTCCCATCTCTTTAAATGCATGCATAAGATATCTTCTTCTCTGGTCATAAGCAGCAACCATCTTGTTAACTTCCATATCACAATTCTTAAGTGCCTCTATTGCAGCAAACTGGCTATTAGTAGGTGCACACATAATTGCAAACTGGTGAAGCTTAGTCATCTGACTTATAATCTCTTTAGGACCACATGCATATCCAAGTCTCCAGCCTGTCATTGCAAATGCTTTGGAGAATCCATTGATAACAATAGTCCTCTCCTTCATTCCCGGCAGACTTCCTATTGAGCAATGCTCTCCATTATATGTAAGTGCTGAATATATCTCATCCGATATAACAAATATATCCTTCTCAATTATAACAGGTACAAGCTCTTCAAGCTCCTCCCTTGTCATAACAGCACCTGTAGGATTATTAGGAAATGGCATAACAAGTACCTTAGTCTTATCTGTTATACTGGCAAGCAGCTCTTCCTTAGTAAGCTTAAACTCATTCTCTTCCTTTAACTCTATAATCACTGGCTTCGCATCAGCCATAATTGCACATGGAAGATAAGATACATAGCTTGGCTGTGGTATAAGCACTTCATCCCCTGGGTCACACATGCATCTTAATGCAACATCAATTGCCTCACTTCCACCTACTGTTATAAGTACTTCCTTCATAGGGTCATAATGAAGGTTCATCTTCCTTGCAAGGTAATTACATATCTCTTCTCTTAATTCCTTAAGACCTGCATTAGATGTGTAAAATGTTCTTCCCTTCTCAAGGGCATATATTCCTTCTTCTCTTACATTCCATGGAGTATCAAAATCTGGTTCGCCTACTCCTAACGAAATTGCATCAGGCATCTCACTTACAATATCAAAGAACTTTCTTATTCCTGATGGTTCTATGCCTGTTATTTTCAGTGATAATGGGTTTCTCATGGTGTAATCAGCATCCTTTCGTCTTTAGACTCGTCCTCAATTATTGTTCCATAGTCCTTATACTTCTTAAGTACAAAATGTGTTGATGTACTAAGGACTGAATCTAATGGTGCGAGTTTCGCCGCGACGAACTGTGCCACTGACTTCATTGTCTTGCCTTCTATAATAACTGTAAAATCAAAACCACCTGACATAAGATAAACAGATGTTACCTCATCATACTTGTAAAGGCGTTCTGCTATACTATCAAAGCCCAACCCTCTCTGAGGTGTAACTTTTACCTCTATAAGAGCTGTAACTTTCTCCTCACTTGTCTTATCCCAATTAATGACCGCATTATATCCGCAGATAATATGTTCTTTTTCCATATCCGCTATCTCATTGGCAACCTCTGCTTCAGAATATCCAAGCATAATAGCCATCTCCTTAAGGTCTATCCTTCCATTCTTTTCAAGAATATCAAGAATCTTCTCTCTCATAACGCAATCCTCCCACTAATTATATGAATCTGTATATCTCATCCTGTTCAGGAAGACCTAAGAATCTGTCTTCCTCAGTATTGTGAATAATTCTGTTATTGCTATCTGTAACTTTACCAATAACGGCAGCTTCGATTCCATTCTGCTGCATTGTATTAACTATATCACATCCATTTTCACATGTCATTAACAAACATCCCATAGAATCCAATATATATGGGTTAATATTAAATAATTCACATATTTCGATAATCTCCTGTTTAACTGGAATATTTCTTAAGTCAACTTCCAGTCCAACGCCTGAATACTCTGCCATATCCCATAATGCAGCAAATATACCGCCTTCTGAAACGTCATGCATAGCGCCTTCTACGCCTTCATTAACGAATACAGCTGCTTCTTTAGCTACAAGCAGCTCTTTATCATCTGTAAGTGCCTTATCAATGATATCCTGTGTATACACTTTAAGTATATCTTCTCTTCTTGCGGATATAACGTCTCTTATGCCACTCATTCCTATATACTTGGTAAGAACTATATCCTGACCTGCAACAGCTTTTCTCTGCTTATATACTTCATGACCTATTGCAGTTACAGATACAACCGGGTGATTAACATCCCTGCTTACAGTTGTGTGACCTCCAGCGATACCTGCGCCTATAACACAGCTTTGTCTGTCAATCTCTTTTATAATCTCCTTAAGACGTATCTCTCTTGACTTCTCATCAAGAACAATAGTATTCATAATACTATCTGTAACGCCGCCTGCCGCACTGATATTGTTAGCCGCTCTGTATACTGCCAATTCTCCGGTCGCAACAGCCGCCAGTACATTTCCCTCGTTAATTATATGTGCAGCATCCTGTCCATATGCCGGCTTTACTGTATTTCCTCTTTTGCCAAGCAATTTGAATACAGATCTCCCTAATATTGTATCAGATACTTTTCCTGTCTTCATAATACGTATAACCTCTTTATCTAATTTTAAGGTATAAGATAGACAACCATAGGAACAACCATTGCTACTATAAGTATCATTATTAATATTCCTGTGAACCATCTTTTAGTTTTCTTATTATTAAAATTAATCATAATTTTACCTCCAACAAAATATCAGATTTAATTAATTATAGCACAGTACGGATTATTTTCCATACTGTGCTATGATTGTATCTATCTGCCTTGAAGCAATACTTTTGGTCATCTCTTCAACTGGAATCTCAAGATTAATATTATGCTTATGCACAAGTGCCGCAAGATATCTTCTCTGGGCGGGAGTTATCGGCGAATCTTTCTTGACTGTATAGACAAGTTTCATTGTATGGTTAAATCCTTCATCATCCGGCTTTAACTTTTCCAGCTTACCATATAGCATACTTGCACTTACTGCATCATCATATGCTCTGTGTGACCTTCCCGGATCTATATTAAAATATTCACATAAGAAAGACAGATTCTTATGCTCTGCCTCTGGAAGAAGCCTTCTTGATATCTTTAACGTGTCGATTCCATCATCATTGATAGTCAGTCCGCTATTAACAGCTGCCTTCTTAAGAAAACTGAAATCAAATATAACATTATGTCCGAGTATCGGCCAGTCACCTATAAATGTTGTTATATCCCCTATGATATCCTCTATACGCGGTTTACCAATCAGATCATCATTATGTATACCTGTAAGTCCGGTTATACGCTCACTTATACTTATTCCCGGATATACCAGTGTTGAGTACTTTTCTGTTATACAGTCATTCTCAACCCTTGCCATTCCAACTTCTATAATTCTGTCTACAGCAGGATTAAGACCTGTAGTCTCTATATCCAGTGCAACATATCTGTTAATCATTACATTCTCTCTTTCAGGAACACTCTTCCAATATAATCTCCTATTATGGCAAGGAAATTGGCATCGTTCTCTGCCCATTTCTTGTCAAGCTTGTATCTTCCATAAGCTATGATATTATTATTCTTCTTAATATCACCACCAATTATGTACTGGATTGACTGAATTATTCCATAACCTGAATATACATTATACATAGTTGGTGCTTTAGTCTCAAAGAAATTGATGTTGTCAATTACAAATATACCATCTTCCCTGAAGTTAGGAATATAATTATCTCTATTGAAAAAGCTTCCATCATCATCTGACATACGCTCGTCCCCATAAAGAATATAATTTTTCATCTCTGCACGGTCATATATAACAATTGAATCAATATTAAATGCAACTGCAACAATATCTAACATTTCATTCCTTCTCTTGGCATCTGCATCTCTGAATCCTCTGATAATAGTATTAACAACATCCATCTTATGGTATTTGTAAAATGCTTTTTCGTCAATATCACCTATTTTTCCCATACCATACGCATAAGCTTTATGTATATCTTCATGATATATAATATATCTGTCTTTTCCTTTTTCCTTTGCCAGATATAATACCTTATCTGCTATCTTGAATAGTTCATTGTAATTATCTGCATCTCCGGGATAGGTTGCTGAACCAATAGAGCAGGTTATCTTAATATTACGGGAATCATCATGATACAGCCACTTAATGTTATTACGGACAGTTCTTAATACGCTTCTGATTCCCTCATCATCATTAAGACCTTCCATGACAATAAACATCTCATCGCCGCCTATACGCCCACACAAGCCTCTGCATCCAACAGCATCTCTTAGAATATCAGCGACTTTGTAAAGCACCTCATCACCAAACATATGACCATATGTATCATTGATAGTCTTAAAATCATCTACGTCAATAATAGCAATTGTTACATTATGACCTGGCTTGGAATCTATAAGTTTTCTTACATAATCTGTTATCGCCCGCTTATTAAGAAGATCTGTTCCTGGGTCTTTCATATCAGAGATAATACTGAGTTCTTCGACCACATGATTGTCAGAACTTTCTAAAATATTAATGGTTCCTATAACAACCTTATTGCCTGAATTATCAATAATTGTCTTACCTCTTACAAGACATCTGTCAAGTCTTCCTATATTATTGAGCACACTAATTGTAATCTCTCTTTTAAAGAATTTCTCTCCATTGATAAGTGCTGCAATAAATGCTTCAAGCTCCTGTACTGCCTGATTATCAAGTGCGTCAGTATTAATCTTATAATCTTTCCAATGTTCTACTGAACCTTCATAAAAAGACATCGTTTGCTGACCATCTGAAATCATAAAAATATTAAAGTCATCCTTAATAATATCATATGAGAAAAAAACATTCTCACACATTCCAAGATAACTTGAATATCTATCCATTCTGGCATTAAGATCATCTATCTGTGATGTTATTGATGCCGTATCAATGATGCTTATTCTATACAGATGTCCTCTCTCCTCAGATACGCCGCCATCTATAATTCTAGTAAGCATCCAGTGATATTCACCTGTCTGATATAGCATTCTTATAACAATATATTTGCTTACTTCACTGCAATCTCTGATAGCATCCGTAAATCTGCTGACATCATCAGGATGAATATATCTTGTATATATGAGCATGGCCTTATTACCCGAAATAACTTCGAAGTTTTTATCCATTGTTACAATAGTCATTTTCTCATCAATAAGGAGGTCTAAACTGCCAGCCTCCAATCTAATCAAATCTACCATAAGTAAACCCCTGTCTTGTGATTAATAGTGTCCTCTCCCTATTTTACCTCGACTCCTCAGGATGCTCCTTTATATAAGCTTCATACAGGTCAGGTCTGAATTTTCTGGTTCTCTCCAAAGACTTCTCATGTCTCCACTTTTCAATATTGGCATGATGTCCTGACAAAAGTACTTCTGGAACAGCTTTCCCATTATAATCTGCCGGTCTTGTATATTGCGGATACTCTAGCAGACCATCAGAAAAGCTCTCTGTTTCAGCAGATTCCTCATTATTAAGAACTCCTGGTACAAGTCTTGAAACTGTATCAATTACGACCATTGCTGGTAATTCTCCACCCGTAAGAACATAATCTCCTATAGATACATAATCCGTAACTATATTCTCCAATGCTCTCTCGTCAATTCCTTCATAATGACCACACAGAATAACAAGATTGTCTTCTTTTGCGAATTCCTCTGCCATACTCTGTGTAAATGTATATCCCTGTGGGGTCATATATATAACCCTTGGCCTTTTTCCAATACTTCTGACAATATCCTCATAGCAGTCGCATACAGGAGCAGCTCTCATAACCATTCCTGCACCACCGCCATAAGGATAATCATCTACCTTTAAATGCTTATCATTAGAATAGTCCCTGATATCATGTGCGGTAACAGACATAACTCCAGCTTTAATAGCTCTACCGGTTATACTTGTATTAAGTCCATCTGTTATCATATCAGGAAACAAAGTCATAACATGAAAATCCATTACTTCACTCCTGCAATTCCATTAAGCATAAATGCATAATAGCCACTCTTAAGATTATATCCACTATCTGTATAAGAAGATCCAAAATATCCCGAACCATCCTTAAATACAGTTGCCACATCGATATATGTTATACCAAGTGTTGATGCATTCTCTGAGAACATGCCGTTAAGTGAATCAATATTAGCCTGTTTGACCTTACTTGAAGATTCGAATCTCTGGCTTATTGGAAGTACTGAAAGAACATATACATTAGCTGATGGAAGGGCACTCTTCACAGCTTCTATAAATTCTTTCTCATACTTATATATATCATCCACTGATCTGCTTCCATAATTAAGGTCGTTAATACCAACCATAATATACACAGAATCAGGTGACTGGGATACAATATCATCAAGATATCCTGTAAGCTTGTCACTCGTCATTGAATTAGATGATATAACCTGTGAATCTGCCACAAATCCAAACTGCGAAATTCCGCTTACTACGAAATCTCCGATAAATACTGACTTACTGTAAGCTGCTGAAGATGTGTAATCTTCACTCTGTGGTGTTCCTGAAACAGCTAAACTTCTTCCAGAAGCAGCCTGCGTTGTCTGCTGCGATGCTTCCTGTGAAGAATTATCCGAACGCTGTGTCTCATCCTGTACACCCTGTGTGCTTTCCTGCTTTACAGGAGCTGTTGTATTATTATCATCCTTGCCACCATTCTTACCGCTGCAACTCTTAAGTACAACTGCAAATATAATAACTGCAACTACAAGTATTATTAATCCAATAACATAATTTCTGTATCTGTTCCACATTCTTTTCTTGCGGTTCAGACTTATCTTTGGTCTATCATTATTAGAATTATATGATTCCATTAAAATATTCCTTTCTGTTTCGACGCTATACTGTTGTATTATAACATTAGTCATTCACATGTGCAAATACAACATAAACAACATCTTTACCATTGCATCTTATGAAGAACCACTGCTGATGTCTTCCTTAAGCCTATGTCCAGCCAGCCATTCTGAAGATGGTACCCAAGCCTGTCGGTGCTGTATCCTCCTTCAAATGTAACCATAAGCTGTTCCACATCATCATCAAACCCAAGTCCGACTTCCCACGCAGGAATCTTCGCCCTTACCTCATCCTCATTATTATTAATAATAATAATTGCTGCATCATCTTTGCTAAATCGTCCATATGCAATAACATTATAAGCTGAATACAATGATTTATATGAGCCCGTTCTTAATACTTCGTTCTCTTTATGCATTCTTATTACTGCCTTATGAAAATCAATAAGTTCCTTATCCTCCTGGCCCCAAGGATAAGTTCTTCTATTATCAGGATCTGTAAAGCCACATACTCCCACTTCATCTCCATAATACACTGTAGGTGCACCAGGCCATGTCATCTGAATAACAACTGCCTCCTTAAATACTGACTTATTAATATTATTATTGGCAGCTTCAGGTCCAAGCGTGTTAGTTCTTCCAACTGTTCTGTTAGTTCTGGTTAAGAATCTCGAATGATCATGATTAGACAACTCATTCATAGATATCGATGTGCTCTGTCCACCCATTCTTGCCATATTATGATGCATCGCTCCAAAGAAATAATCCGGATTACCATATTTATCAGGTCTTGCCTCATCACTATGCTTCTCCATACCTGTCAGAAACCATGTTATAGGTTCCATAAAAGCATCATAATTCATTACAGTATCCCATTCATCACCCTGTAACCAGCTATATGGGTCTCCATAATGTTCTGCAAGAATAACCGCGTCAGGATTAGCCTTCTTTACTTCCTCACGGAATCTCTTCCAGAAATAATGATTATATTCTGGGCTGTATCCAAGGTCGGCAGCTACATCCAGTCTCCAACCATCTACATTATAAGGAGCTGAAACCCATTTTCTTCCGATAGAAAGAATATACTCCTCAAGCTCCTTAGACCCTTCATAATTGAGCTTAGGAAGAGTATCATGCCCCCACCAGCCATCATATGAATTATTATCCGGCCACTGGTTTGAGAAGAACTTGAAGAAATTATGATAAGGACTCTCATACTTCTCGTATGCTCCCGGCTCATACTCATCAGTGCTGTCTCTATAAATGTGTTCTTTATCCATCCATTTATTAAAGGAACCACAGTGATTAAATACACCATCTATGATAACCTTCATGCCTCTTGCATGAATTTCCTCTACTACTTTGGCAAAGAACTCATTGCTTGCTTCAAGATTAGCCTTTCTAGTAACTCTGTTAATATATCTTGTAGCATGTGTATTGTCATTGTCTCCCGGTCTTAAAAGTTCTCCCTCGTCCTCGACAATCTTTCCAAAATGTGGATCAATATAATCATAATCCTGTATATCATACTTGTGATTAGATGGGGATACAAACAAAGGATTAAAATATATAACTTCAACGCCCAAATCCTGTAAATAATCAAGCTTATCAAGTACACCCTGCAGGTCGCCTCCATAAAACTCTCTTATTCCCATCTGTGCAGGATACTTATTCCAGTCTTTAACCTGACAGACATGCTCCCCTATATAGTTATATTCATCATCAAGCACATCATTACTCTTATCTCCATTATAGAATCTGTCAACAAATATCTGGTACATAACTGCACCCTTTGCCCACTCTGGTGTCTTAAATCCTGGTGTGATCTGAAAATTATAATATTCGTTAAGATCCTTAATTGCTCCTATCTGGTTGTAAAAACACACTGTCCTGCCAAGCTCAACGCGGAAATAATAATACATTTTCTCTGTTCCAACATTAATCTTAGCCTCATAATAATCAAACATACTCTCGCTTCTGACTCTTGTCATAACATGCTCGACATTATCAACAACAAGATATGCTTTATCTACATTATATCTGCCAGTACGCAGTCGTATCGTTACTTCATCTCCAGGCATTGGCTCTGCCGGACTTCTGTAATCATTAGTAACATCCGAAAACAACGCTCTTGGATGTAGCGTCGGCCTTGCACTGCATGTATAAAAAATACGTTTTTCCCAGGCAGCTAAGTTTCCCATTTCCTCGGTTATTCTCATAGAGAATCCTCCTTAGCATATACTATTCTGATTTTATATCTAAAAGTACAATTTAGCAAGCAAAAAGGCTTTTATGGGTAGCAAAAAAGGCAGCCATGGGGTGACTGCCTTTTTCAGAGAAGGTATTTCTTTTCGATAAGCATTACTGCTTTATCTATAATGTATTGGGGGTTTTTACATTAATTATAATATCTTATTTCCCTCAATAAGTGTTCACAAACATCACTAAATTTATTCAAAATTTTTGTGCATATTTACTATACAATTGTTGTTCCCATAATACCATCATCATCTGTACCGCTTCCATTATCAAAAAGCGCTTCAAATTCTTCTCTTGTTACCTTTTCTTTTTCAAGAAGAAGTTCTGAACTCTTCTCTAATACATCCATATGCTCAGATATTATCTTCTTAGCCTGTGCATAACAGTCATCAATAATGTTCTTAACCTCTTCATCAATGGCTGTAGCAATATCCTCGCCATATGGTCTTGTATGTGCAAGGTCTCTTCCAATGAATACCTCATCTTCATCACTGCTTGCATAATTGATAAGACCAAGTCTGTCAGAGAAGCCATACTTGGTAACCATATCTCTTGCTGTCGCAGTTGCCTGCTTGATATCCTGTGACGCACCTGTTGTAATATCATCAAATATCAGCTCCTCAGCAACTCGTCCACCAAGGCTTACAATAATATTCTGTAACATCTTACCCTTGGTATTAAACATTTCATCCTTCTCAGGAAGTGGCATTGTATAACCTGCTGCTCCCATTCCTGTTGGAATAATAGAGATAGTGTGTACAGGTCCGACATCAGGAAGTACATGGAAAAGAATTGCATGACCTGATTCGTGGTATGCTGTAATTTTCTTTTCTTTCTCTGATATAATCTTGCTTCTCTTCTCAACGCCAATTCCAACCTTTACAAATGCATAATTGACATCTGCGTTAGTAATGAACTTTCTCTTGCTCTTGGCTGCATTAATAGCGGCTTCATTAAGAATATTCTCAAGATCTGCACCTGTAAAGCCTGCTGTAGTTCTTGCAAGGCTCTCAAGATCAACATCATCACCTAATGGCTTCTTGGCTGCATGGACATTAAGAATCTCAAGACGACCTCTTACATCAGGTCTGCCTACGACTACCTTTCTGTCGAAACGACCTGGTCTTAATATAGCAGGATCAAGAATATCAACTCTGTTAGTAGCCGCCATAACGATAATTCCTTCATTAACTCCGAAACCATCCATCTCTACAAGCATCTGGTTAAGAGTCTGCTCTCTCTCATCATGTCCGCCACCCATACCAGTTCCTCTTCGTCTTGCAACAGCATCAATCTCGTCAATAAATATGATACAAGGGGCATTCTTCTTAGCCTCCTCAAACATATCTCTTACTCTTGATGCACCGACACCAACGAACATCTCAACAAAATCAGAACCCGATATGCTAAAGAAAGGTACTCCCGCTTCACCCGCAACAGCTTTGGCAAGAAGAGTCTTACCTGTTCCCGGAGGACCTGTAAGAATAACACCCTTAGGAATTCTCGCTCCAAGGTTAGTGTATTTTACAGGGTCTTTAAGGAAATCTACAATCTCTTCAAGTTCCTCTTTCTCTTCATTAAGTCCGGCTACATCCTTAAATGTAACCTTATTGGCATCACCACTTATCATTCTCGCACGGCTCTTACCAAAATTCATCATCTTGGCGTTACCACCACCACCGGCCTGTCTTGTCATCATCATCATAAGTGCAACAACAACGATAAGGCACATACCAAATGGCAGAATAGTTGTCATCCAGATACTGTCTCTCTTAACATCCTTAAGAGTATACTCAACTCCCTTATTGTCGAGCAGCTCCTGAACAGAAACAACATCAGACACATTAAGTGAGTCTCTGCTTCCATCAGAGAATGTAATTGTAAGTGTACCGGTTGGAACTTCTGCATTCTGGCTGATAATAACACTTGTTACCTTGTCATCCTTTAAGTCAGATACAAAATCTTTATACTTATAAGTACTTGTTCTCTGGCTCATCTGAGCAATTACAGCCCAAATAATACCAATTATAATAATCATGAAGAAAATGCTTCCAAATCCTCCAGATTTTCTTTTCTTAGTATCCATCACTTCCTCCTTATTTAATTATGCCTCTCCATCAAGATGTAAAACTCCAACATATGGAAGATTTCTGTAGCTCTGATCATAGTCAAGGCCATATCCTACAACAAATTCGTCAGGAATGTTAAAGCCGTTATACTTAACCTCAACCTCAACTTCTCTTCTCTCAGGCTTATCAAGCAGAGTACATACACATATATCTGCTGGCTTTCTCTCCTTTAACATAGGCATAAGTCTTGCCAGTGTATTACCCGAATCGATAATATCTTCAATAACAATAACATGCTCTCCTTCAATGCTCTCATCAAGGTCCTTCTTAATCTTAATCTGACCGCTTGATGATGTCCCGCTTCCATAACTTGATACCTGCATAAAATCAAACTTAACAGGTACAGTAATTCTCTTGGCAAGCTCGCATGTAAATATAATACTTCCCTTAAGAATACAAATAAGTTTAACCTCCTTACCCTCATAGTCTTTACTTATCTGCTCTCCAAGCTGTGCAATTCTTTCATTAAGCTTCTCCTCAGATATAAGGACACTGATAAATGGTTCTTTCATCGTTTCTCTCCTTTGTCAACCTTAATATTCTCTCTTCTGTATAGTTACTTCCAGCACATTCTGTGTATTATCATCAATCAGGGCACGTTCACTTCGTCGCACCCCCACAGCCCATAAAACTCCGGTATCATCACATACAAGAAGCACATTGTCCCTCATATTCTCCGGCACTTTACGGTCAATAAATTCATTCTTTAGCTTGCGCTGATTTCCTTCTCTGTTAATAACAATTCTGTCTCCAGCCATACGTTTTCTAATGCATGGCTTTCCTGATATTTTATCATAATCAAAGGCTTTAGCATAGCGGCTATTAGCGTAATTTCGATTTTTTTCATAATTAGAATGAAGTGACAACTCAATCTGCACACTTTTCATCTGTAGTGTTTCATTATTATAATAAATATTTTCCTGAATTGTTACTTTCTGCCCAGCCTTAAGCTTTTCAATATCATCGTCCGAAAGTTCATATTCTTCCAGTGGCTCATTCTTATCTTGTCTGCTGACTCTTTCACTGCTAACCACAATATCGTCATATTCTCTTACAGCACATAAGCCATAACATATATCAGCACTGCTGCCAACTGTCTTTCCAACAAGTGCATCAACAGCATTGACATGTATCTTATATATATCCTTGGCAGTTTTTGTAAGATAATATACTGCCCTGTAGATAACTCGTCTTCTTATAACTTCATGAAGTCCTGCAAATTCTTCTCCATCCAGCTTAATAACTACATTATCTCCTTCAGTAACATACTTGTTATAAGCCTTGTCCGCTTCTGACTCAATAAAATCAAAATCCTGCTGCAGCTCACTGGCAGCACTGGCAATATTCTCAACAGTATGTGAATTAATATTGTCAGTCATATAAGGAATAACCACATTTCTTAAAGAATTACGTGTATAATCATTGCACAGATTCGTTGCATCTATAACATATGGCTGGTTAAAACCTTTCAGCACTTCCTCAACCTCAGCTCTCGTCACTGAAAGCAGAGGCCTTATAATATTATCCCTTACCGGTCTGATTCCACCTATTCCTTTAAGTGAGGTTCCGCGTGAAAGATTCATAAGAACTGTTTCTGCCTGGTCATTCATATGATGTGCAACCGCAATCCTTGCATTACACTCTTTACATGCCTCATTGAATATACGGTATCGTTCTTTTCTTCCTGCTTCCTCAACACTCATTCCAAGCTGCTTTGCAAGCCCGGCAGCATCTATATGATACGCCATGAATTCAACACCCATGCGTTCACACAAGGCTCTGGCAAACTCCTCATCATCTCCAGCCTCCTGCCTTATGCCATGATTGACATGCACCGCACATAATTCTGTCTGTAGATGCTTCCTCTCTATATACCCCTTAAGCACCATAAGCAGACACACAGAATCAGCGCCACCTGAAAGTCCGACAACCACTCTTTCGCAGTCCGTAAGCATATTATTCTGTTCAATATATCTGTAAATCTTATCTATAATTTCATTCATGCGAGAATTATATTATACGTTCACATATGTGTCAAACACTCCAAGAACCATAACAGTACAATCATCAAAAGCCTCCATATTATGATTCTTCAGTGACATCTCAAGAATCTTCTTTGCAATGCTTGCCGGCTTCTTAACATTTATATTATTAATAATCTCCACCATCTGCTCCTCCTTGTTGACTCCGGACAAATTATCAAGCACCCCGTCGCTTATCATTATAATATAATTTCCATCATACAGTTTCTTAGTTGTACAGTCATAATCCACCTGGTCAAGCACGCCCATTGGCAGCGTCGTCGACTTAATAATCTCAACCCAGTTGTCCCTCTTAATAAATGTAGACACAGCCCCAAGCTTATGCAGTTAATAACACCTGCCTGACAGTCAATAACGCTCATATCCATAGTAACAGGATTGTTAAATGTTGTTCCTGCAATATACGCTGAATTAATCAAATCAATTGCCGTCTTTTCCTCAAAGCCAGCTTCTATGCAGTTTTCCATAAGTTCAATCACCATTCTGCTCTCCGCAAATGCTCTTCTTCCGCTTCCGCAGCCATCCGCAATTGCCGCAACCATTTTCCCACAGCCAAGCCTTTTTAATAAGAAATTATCCCCACTCGTATTCTCTGCTTCTTTACATTTTCTTGCCATACCGGAAAGAATCCTGAAACGATCTTCCTGATAGAACACATACTGGTTAGGCTCTTCATTTATAATCACCCTGTTATCCTGATTAGAAAAGAACCTCACCTTGAACACATCAGACACAGCCTCTCGCAACACCCTCTCAGACACGCATCCTTTCATAAATGTTTTCGCAGTTACAAGTATCTCGCGTCTCTTTCCATCAACTACTTTTATATCCTTAACTGAAATTCCCACTGCCATACATTTGCGCTCAAGCTGCCTGTACTCCTGTTTTTCGGGCACTCTGGCGTTAAGATTCATTGCAACACATTCCTCTAATATGTCAGCAACGAGAATTAACTGTCTCTTAAATCCATTCTGCTTCTGGTTGGTCTCCCCGTATGCGTCGCCAAGATTCCTGAATGTTCTGGCTGTTTCCTGCAGACGGTTAATAGTATATGTATATCCGGCATCTTTATATGTATGTTTCATTCATATCCACTTCCTTTCCGGCACTACACCAATGTGAAGTATATATGACTGCATATAAATAAAATGTCGAAGCATGAAAGTCTTATAAAATCTTCCTGCTCCGACATAATATCCGTTATTATAAATGTTACTTGTTATTAGGCTTGAATATCAGTTCATCTGGATATATAAGCCCGAACTTGTTCTTAGCAATCTCCTCCACGAACTTCTTCGTCTTGACGTACTTCTCATATTCTGAGAGTTCATCACTTCTTTTATTCTCATCATCTATCTGTGACTGTAGTTCTGTTATCTGTGCCTCATAGTCAGCATTCTTCGCAACAAGTCCTGTTTTGCCTCTCCACAGAACAATACCAAGTGCAACAACTACAACAATAGCAATAGCCATTCCTGCAAGTGCTGAACGTCTCTGCCTTTTAAGCCTTTCTGCACGCTCTCTTCTTGATTCTAATTTCATATATCCTCACCCTTGTGAATCCTTCTTACGCATCTTATTCCTGTGCTCTATATATCTTTTAAGGTTTCTAACTGGTATTGTAATAATATGGACTACATTTTTCAATATAAAACATACCGGTTTTAGTAAAAATTTTATAATCTTCACTGTCCATCGGATATACAACACACTGATGAATCTAAAGTAAAGAAATGCACCAGATGCTATTCCCATAATTATAAATCCGCGGATAATACCATCTGACACTTTAAAACACATCAGAAAAACACTTATTCCTGCATATATTCCATATACAATGTCTTCTATGCTCATAAATACTATTGTTTTATGTCTTATTATTCTTCTGTAAACTCTTATATTATCATACACCCACGCAAGTAATACTCCTCTGAAGAAACTCACTGCCAGTGCATAAAGCTCCCACACTATTACACGGCTTATCATCTGAGCAGCCTGCTCATGAATGAATCTTGTTTCGTCTTCATGCCAGATTCAGAATAGCAGATAGAATCAACTCTTCCATCAATATCTAACTCGCCCTTCTCGATTGATAGGCGGTTTACATGCAGACCATCGCCCTTTATTGTAATATGACCGTAATCTGATTCCAGCACAACCTTTACCGGGTCAAATGAAACAACATCCGTTATTCCTGTAAAATCAATTCTTTTACGGTCCTCCATATTCAGTCTGTGTGGTCTTCTTACCCTGACCTTCTCCTCCATATAACCTCCTTATAGACATTCCGTTATATGAGAATATATGCATGACCACAATATATGATTACAGGTACTTTGAATTAAAGATATTCAAACATTTCCTTTGCCTCTTCTTTCTTAACAGTATCCTTGACATCTGTAACCCTTGCTCTTACATTTTTGTTACCAAACTGGATTTCAATAATGTCTCCGACTTTAACATCATAAGATGCCTTCACAACCTTGTCATTAACCATTACTCTTCCTGCATCACATGCATCGTTGGCAACAGTCCTTCTCTTTATAAGTCTTGATACTTTTAAATATTTATCTAATCTCATGTTCTTCTCCTTAATCCATTAGTAAATCCAGCCTGCTATCCCTTAAGTATAACCAGTCCGCCTCAAGTCATCTACGATTCCATGTACTTTCCTAAAAAGTTAGCCGCCGTCTTTACCATTTTCTTTTCATTATCTGTAAACTTTGGCTTCATGTCAATAGACATCATAAGCACAGTACCTAAAACATCTCCCTGACATATTATCGGATACATAATTTCCTGCTTAAACTGCGCCTCATCAGTGACTTTCACAAAGCCATCCTCTCCTTCACCTGCAGCAATGGTACATCTTCCCTCCATCGCCTGATTAAGCTCCTTTGTGACAGGCTTATTCATCAGATTCTTCTTATCGTCACCTGATGCAGCAATAACCTGTTCCCTGTCAGTTATACATACTGTCATTCCGGTCGCATCCGACAGTGATTCTGCATATTTTCCTGCAAATGTGCTAATATCCCCTATCGGGGAATATTTTTTCAAGATAATCTGCCCCTCGGCATCCGTAAATATCTCCATCGGGTCAGTTTCCCTTATATGAAGTGTCCTTCTTATCTCCTTTGGAATGACAATTCTGCCTAAATCATCTATCCTTCTTACAATTCCTGTGGCTTTCATATTAATAATTCCTCCTGATTTTTACATACTTTCCATAATTTATAATGTATGGGTAGTATGTGGAAAACAGGAAGAATTATGCATCTCATGTAATGATTTTCATATGGCCCCGGTTTCGAAAATGTAAATTTTTTCATTTTTTGAAACCGGACAAAAAGCGTCTATCCGGTTCAAATTAAAGAATGAATAAACGCTCATAAAATCACAATATTTTCCATAAAATATTGTGATTTGTCTGCAAAACATTTATCATATTTTCTAACAAATAGAAACGGGGTTATAAATATGTGCACTATACATTCAGACATTTTCCCAGACGGAACGCCCGTCGATGGCTGGTTTCACAATACCAGCATTCCAGAACTCACCAAACTGGGAAAGCAATATATTATTACAGATTATGGTATACATGATGACGGCAGAATATACACTGCTAATTTCCAGAAGCTGATAGACCTTGTATACAATGCTGGTGGCGGTGTAATCGTTATTCCGCATGGTACATACATGACTGGAGCTTTATTTTTCAGACAGGGAGTTAATCTATATATTGAAGACGATGCAACACTTATGGGAAGTGACGACATCAGCGATTATCCGGTCTGTGAAACAAGAATAGAAGGTGAAACCTGTCTGTATTTTGCCGCACTTATCAACGCTTCTGGAATTGATGGCTTTACATTGTGCGGTAATGGAACGATAGACGGTAACGGCTTACGAAGCTGGAAAGCCTTCTGGCAGCGAAGAACCTGGAATCCCGACTGCACCAACAAAGACGAACAGCGTGCAAGGCTTATCTATATGGAAAGATGTACCAATGTTACTGTTGCCGGATTGCACATTAGTAATTCGCAGTTCTGGACTAATCACCTATATAGATGTTCTCATGTACGTTACCTTAACTGCCGCATTACAAGCCCCTCTGCGCCTGTCAAAGCACCTAGCACTGACGCAATAGACATTGACGCCTGCACTGATATTCTTATTAAAGGCTGCACAATTAATGTAAATGATGACGCAGTTGCTTTAAAAGGCGGCAAAGGACCATTTGCTGACAGTAACCCGGACAATGGCACTAATGAACGCATAATTATTGAGGACTGCACATTTGAATTCTGCCATGGATGCCTTACATGTGGCTCAGAATCCATACACAATAAGAATATAATAATGCGTCACATCAAGGTCGACTCAGGTTACAATCTGCTCTGGCTGAAAATGCGTCCCGACACGCCACAGATATATGAATATATTACATTGGAAGATATCAGAGGACAGATATTTAACTTCATAAACATCAACCCATGGACACAGTTCTATGATAATAAAGGCTGCGCAGATATACCAGCCTCCATTGCAAGACATATTATAATAAGAAAGAGTACCTGCACCTGTAACGTTTTCCGCAACATAAAAGAAGCACCAGAACAATACACTCTCGCAGATATCCAGATTGACGACAATATGATAGAAGAAATCGGAACACCTTCCGATAAGACAAAACATACCGGAGCAGAATAACTGCCCCGGTATGTTTTATTTTATTGGTATTGAATATGATATCAGCAGGATATGTTAGTGGCGCGGGCTTGATTTATTCCTGTGCTGTGTGGAAGTTAATGCCGCTATATACAAAAGTTCAGGGCTTGAAATCTCGTTCAAGCGAAGCGCGTTTGATTTCAAGCCCTGTAAAAAACTTTGTATATAGCGGCATTTACTACCACTAAGCTCAGGAATCATGAAAGCCTGTACCACTAACATATCCTGCGTCATACATATTTAATGACCAATTAAACTGCTGCCTTCTCAGAGTTCTTCTCGCTCTTTGCATAGCTCTTTACTGAGTTAACTACGATGATTACACCAAGTACAATAAGGAGTATAGCAATTATAAGCTGAAGTCCGTTAGCGATGAATACGCTTCCCCAAGATGTCTGTCCAGCAGGAATTGTAACAGAAGCTGCTAACTTGATAGCCTTAACCATTGCAATTGTTCTCTGTACAAGTGCTGTAAATGTTACACAAAGCATGATGATAAGAGGAGGGAAAAGCATTTTGTTGCTTCGTCCTGTAACCTTTAAGAATACGCAGAGTGTAAGAATTACAAGAGCGCTTAATAACTGGTTAGCTGAACCAAATAATGGCCAGATATTAGCATATCCAATCTTAGTAAGGATGAATCCACATACTAATGTTACGATTGTTGAGAAGTATGTATTGCACAATAACTTTCTCCATCCTTCTGCATGTTCCATATCATCTACGCTGAAGAGTTCCTGGAAACTCATACGACCGATACGGGCAACTGCATCAAGTGATGTAAGAGCAAGAGCAGATACACACATTGTCATGAATACTGTTGCAAAATGTACTGGAACACCAAACATTTCAAAGAATCCTGCTACACCACTGCTGAAGATTGCGAATGGTGTCTTAGCTGGAAGTGCTCCGTTAGTAGCAGCTGCACCAGCAACACAAAGGGCAAGTACTGCAAGTAAACTCTCAAGTACCATTGCGCCGTAACCAACCTTAAGCATATCCTTCTCGTTATTAACTGTCTTAGAAGATGTACCAGAAGATACAAGGCTGTGGAAACCAGAAACAGCACCACATGCAACAGTTACGAAAAGAATTGGGAACATTGTTCCAAGCTTTGCATTGTTGAATCCCGTATATACAGGAAGATTCATTGAAGGATGTGCAACTACAAGACCAACTGCTGCACCTACAATCATGCAGATAAACATGAATGTTGTCATATAGTCACGAGGCTGCTTCATTAACCACATTGGCATAACTGCAGCGAAGAAGATATATACAAATGTGATATAACTCCATACATCTTTGTTGAACTCAAGTGGGAAAAACATACCAACAGCAAATGCTGCGATAATAAACACAATACCAAGTACTGCTTCTTTCCAGCCTGAAAGATTTAACTTCTTCTGGATAAGACCGAATACTACGGCAAATACCATAAACATGATAGATACCATACCAGCTGAACCATTTGTCTTAGCTGCTGCTGATAAAACAGTAGCACCATCAGCATTTACTGTGTAAGCATTAAATGTACCTGCAACCATATCTGCAAATGCTGCAATAACGATAAGTGTGAATAACCAGCAGAAAAGTAAGAAAATCTTACGGCCAAACTTACCGATGTACTTCTCAATGATCATACCCATTGACTTACCTTCATTCTTAACTGAGGCATAAAGTGCACCAAAGTCTGTAACTGCTCCGAAGAATACACCACCGATGAGGATCCAGAGTAAAACTGGTAACCATCCAAATGCTGCTGCCTGAATAGCACCTGTTACAGGACCTGCTCCTGCAATTGATGAGAACTGATGACTGAAAACTGTCCAGCCATTAGTTGGAACGAAATCTTTACCGTCGTTATATTTAACGGCTGGTGTCTCTGCCTTAGGGTCGATACCCCATTTCTTTGCTAACCAACGACCATAAACCATGTATGCACCAAAAAGTACAACTGCCGCGATAAGCACGATTACTAATGTGTTCATAATGTCACTCTCCTATAAAAATATATTTCACCAGTCAAACGCAGTGGAAGCGGTGCTATGATTCTCAGTGCTTCCATAGCTCGTAGCTCATATGTCAGAACTGCGTTCTGACATTGTCGCGGTGCTCCTCGTATGTTCCAACATGAATCTGATTGTATGCAAGCATACATCAAATTCCCGTTGTTCCATCCTCATCGCTACTCGCACAAAAAAACCTTCGTCGATGCACTAATCCATCACTGGATTATGTGCAAAGACGAAGGTATATTATTTCTACTTCCGCGTTACCACTTTGCTTGCCGGATACTCCGACCACTCTACTGCCACTCAGCAATTTCAACCTTATGGCATGCCCTTTTAACGATGGGTACCGGTTCCAACTACTAGACATCTGCCTGTCTTTCACCAGAACTGCTTGCAGGTGAGGGCTTAATCATTCCTTGCTGCCGTCTCTCATCAACTGACGGCTTTCTGTGAGCGGTGATATGAAGAAGTCATTTCCTGTTCTTCGCATTTGACTGTTGATTTGTACATTAAAATATTCCTTTGTAAGTAATTTGTCAATAACAAAATTAAAAATTTGTTAATTTTTCTTAAATTTTTTAATAAAATTAGGTATAACTCACATATTTAAAACGTTCCAAATCAATTTCTTTTAATTTTGTTAAGTATTTTAGATAACCATCCAGTCTTCAAACTTATTTGCATTTTCAACAATGTTGACAATTCCGTCTGCGCCGTAAGTAAATGCGCGGTGAATAAATACATTTACTTCCTCGCCCTTCTTTATCGGAGCTTCCTCAACATTTCTTGTTCCGACAACCTCTATACCGTTGACATTGACAGTTATCTCGACTTCCTTGCCCATGAAAAGCTTGCCTACAACCACGCCCTTTTCAACAGAAGCGGCTGAATCAACCTTCTCATCAAGCCTTGTGATGTTGACATTCTCAGGTCTTAATACCGCCTTAACAGAATCGTCAAGCTGGTTAAAACCTTTAATCTTATTAATCCGGTCAACATGTACCGGATGTCCCATGAATTCCGCCATAAATGCTGTCTCGGGCTCTCTGTATATCTGTCTTGGCGTTCCAATCTGCTCTATATGTCCCTTGTTAGTGACAATAATTTCATCAGCAACCTCAATTGCCTCATCCTGGTCATGAGTAACGAATATACTTGTGATTCCAACCTTTGTAATCATGTCACGAAGCCAGCTTCTTAATTCCTGTCTTACTTTCGCATCAATCGCTGCAAATGGTTCATCAAGGAGCAGAAGCTCAGGATTAGGTGCTAATGCCCTTGCAAATGCTACTCTCTGCCTCTGTCCGCCTGATAACTGGCTAGGGTATCTTTTCGCCATGCCTGAAAGTCCGACAAGCTCAATAAGCTCATCAACACGTTTCTTAATGTCCGATTTTTTCCATTTATTGACCTTTAATCCAAATGCAATGTTATCATACACTGTCATGTATCTGAAAAGTGCGTAGTTCTGGAAAACAAAACCTATTCCACGCTTACTTGCCGGCACATCATTAACAACCTTACCATCAATAATAATATCACCTGAATCCGCAGTCTCAAGGCCTGCTATCATTCTTAAGATGGTAGTTTTGCCGCTTCCGCTAGGTCCAAGCAGTGCAATAAGCTTGCCCTTCCCAATCCCGATATTAATATTATTCGAGGCTTTAAATGTGCCATATGTCTTATTGATATTACGAAGCTCTACATATTTGTCTGTTTCCTGCTGTAATTCTGCCATAATCTGTTCCGCCTTTCTGTTGTAGTGCGTTTCTATCCTTCCTGCTGCTCTTTCTCTGCCTTTGCTGCCTGCTCTCCCTTGTACTCAAGAACACTCCTTAGTACAAGTATAATAACCGCCATCAGCACCAGAATCGCTGACACTGCAAATGCTCCCGTAAAATCATATCCCTGATACAGAAGCTCAATATAAAGCGGCATCGTGTTAGTTCTTCCCCTTAAATGTCCTGAAAGCACGGATACTGCTCCGAATTCGCCCATCGCTCTTGCTGTACACAAAACAATTCCGTAAAGAAGTGGCCATTTGATATGTGGAAAGGTTACTTTCCAGAATATAGTCCAGCCGTTAGCACCCATAAGCGCTGCAGCTTCCTCCTCGTCAGTTCCCTGCGATGTAAGAACCGGTATCAGCTCCCTTGATATGAATGGAAACGTTACAAATATAGTCGCAAGCACGATACCCGGAACTGCGAATATAATTCTTACTCCCATAGCCTTAAGATATGGATATATAAAACTCTGTCTACCGAATGTAAGCACATATATAAGACCTGCTATAATCGGTGAAACTGTGAGTGGTAAATCTATTAAAGTAGATATAATCTTCTTGCCCTTAAACTGGAATTTCGTAATAAGCCATGAAGCAAATATTCCAAAAAATGTGTTACACACAACAGCGATAAGTGAAACTTCTATTGTCAGCTTGATTGAATGAAGTGCGTATTTGTCGGTAACTGCTGCCAGAAATACCTTTATGCCCTTAGAAAATGCTGTGTACATTACATAACTGAGGGGCAGAATAAGCATCACAAATAAAAACAACACACTTATACCTATTAGAATCCATTTTAACGGACCTGAATCTTTTCTTATATTCATACACTAACCCCTTTCTATGAAATTCCACTTACAATCTTTGATGTCCTGCTCTGTAACACTGCATTTATAAAGAGAATAATAAATGCGATGAAAAGCATTACAAGTGCTATTGATGTTGCACTTGCGTAATCATATTCCTGAAGCTTTGACATAATCATAAGCGGCGCTATCTCTGTCTCATACGGTGTATTTCCTGCTATGAATACGACACTTCCGTATTCGCCAAGGCCTCTTGCAAACGACATTGTGAATCCTCCGATAAGTGCTGGAAGTATCTCTGGAAGTATTACCCTGCATACTGTCTGCCTGTTGGTTGCTCCAAGCATGTTGGCTGCCTCCTCGTACTGGATATCCACCTTTTCTAACACCGGCTGGACAGCCCTCACTACGAATGGTATTCCAACGAATATAAGTGCGAATATAATTCCCAGCCTTGTATATGCAATCTTTATTCCGAATTTTGCAAAGATTGCTCCAAGCCAGCCGTTGGTTGTTGTCAGATGTGTAAGTGCTATACCCGCAACAGCTGTCGGCAGTGCAAATGGAAGTTCTATTATTCCATTCATAATCTGCTTTCCCGGGAAATTATATCTTACAAGAACCCATGCAAGTATAGTTCCCATCACAGCATCTATAAGTGCCGCGATTAACGCTGTCTGAAGACTTACTCTGTAGCTTGAAAGCACTCTCGGCCTTGTAACTGTCGTTATGAATTCCGTAAACGACAGCTTTGCCGAGAATATCACAAGGGTACATAAAGGGATAACAACAATGAATCCTAACATAGCAATTGTTATTCCAAATGAAAGACCAAAGCCCGGTATTACTCTTTTTTTCTTTCTTTTCTTCTCTTTCATTCTGTCGTTTCCCCTTCCCTTAATCACTTCTTCTCATATATCTTGTCGAACACTCCGCCGTCCTTGAAGTACTTGTTGTTTTTTAATTCCTACTAATTTAATATGTTACTATGTTGCAGATTATATACCTACTAGGTTTATATGTCAATAGTGTTTTAGAATTTCTAGTTGTTTCCTGATGCCTGTTTCCTTCGGAACGCTTTTTTCTCCGTAAACCTACTAAACATCTTGTTTTCTTAGCTTGCGTAGGCATTTCCCAAATATTATCTCATGCCTATGATTATCCTCACCCTGCCCTCTTGACTTCTTGTCTTATCTGTATTACTATATATAATACAAGTAAGACAAAAATCACCTCTCTTTACAGAAAGGAGCTTCACATGGTTATTGAACTTGATTTTGCGAGCGACACACCCATATATGTGCAGTTAAGGAATCAGATTGTTAAAGGAATTGGCAAGGGAGAACTTAAGGCTGGCGAGAAACTGCCGACTGTCAGACAGCTTGCTTCTGACGCAGGCGTTAATACAATGACCGTCAATAAAACCTACCAGATTCTTAAAGCTGAAGGTTTTATTAAAACCGACAGAAGGCTTGGTGCATTTGTCGCTGAGAATATTAATATGGATATTGAATTCAGGGAAAAGCTTGAATCAGAACTTGAACTGCCGTCAGCAGAAGCAAGCATTACTGGAATGGATAAAGAAGAATTCTTAAAAATGTGCGAAAACATTTATTCCAAGATGAATCCCTGCACAATGTAATATGCCTGTATTCACACATGCATTAACACACACAGTCCCACTATACAAGGAGGTTTCCTTATGAAAATCGCAATGTTTATGCTATTCTTCGTATGCAACATGTTCACAGTCCTGATCATGAGATTTGCATATGAATCCAACTACCGATACAACAATGGAATGCTTATCGGAGTCCACATTCCAGGCGACCATGTTAACGATGACGATGTCACACGACTTATGACACGCTTTAAGAAAAGCATGAAATATTTTCAGAATATCAATGCAGTACTCTCAATAGCCATATGCTTTCTTAATTTTGTGAACATAATCATTTTCGTTATTATGTATACAATCTGGATTCTCGTGTTCGTTTTCGGAATTATGTATATCCAGCTTTCAGCGCATCGGAAAATGTATCTGTTAAAGATACAGAATGGCTGGTTTGTTGAATCCCAGAAACAGAAGGTCTTCATTGATACGCGTGCCTGTGCAAATGCTGACGCAACCCCCATCAGCTTCAGATACCACATCATCATAATTGCCGCAGAACTGCTGGCACTGATTCCATTCTATTCATGGACAGACAGAGCGTATTTTTCTATGATTATTGTATTTGCAATATGTACTGTCATAGTTTCTGTATTCGGGTTTGTGTTCCATATTTATATGAACAGACGACAGAATCAGACATACAGCCTTAATTCGGACATTAACAACATTGTTAATCTTACTATGAAAAAATACATTGCTTCAGCAATGCTTGTAATGTCACTTCTTAACTTCGTGGCATGGATAACATTTGTATTAATGTGTATTATTCAGGATACTGTTGGAGACTTAAGTTTCTGGATGTACATTATTCTGCAGTTGTTAAGCGGCTGCACGCTCACTGTCATTCTTATTCTTGCACGCAACAGAAAGAATGAAATGCTTAAGGCTGACACACAGCCGGTATTTGTTGATGATGATGACTACTGGAAGACTGGATTTTACTACAATCCTAATGACCCGCACCTTTTCGTACCCGACAGGCTGTGTTCGACCAACTACTCGCTTAACTACGCCAGAACCGGTGCAAAGGTGTTCACTGGTACAATCACAGCAATTCTGCTAGGAACCTTAATATGGACAATTGTTGTACTTGCGCCGTTCCTGCATGTCACTATTGATATTAAGACTACTGAAAGCACTGTAAATGTGTCTTCATGCGGTTACACAAGCAGTATTAACATTGACGACATCATAGAACTTAAGCTTATGGATAAGCTTCCAGACGACCATTTTTTCAAGTCCAATGGCGGTGCCACAGAAAGTTATCTTGTCGGAAGATTCAAGGGCAATACTTATGGAAAATGCAGTCTCTACATTTTTAAAGATGTGTCTCCTGTACTTATGATAAAAACTGCTGACCAGACTGTGTTCTTGAATTCCAAGAAAGATGGCGAGATTGTTAATCTGTATAATGCAATTAAAAATGAATAATCTAACATACTATTCTTCTTACATTTGACAATCCTGCCCCAAAGTATTATAAATATCAAAGGGAATGAAGTACTCCCTTGGGAAACC
Source organism: Eubacterium sp. AM46-8 (assembly GCF_003466705.1). Taxonomy (NCBI): domain Bacteria; kingdom Bacillati; phylum Bacillota; class Clostridia; order Eubacteriales; family Eubacteriaceae; genus Eubacterium; species Eubacterium sp. AM46-8. The sequence goes on from NZ_QSEU01000011.1 coordinate 94,920, forward strand.
TAAACTGCTTATTCAAGCTGATGACTTCTACGATTTTATGTCGCAGGAAGCATCAGCTTTTTTTGCGTTCATAAATGCATTTACTACATTTTTAAGGAGGCTTATTATGCTGACATCTTTATCACTTATCTTTCTGGTTGGGCTCGTCATGGGCGCAATCTGCCAGAAGCTGAAACTGCCAAGAATCATCGGTATGCTTGTTACCGGTATTGTCCTCGGGCCATATGTCCTTGATTTTCTTGACCCGTCAATCCTTTCAATATCGGCTGACTTGCGAAAAATGGCTCTTATCATTATTCTTATCAAAGCCGGTCTGTCGCTTGACTTAAAAGACCTGAAAAAAGCCGGACGAAGTGCAATTCTCATGTCCTTCATTCCAGCTTCCTGTGAAATCATCGGTTATATTCTGCTTGCCCCTGTAATTCTTGGAATTAACCACGCCGAAGCTGCAGTAATGGGCGCGGTTCTCGCCGCCGTTTCTCCTGCGGTTGTCGTTCCCCGGATGGTAATGCTGATTGAGAAACGCTACGGAACTGACAAGGCAATTCCACAGATGATACTGTCTGGTGCTTCGTGCGATGACATATTTGTAATAGTGTTATTCACAACATTTTTAAATGTGGCACAGGGTGGCAAGGCAAATGTTATGGATTTCGTAAATATTCCTGTGTCTATTATACTCGGCATAATTCTTGGCATAGTAACCGGATTGGGACTGTATCTGTTCTTTGAAACATCATACGCCCGCAAGCATACTGTAAGAAACAGCATGAAGGTTATTATCGTGCTTGGCTTCTCTTTCCTTCTTATCGCAATTGAGGGCTGGCTTGAAGGTAAAGTGTCTGTTTCCGGACTTCTTGCCGTTGTCGCTATGGCATGTACGCTGAAGTTCAAATGTGTTCCTGCCGTATCAGCCCGTTTGTCCGAGAAATTCGGCAAGCTGTGGCTCGCTGCTGAAGTAATATTGTTCGTGCTTGTCGGCGCGGCTGTCGATATCCGCTACACACTTAAAGCCGGGCTTCCAGCCTTACTCATGATTCTTGCAGCACTTGTCTTCAGAGCAGCCGGAGTTCTTCTCTGCACCGTAAAGACAAATCTTACATGGAAGGAACGGCTTTTCTGCATAATTGCCTATCTTCCTAAAGCAACCGTCCAGGCAGCCATCGGCTCTGTTCCTCTCGCCGCCGGACTTGCCTGCGGACAGATAGTGCTTTCCGTAGCTGTACTTGCAATCATAGTTACTGCTCCGCTCGGCGCGCTTGGCATCGACTGTACTTATAAGAGGCTGCTGACAGAGGACAAAACCCACTAAAAGCCATTATACACTCAATATAGTAGGTCATTTCCATAGTTTATGCATATACTTTCTGGCTCATAACCTACTATATTGTTAAATTAGCATATTTTCGTAGGTCTTTTTCCCACATTTCACTAACAATTGTAAGCAATTTGCGAGTGAAAGACCTACTAATCATATCTTCCCTGATTGATTAGTAGGTCTTATCACTTAAACAACTTATAATATTCTCCGCAGAAACCTACTAAACCAACAACTTGCTCTATATTAGTAGGCTTCATGTACCTGTGCATAGTCAGATTCGCACAATATATTCAACCGCGCAGCATATTCAACAAAACATTTTAATTAATCATATATCTTATCAAATATTCCACCATCAGAGAAAAACTTCTGTGTAGCCGCTTCCCAGCCGCCAAAATACCCGATATCCGCCATGTCAATGTCCTTGACAATCCATTTGCCGTCGGAAGGGATTTCCTTAATGTTTCTTGAATCGCCAGAAGACTCGTATTCCTTCTGGATGTCCCTGTTTACAGGTCTGTAGAAGTTCTGTGCTTCAAGTCTCTGCGCATCATCAGTGTACAGGAAAGATAGATAGGCATCAGCAAGCTCCTCCGTGCCATTCATCTGTGTGACCTCGTCAACCTTTGCAACCGTTGGCTGGCACAATACAGATGCAGACGGAACGACAATCTCATACTCGCCCGGATATTCCTGTAATGCAAAAAATGCTTCATTTTCCCATGCAATCAGGACATCTCCCTGTCCATTCTCTGCAAATGTGGTAGAAGAACCTCTTGCACCTGAATCAAGCACTGCCACATTCCTGTAAAGTCTCGTAACACTAGCCTGAACCTGTTCCTCAGTCTGTCCCTGCTTCTTAAAATAATACCATGCTGCAAGGAAATTCCATCTGGCTCCTCCGGAAGTCTTAGGATTAGGGGTAATAACCTTAACCTCATCATTAAGAAGATCATCCCAGTCCTTAATATTCTTAGGATTGCCCTTTCTTACAAGAAAAACAATCGTAGAAGTGTAAGGCGAGCTGTCATCAGAATAATCATTGATATATCCGTCATCAATCAGCCCTTCGTCCCTTATAACATTAACATCTCCCTCAAGAGCAAGCGTGACAACATCAGCACCAAGACCGTTAGCGACCTCTAGCGCCTGCTTTCCAGAACCGCCATGAGACTGGATAACCTCAACCTTCTCGCCAGTCCTGCCATACCAGTAATCCTCAAAAAGCCTGTTATACTCCTTATAAAACTCTCTTGTGGCATCATAAGAAACATTAACAAGTTCCGTCTTCTTCTGCCCACAACCAGAAAGTCCAATAAAAGTCAGGCAAAAAATCATACCCAAAGATATTAACTTTTTAAAAAAATGTGTATTCATAATTATAACCTAACTCCTACAAAATATATTCCAAAACCAAGCAAAGCAGCGAAGCGCCCTTTACCGCCCGTCTGCCAACACTTCCACCCCTGAAGTAACCCCACGCAGCGGGAAAGAGCCCCAGCTACGCATTCTTCTTAATAAACTCAGCCACATCCGCAGTAGTTGCGTCAACCTCAGACTCCCAGCCTGCAAGCACTTCTGCGCCATCAATCTTAATATCAGCTGCCTTACTAAGTGCAAGGATAACAACAATACCTGCATTTACAAAGTGAGTAACAACATTTGTATAATCCTCGCCCTCTGCCGGAGCATACAGATATACGTGCTTGCTTTCAAGAAGAAGCTCCTTCTCAACCTTCTTTAAGAAATCAACATTAATCTTGTCTGAAAGAACAGCCTCAACAACAACAGGCTTCTGGTTGTTAAGCTCAGCTCTGAAAGCTGCGTCAACTTCCTTAACATCATCAGCTTCCTCATTAACTTCACGGACAACGCCACAGGCACTAGTCATATTAGTAACACGGTCTATGAGGATAAGCTCACCCATAGTCTTGTGAAGGTCAAATTCATCAACAACAATTACATCAGCAAGAGAAATCTTGCATACTGCGATTTCATTTTTCTTAAGGAGAGCTGCTGGCTTCTCCTCACCTGTATTAACATCAATAGTATTGACAATCTCAGTAACAACGCCTGGAATAAGTCTTGTTCCAAGCTTTACGAAAAAGTTCTTGTTATTAGTAAGAACATCATCATCCATCCAGAGAATAGTAGCTGTAATCTCAGTTGCAAGCTTTAAGTCAGCGCCTGCTGCAAGAACAGAACCTCTTGAAACATCAACCTCACGGTCTAACTGGATAGTTACAGGCTGTCCAATAGAAGCAGTCTGGGCTTCCTTGTCACCGACATGGATACTCTTTACATGAACATGCTCCTTAGTTGGAAGAGTGATAATCTCGTCACCAACAGATACGCTTCCTGCCTCAATCTGTCCCTGGAAACCACGGAATTCATGATTTGGACGGCATACTCTCTGAACAGGCATGTAGAAGCCCTTTTCTTCCTCAGTATCATCAACATCAACCTGCTCAAGATAAGGAAGAAGTGCCTGACCCTTATACCAAGGAATATTTTCAGACTTAGTTGTTACATTGTCACCCTCAGTTGCCGAAACAGGGATAACAACTACATCTGCAAGTGAAAGCTCCTTAGTAAGCTCTGCTATCTGCGCATTAATCTCGTTGAAACGCTCCTCACTGTAACCAACAAGGTCCATCTTATTAACTGCAAATACAAAATGCTTAATTCCCATGAGTGCGCAGATTCTTGCGTGTCTCTTAGTCTGGATAAGCACGCCCTGCTTTGCATCAACAAGGATTACTGCAAGGTCTGCAAATGAAGCACCAACCGCCATGTTTCTTGTGTACTCCTCATGTCCCGGAGTATCAGCAACTATAAAGCTTCTATTGTCGGTTGTAAAATATCTGTAAGCAACATCAATAGTAATTCCCTGCTCTCTCTCAGCCATAAGACCATCAAGAAGAAGTGAATAATCAATCTTACCTTCACGGCTTCCGACCTTGGAATCAAGCTCTAATGCCTTCTCCTGATCTGCATACAATAACTTTGAATCATATAAAATGTGTCCGATAAGTGTAGATTTTCCATCATCAACACTACCGCATGTGATAAATTTAAGTAAACCTTTCATTCTAGAAGTACCCCTCTTTCTTTCTTCTTTCCATGCTTCCTGCTTCCTCATGGTCGATTACACGGCTTGTTCTTTCTGACTCAACCGCACTTAAAGTCTCCTCGATAATCTCATCAAGAGTCTCTGCGTCTGACTCAACACCACCTGTAAGTGGATAACAGCCAAGAGTTCTGAATCTTACCTTCTTCATCTGTGGCTTCTCGCCCGGAAGAAGTCTCATTCTGTCATCATCAACCATGATAATATTGCCGTCACGGTATACAACAGGTCTTTCTGCTGCAAAATAAAGAGGTACAATATCAATCTTTTCTCTCTGGATGTACTGCCAGATATCCTTCTCAGTCCAGTTAGAGATAGGGAAAACTCTCATGCTCTCGCCCTTGTGAATCTTAGTGTTGTAAAGCTTCCACATTTCCGGACGCTGGTTCTTAGGGTCCCATGCCTGTGCTGTATTTCTGAAAGAAAAAATTCTCTCCTTAGCTCTTGATTTCTCCTCGTCTCTTCGTCCCCCGCCAAATGCTGCTGTGAAGCCGTATTTGTTAAGTGCCTGCTTAAGAGCCTGAGTCTTCATGATATCAGTGTAAGCTGAACCGTGGTCAAATGGATTAATTCCCTGCTTAACACCCTCTTCGTTAGTGTAAGTAAGCATCTCAATTCCAAGCTTTTTCGCTGTCTCATCCCTGAACTTAATCATTTCCCTGAACTTCCATGTTGTGTCAATATGAAGAAATGGAAATGGCGGTTTCTCAGGATAGAATGCTTTCATTGCAAGATGAAGCATAACTGAGCTGTCCTTTCCTATAGAATACAGCATTACCGGCTTTTCGCATTCTGCTGCAACTTCCCTTATAATATATATTGCCTCTGCTTCGAGTGCGTCCAAATGTGATAAATTACCCATGATATTCCTCCCTAATATTTATTAGATTCTTGTCTGTTGACCTCAAGCGTCTTAACTGTTCCGTCTGGCGAAGTCACCGTCCATGTATTGATGCTTCCATTCTGTCTGAACGAAAGAGTGCTTCCCTTGCCGCCGACATCAGCACCCAGAAAGAAATTAATTGCCTCAAAACGACATTCTTTAAGACATGATGTGCAACCCCAGCAGTCCTTGACATGCTTTATAAATGCTTTTCCATCAGTATCTTTCTTAATAAGATTGCCAGGACAGGCTTCAACGCACTTCCCGCAGCCAACGCATTTTAACTTATTTATCTGAATGCTCATAGCTGTCGCCTCCCCTCACAAGGTCTCTTATGATTATCTTAATCTCGCCATTCTCCTTGCGGGAGTTGACATATTTTAACCAGTCATCACTCTTAGCCGGATAATCCATATTCTCCGCAAAGCTGTGCCAACGGGTTTCTTTTCTTGCTTTCAAATGTGCTATAACACTTCTGCACACCGTAAGTCTTTCTCTTATCTCATAGATTCTAAGCAAATCGTCCGCATCCTGTGCCGCAAGATTATCAATGCTCTTCTCTAAGAACTTTATCTTCTCATCCGCAAGCTCAAGTCTTGCTTCATTGTACTGGTAATCAGTGCTTATGCCACCTGCGTACTGGTCCATAATCTTCTGCATCGCTTCCTCAGTCTGCTCGATATCGACCAGCCCCTGCTTATTATTAAGGAAGCTCTCATATTCATGCTTCTTTTCCAGTGCTTCCTGTGACAGCTCCTCATCCGAAGCTTCCCTGACAACAAATCCTTTTCCAGAACCAGTAAGTCTCTCTGCTATCGCCTGTGCTGCAATCTCGCCCTCGGCAAGTGCGCCTGTCACATATTTCTGTGGACATCCGCCTGCAACATCGCCTGCTGCAAAAAGCCCGTGGATTGTAGTCTCTCGGTTATTATCAACCCAGTAACCACTCGCTGTATGGCCTCCGACTATGTATGGCTCAGTTCCTTCTATCTCAACATTTTCTTCAGAAGGACCGCCCGCCGCCTCAAGCCACTTAAGTGTCTGGCTCGGTGCCATGTTAAGATATGCTTTGTAAAGGTCTTCTTCCTGCTCCCTGCTTATTCCCTTAGTTCCAAGATAACAAGGACCTCTGCCCTCACGGTTTTCCGTAACTGTTCCGTAAAGTCTCTGTGAAGTTGTAAGACCATATTTGTTCTCATACACTTCACCGTTGGAATTAAGCTGCTTTGCCGGAACTCCCTGTGCAATCGTTCCTGTCGGTGCGATTGTATCTTTACATCTTAAAGCAATGAATCTCATTTCAAATGTGGTCATCTCCGCACCTGCATTGATTCCCATTGCATATCCGGCTCCTGTATTGAACGGTGGATACCACATTTTATGTCTTGAAAATCCAGGATTGTTAGGTCTGTAAAGACCTGCCGCTCCGCCAGTAGCCACAAGAACTGCCTTCGCATTTATCTCATAGAACTCTGCATTGTTGACATCAAATCCGTATGCACCTTTAATCTTGTTATTCTCTACTATGAAATCTGTAATATTAAGGTGATTGATTACCGCTACATTGTCCTGCTTCTTAACTGCATCTGCCAGTATCGGCTTGATATTCTCACCATTTATCTTAATATTGCGGTTTCCTCTCGCAACATAATCTCCATTCTCATCTTTAAGGATTACAAGTCCTAAGTCCTCCATTATCTTAGTGACATGATTAAGCCTCTCAGACATTGAAAGAAGCAGATCCTCTCTTACAATTCCATGTGCATCTTTCTTACAATAATCAACATAATCCTGTGGAACTCTGCCCTTAGTGATATAAGCATTGATTGCATTAACACCTGCAGCAAGGCAGCCGCTTCGTACAATGTTCGCCTTCTCAACAATCAGTACATCAAGGTCTTTCTTCCCTCCAAGTGTGATACCGGCAAAACACCCTGCCGTTCCGCCACCTATAATAAGTACATCTGTGTCAATAATTCTATTCTTCAACCTTCATGTACCTCCTTGTATATTCCTGCATAATCTTCTTGTGAATCCAATTCCATATAAACATAGTATCTTGGTATGTAAATGATTATATTCTCAATTTCCTATTTGTCAATAGGGTTTTGCAGATTCTTTTTGATTCTTGTTGACTTATTCTAACTCTGAACTCCAGTGGCGCACCTTTTGGACTTTATTATGCCTGTTTGCTGGCTTTTCGCCACTCTAACGTCCAACCCACCACTCTATCGCTCTCCTTTTGGACTTCCTCCTGCCTATTTACTGCCTCCCCACCGCTTCAACGTCCAACCTGCCACTCTATGCCGCTCCATTTTGGACTTTTTTGTGCCTTCCCTCCACTTCAACGTCCAATCCGTCCCCCCTGCCGCACCCTTTTGGGACTTCAT
>NZ_QSEU01000012.1:0-93671 GCF_003466705.1 Eubacterium sp. AM46-8
TTCTGTTACTTAGGAATAAATTTATGTTAGTTGCAATTTTTAGTTTTGTAAAATATTATGGAGTAATTTCAATGACTAATAATTCTGACCACATTTTTTCTAATGTAGATATAAGGAAACTTCTTATTCCTATCATGCTGGAAATCTCTTAGCTTCACTTATGGGAACTGTTGATACTATGATGGTAAGTAATGTAGGTGCATCTGCTGTTTCAGCAGTATCGCTTGTTGATTCCATCAATATTCTTGTAATACAGGCCTTGTCAGCACTTGCTGCCGGAGGTGCAATCCTGTGTTCCCAGTACATAGGAAGTAGCAACCCTAAAGGTGCAAACCGCGCTGCAAGACAGGTATTTCTTGTCATGACAGTGCTGTCAGTATTGATATCTGCAATATGCCTCGTTCTTCGTGTTCCGATGCTTAAGTTCATCTTTGGTTCTGTAGAAGCTGAGGTTATGGCTGATTCACAGGCATACTTCCTTTTTACTCTGTTGTCATTTCCATTCATTGGCCTGTATGACGCCGGTGCGTCCATTATGAGAGCCCAGAAGGACAGCAAAAGCCCTATGACAATATCCATAATATCCAACTTTCTTAATATAGGTGGTAATGCAATTCTTATATTCGGACTTGGAATGGGCGTTGCGGGAGCTGCAATATCAACACTTGTATCAAGAGTTTTCTGTGCAGTTGTTGTAATTATTAAATTAAGAAATCCGTCACAGACCATATGCGTTAACAGATATTACACAATCCGCCCCGACTGGGATTTAATTAAGAAAGTCCTATATATCGGTATTCCTTCAGGTATTGAAAACAGCATGTTCCAGTTTGGAAAGCTGGCAATCCAGTCAACAGTTTCAACGCTCGGAACTGCTGCCATCGCTGCAAATGCTGTGACCAATATTCTGGAAAACCTTAACGGCGTTGCTGCACAGGGTGTAGGAATCGGACTTATGACTATAGTTGGCCAGTGTATTGGTGCCGGAAGAAAAGATGAAGCCATATACTATATAAAGAAGCTCAGTAAAATGGCTGAAGCTGCTATTATTATAAGCTGTCTTATTGTATTTGCATTGTGCCGGCCGATTACCATACTCGGTGGAATGGAAGCAGAAAGTGCAAGAATGTGTTTTGAGATGACTCTTTTCATAACAATAACCAAGCCAATATCATGGGTATTGTCATTCATTCCTGCGTACGGAATGCGTGCTGCCGGAGACGTGAAATTTTCAATGATAACATCATGTGCAAGCATGTGGTTATGCCGTGTAAGCTTTACTATATTCTTATGCCGTGTATATGGTTTTGGTCCTATTGCTGTATGGATTGGAATGTTTGCCGACTGGACTGTCCGCGGTATCGTGTTCACTATACGTTTCCACTCCCGCAGATGGCTTAATCATCATATAATTGACTGATCTTAACGAATTGGATTAACGATAAAAAACGCATGCCAGATTGAAAAAATCGGACATGCGTTTTATTATTTTTTTATAAATTATAATATTGTATTGTAAACCATATTATTACAATCAGCCATTATTCTAGAATCCCTTACAGTTACCCTTAAGAGTTGCTCCTGTAATATTAACTTTTCCATTAATATTAGTACAATCCTCAATAATAGCCTTGCCAAATGTTACTTTATAACCAAGTGCAGATGGTTTTCCTGTAAGTGGCCAGTGATAATTATTACCCTTATTAGAATCTGAAATACAATTCTTCATTGTTACAACACCACTCTGGTTGTTTCTATCGAAACCATTAGCATAATTACCTTTAGCAGTACAGCCTATAAGCTTATGGTTAAGAGGATCAAGGTGAGCTGCCTTTCCTGGTGTTTTATTATCTACTCCACCCATCTTAAATCCGTTACCATCACCATATATTCCGTCACAGTATCCATTGTAGTTAGCCTGGCAGTTTACAAGTGTTACTGCTCCATGAGCTGCATAACAATCCCAGCCATCATCACTATTGTATTCAGCTACACAGTTTTCAAAATAATTGCCTTCACCTGAATGAAGTTTTACTGCAAAACCATCAGCATTCTCACCCTTAGCATCTGCATTATGATGAGACTTGCAATTATAAAACTTGTTATAAGCTCCTCCGTTGCTTACCTGAAAACCTGCATCTTCATTATAGCAGCATGTTACATACTTTAATGTATTATTAGAACCTGAAATAAAGATTCCATTATCAGAAGCATTCTTAACTGTAATGTTAGAAAGTGTGCTTCCATTACCTGATAATGTAATTCCTCTTCCTGAACTTCCGCTTGTCTGTGAGAAATCTATTGTTGCATTATTCTTTCCTGTAAGATTAACACCTGCTGGAAGTGAAACAGCTCCGGACTTAACTGTTCCATCAATAACTACTGTCTGTCCTGACTTAGCCTTCTTAAGTGCATCTGCTAAAGACATTCCACCAGCCTTAACCACATAATTACCTGATACAGATGAACCTGTTGATGAACCTGAAGATGAGCTGCTTCCTGATGAAGAGCTGCCTGAACCTGATGAACTTCCTGATGAAGAACCAGATGATGAGCTGCCATTAGAATCAACCTGTACTTTGTAAATGTTGATTCCGCTGTTCTCTGAATACAGATATATGTATCCCTTAGAACCTGAATATGAATATGTTCCTAAAGAAGCTGTCTTATTAGCTGCAATAGTTCCAAGCTTCTTTCCATTAGAATCAGCTACGATTAAATTACGGGTAGAGCTTCCACTGCTTCTTAACACTACCTTTATTGTATCAGAACCTGACACCGGTACCTTAACTGAACGGTATGATGGAGTGCCTGTACCAGAAAGAGCCAGACAATATGTATATGCTGTGCCATCTACTGTTACAGATTCCGCCTTAACCTTCATATTCTTACTGCTTGTTGCCATAAGACCAAGTCCGTCTACTGTAGTACTTGATTTAATAGTTCCTAACTTCTTAAAATTAGAATTCTTGAAATTCCATGAATTCTGTGTTGCCGCATTAGCTGACAACACTGGTGCTGCTGTAAAACATACTAATAATACCGCAACAACAGCTGCAAAAACCCTTCTTGCCTTCTTAATCATGATTAACCTCCCAAACATTATAGATTAAATAGCAAAAGAGGCGTTATTTTGCTGGCAGTGTCCTATATCATGCAAAATAAATCGCCTCTGTTGCTAAAAATACCACAATATGGATAAAAATGAAATGGCTTAAAATTACAAAGATTTACGCAAGCGTTTGTGCATTTTGTATAGCACATTCTGAAATACGCCGTTTTATTGATACATTTTTACTCAAAAACTGATTTATTGTCACTTACCTTGATGTGAAAGTGGTTATCCTATGTAAAATATTTGATTCCTTTAAGAGGATATGGTCAACATTTTTCTGCACGAACTTTTCTCAATCCACTCATCTGGCATCTCAAAATGCTGGTAATCTTTTGCATGTTCCCAGTCGCCGCCCCACTCAAATCCATGTTCTGCAAACACCTTATAGCACAAATCGTCATGGTCGATTTTGTGTGGAAATTCAATGCTTCTGTCTGTATACTTTTCAGCATTGGCAGGCTCTACATTTCTTCTGCCATCAACATATTTCACATAAGGATTATAAAGCGTGTTGATGTCAACCGCCAGCCCTAACGCATGCTTTGACAGCTTCGTTGAATAGGAAATGTATCTGAAATTAAATGCTGAAGAATTATTATCACTCATTGACTTCTCGTCATCAGCATCATATTCATCAATAAGTCTGATTTTTTCAATCTCATAGCCAGCCTCGTAAAGCTGCTTAAATATATCAAGCACATCATCAGCAATCAGCCTGTTCACAACCAGCTCACCTGTGTGCGTTTTCCCATCAAATCCGACATGCAAAACTTTAAGATACCGCAAATCTTCTCTTGGAACGGTGCAGTTGTCCTTAAATGATTTCCCCTGCATCTTTGCAAATATGTCGTCTGGAATTGGTGATTGTGTAAATGACTGTGTGTTCATATGTGACTCCTTTACTTTTCTGGTTGTAGCTTCATTATATGAGATATTTTATCATAAGACCTACCAACGTGTAACAAAATATAGATTGAGTATGTCTATAAAACATGTTTGCGAAAGCAACCTACAGGAAAAGCCTACTAGATTACATATAAAAGAAGTATTAGTGGGCTTTTTACACTGACAATAGGTCTTGTCTATATTAACAGTCGTTTTAATATAAAAAATAAACCTACTACAAACAGGTAATCTCCCGATATAGTAGGCATTTTCTTTTGAAAGCTTGAAATCTTTCTCAGATTTGACCCACTAAATTGACAATGCATCATCAATTCGTAGGTTTTTCTTATTAATACGCACAGAATCCAGCAGATACTTAGTACTCAAATTCAACTATCCTGCAATTCTCACATATACAAGCTTCCACTTTCGTTCTGTGGTTCGCCTTAAGCGGTGTGATTTCAACAAATCCTTTGGCTGTTCTCGCATTTGTAAATACTCCAGGCACTTCATCGGCAAAGCTGAATGCACCGTCCTTACTGCTGAAAAGGTATCCTTTTCGCATTTCCTTATTACATTTTGGACAAATCATACATAACACCTCATTCCTTAATATCTTTACTAAGAACCGACATTGCCATGCTAAGTTTTTCTTCAAACTGCTCCGCTTTAACAAGCGCTATGCCCTCATTGTCATCGCCAAGCACAACCAGCCTGCTGCCATTCACCAGTCCAAAAGTCTCTCTAGCCTCTTTAGGAATAACTATCTGACCGCGGTCATTCACTGTGACAACACCCCACATGTGTTTGCCTTTGGGTGCCGGCGCCATCTTCTGCCCTTCAAGCTGCACATCGTCCTTTATTAAGGAATCCATCGTCACGCCATAAAATTCTGCAAGTCTGCCGCATTTTTCAATATCGGGAATTGTTTCACCTGCTCGTGTCAACCCCAGACCAAAAAAAAATTGATTTTTTTGTACCCTCAAATATCACTTCCCATTATACCTGCTATTGCAGTATATTGAAAGCAATATTTATACTTGCAGAAGAAAGGAGTGCCACATTTTCTCGGCACTCCAAACTCTGTAACCATCCATCTTACTTGAAAAATGGATCATCTGTATTCCATACAATCTCTATATTGTCCTCTCCATTGATAATCACTTTTTTGATTACCTTCTGGATTTTCTCTCTGTCAAAAGATTCCATATTGATGATACTTTCTAACTGTGTCTCAAACTTACTAGAAGAATTATCTTCTGGCGGTATTTCTGTTTTAAGCTGTTCGATTTCCTGATGCAATTCATCAATCTGCTCCACCATCGCCTTTGAACGCTTGACATACTCTTCTCTTGTGAGCTTGTCATCCTTATAATCAGAATACAACATCATCTTTTTACTGCTGAGGCTCTTCACCTTCTTTTCAAGTGTTGCAATCTTTTCTTCCGGAGATACTTCTTTCGATTTACCGGCTCTCTTTATTCCTTTCTCATCCAGATAAACTGTTGCATACATATTTACAGTTTTCATGATTGCATCTTCAACCTTGGCAATTTCCACCCTGTTGCTTTTGCATGGAGAATTTTCCTCAATTCTGGACGAGTAACAAAGAAGAATGTCACCTTTTACCCTTTTGCTGGGTGCTAAAGCTCTGCCACACACACCACAATAATAAAATGGATTATAGTTTCTCTTACCACGCTTTGAACGAACACATTTTTTTGAATTAGCGTGTGCCATATCAAATAATTCCTGAGTAATAATGGGTTCATGGCAATTTTCTATCACCATCCATTCGTCTTTAGGAACATAGCTTGAAGTGTTATTGCTGCCTACCCTCTTCTTTGTTTTATTCCATATCAGTTTTCCAAGATAAACTTCATCGTTTAATATATCCCGGATAGAAGAAGTACTCCACAGACTTTTTACTTCAACTGCATGGAAAAAGTTTCTGCTTCCTTTTCTCTTTTTGTATGCGGATGGTGTATCAATACCCTGAGCATTCAGATAATTTGCCACTTCCGTTTTACTTTTGCCCTGTGCGGTCAGTTCAAATATCAGCTTAACCACTTCTGCTGCTTCCGGATCCACAATAATCTTATGCTTATCATTTGGGTCTTTGACATATCCATACCTTAACTGACCACTGATGTTCTCACCTTTCAGTATCCTTGTGTGCATTGCAGAACTGACTTTATTAGACAAGTCCCTGCTATAAAGCATATAGATTAAGTTCTTAAACGCAACATTCATACCGCCCGTCGAACCATCATAGTTATCGCTGTCATAATTGTCATTAACTGCAATAACTCGTACCTGATAAAGTGGAAGTATCTGCTCCAGAAGACTACCGACTTCAATATAATCCCTTCCGAGTCTGGATAAATCCTTTACAACAATGCAGGATATTTTATCAGCTCGGACATCCTCCATAAGCTTCATATAGCCTGGTCTTTCAAATTTTGTTCCGGTAAATCCATCATCACAGTATTCCTGTACCTTCGTATCCTTAAGCTCCGAATGATTGCCAATAAATGATTCTAACAATTCTCTCTGACTGGATACACTGTTACTCTCTTCCTTCTGATTTAATGATACATCCTCATCTTCCATAGAAAGGCGAATATACATAGCAGTTATCTTACTCATACAAATCACCTTCTCTCTTATTCTTTACCTGTAACAGTTCTTCCAGGCAATCATCATACACCAGATTTACGGAAATTCTTCCATCTTCAAACACCTGTACCTTGTCAACAAATGCATCTGCCAGCTCTTTGTTAAGCTTTCTGCATTTCAGATATTTATTGATAAGGTTTTCCCAGTCTTCATCAATCTTATAATTCTTTGAATACAGGTTCTGAGATACTAAAAGATTATCAATCTCCTTCTTCAAGCTCTGCTTTTAGAAGATACTGCTGTTTTAATGTCAGATATTCGCTCTCATTAATCAAATGTTCTGAGTAATCTCCATATAACTCAGAGAACTTGCGGTTTACTTTCTCCAGTTCCCTGCGCTGTCTGGTAATGGCTTTTTCATACACATCGTATTTTTTCAGTCCGCTGCTTCTTGCATTTAATTCCCGTATCACTTTTAATGCGTCAATACAGCAACGCATATGATTTGAAATCTGAGCAAAGACAGCTTTGTTGACTTCCTCCTGATCAATTTTGTGTCTTGAACATGCCGGATTAATACCATCTGAAAAAGTTCCACAAAAATATACATACGATTTTGTTGTTCTTGGAGAAAGTCTCATTCCCTTGCCACAGTCTCCGCATACGATTTTTCCCTTTAGCAGATTCATTTCATTAGGTGGGTGTTTTGTAAACTCTTTTGCAAAATAAGCATCCGAGATTTCCTTTACTCTTTCCTGTACCTTTTCGAATGTCTTTTTGTCGATAAGCGGCTCATGCGTATTTTCAACAACGACCCATTCACTTGGATCTGTTGCATGGAGTGGAATATTATTGTATTTCTCAATTACTACTTTCCCATGCACCGCCGAACCAATATAAGCCTGATTTGTCAGTATTGACTTGACTGTTGTTTTGGTCCATACACCATTGGTTCTTACATTCTGCTGATAACCAAGAGATTTTAAATACATCAATGGTGACATTATTCCCTGCTCATTCAGATATTTTGCAATTGGTGTGTAACCTTTGCCATCTAAAAACAATTTATAAATAAGCCTGACATTTCCAGCAGTTGCTTCATCCACAACAATTCTGTTCTTCTCCGTCTTGGATTTCAGATATCCATATGGAGCAAAACCGCACATATATTCATCAGTAGTCCATTTTCTACGATGTGCAGTTGAAACTTTCTTGGAAATATCCTTTGCATAAAACTCATTTACGATATTTTTCAAAGGCATCATAAGGTCTGTGCCCGGTCTGAACGAGTCAAAATCATCCGTAACAGCAATGAATCTTACATTGAGAAAAGGAAACACTCTTTCAATGTAGTTCCCCATCTCCACATAATTTCTTCCAAGTCTCGATAAATCCTTAACAATAATACAGTTAATTCTTCCTGTTTTTGCATCCTCAAGCATTCGCTTAAAATCCGGTCTTTCAAAATTAGTACCGGTAAAGGAAGCATCATAATATTCCTCTTCAATTACAATATCTTCGTGATCTTTGACATAATTCTTCATAAGTTCCATCTGTGTTTCGATTGTCCCTCTCTCAATGTTCTCTTCCTTTTCATGGGACAGTCTTGCATATAATCCAGCCTTAAAAAGTACCTTCTTCTCTTTATCCGGTAAGGCTGTGTTTTCCTGTAGCATCATATTTTTTCTGCTTTTTCTTGCCATATTACACAGCCTCCCTTCTGCTGATATTTAATTGTCCACCCGGTTCTTTATCTACTTGATAACCAAGTTTTTCGACTGATTCTAATAACTTCTTATAACAATCATCAAAGTCAAATACGATTTCAATCTCTTTATTCTCTGAAACCCTTACCTCAGAAATCAGTTTTACAACCACGTCCCTGGTCAGTTCCTTAATATCCTTGTATTCGGTAAAATAATTCATCCAGAGATGCTTATCATCCTTCTCCTCAAAAATTAAAGCAATGTCTCTCTCAATCTGGCGAATTATTTCTTCTCCCTCTTTTGCTTTTTTCAGATATGCCTCATGAAGTTCAAGATATTCTTCTTTAGTAAGAATTCCGTCCTTCATATCTTCATACAGTGAAGTTTTCAGTCTTTTACACTTCTCAACTTCCTCAAGTTTTTTCTGTTTTCTTGCTTCAAGACTTTTTACATCAAGCTGCTGGAAAGGAATTGTTCCAATATAATCAAGTATTTCTTCCAGATTCATTACGTTTTTGATATGAAGCTTTAACATTTCAAGCACCGTATCCTCTAATAACGATACTGATATTGAGTGCTGTGAACACTGCTTTGTCAATTTATGATTAGAGCAGATATAGTAAGCGTATTTCTTATCACCTGCTGTTGTAATTTTTCTTGTCATTGGTGAACCACAGTCTGCACATACTGCAATACCTGAAAGATTATAGACCATATCTGAATCCGGAGATATTCTCGTATCCATTCCCAACAACCTTTGAACAATCTCAAAATCCCTGTCACTAATAATCGGCTCATGATTTTTTTCGATTCTTATCCAGTCAGATTCCGGCTTAACAACCTCCTGCTTCACTTTATGATTTGGTGTCGTTCTTTTGCCTTGAACAAGATTTCCAATGTAAATCTCATTTTCAAGAATCCTGCGGACCGTGACTGAACTCCATACCGATTTTTCATTCTGCAAAAATCCGGTCTGATAACCGCTCCCTGTGCTCTGCTTATATTCCATAGGTGCAAGCACACCCTCATTATTCAACTGTGTTGCTATTGCATCCTGACTCATTCCGTGAAGCTTTAGCCGAAAAATTTCCTTCACAATACCGGCTGCATAAATATCAATAACCAGCTTATGTTTATCATCATCCGATTTTTCATACCCATAGGGAACAAATGCACCGATATACTCACCATTTTTTCTCTTTACATCCAAATGGCTTCGTATCTTTATACTGATATCCCTGCAATATGCATCATTGATCAGGTTTTTAAACGGAATAATAATCTCATCACCCTGTGACTTTCCAGTCACACTGTCATAGTTATCATTGATTGCAATAAACCTTACACCAAGAGCCGGAAATAATCTTTCGATGTATCGACCTGAATCAATATACTCACGTCCAAAACGTGAAAGATCCTTTACCACCACACAATCAATTACTCCTCGCTTAATATCTTCCATCATCGTCTGAAAAGACGGACGGTCAAAATTAGAGCCGGAATAACCATCATCCACATATTCTTTAACTATTCTAATGTCTTTTTTGTCTGCAAGGAAATTTCGGATGAAATCCTTTTGATTTGAAATACTATTACTCTCAGCTTTTGCGCTGGTAGAAACATCGCCATCCTCCTTAGATAATCTAACGTAGATGGCTGCATGATAGATTTTTGAGATTTGTTTACTCATATCGCAACACTCCTTTAAATATTCTACGTCAGATGTACCCAACTAAAATATCAAAGGAAGTTATGCCATATTCATTTAGTCCTTGAACATATCATAGCACAACTCCCTTTCATTTTCCATATGATTCTGAAAAAAGATTCTAAACTGTAAGCAGCATATTCTTGAAAGCTTCTTCTATGGAAACTCCATTATTGGCAAAGCTTACTTTAACTTTCATCTTCCCCACTCTCATCATATAGGGATTTCCAACTTTTCTTATAAACTTCTGCTGTCTCTTTTCAATCGTATCATTCAGATCAGCATGATAAGATGCCATATCGGGCATTTCATTAATCTTGACATCACTAAAATCAGTATCAAGCAATGCTCTGTATTCTTCTGCTGTCATAAAATCTATCCCCCTTTCAGTAAAAATACCACCCATAAAATACAGGTGGCTATGTAACCCGGAGCAAATGCCCCGGTAATATTTAATTGTACTTTTCATATGCCCCAATCTGGATTTTTACACATTCAGTAATCTTATCAAGTAGTTCCGTATCTGAAATTGAAGCAACTACCCTCTCAATCTGGACATTTACATCAATGGATACAATCTGCTCACATAATGCCATACTGTCAAATACCTCAAAATCTGTGTCAGTAACCTTTACCTTTACAGCCGGTATTAGACAGTGGGTTGGCAGATATTTCTTTTTCCATGTTTTTGTGGACATGGCTACTGCTGTGACAACCGGTGAATACTGATTTGCCTTGTTATTTGAGATAATAATATAAGGTCTTGTATACTTCTGAATGCTCCCTTTACTTACTGACTCCAGATTTGCAATAACAATATCGCCCCTGTTCAGTTTCATCTATGTCATTCCTCCTGTTCCCTGATATATTCTTCTGCCTCATCCTCTGTCGGACAGGCAACAATCCGTTTCCCATATTCATCAATCACTACTGTTTCGCCCGGAAATATAATCAGTTTTAATTTTCTATTTTCTTCTGTCATATCATTCAAAAGAAATGAGAGCAGGTTCATAGCCCCTGCTCTCTGCATTAATACTGATTCCATGTTCCGCTGCAAGTGTCATTACAGCTTTAATCTCATTAAGTTCCATTGAAATGTCTACCACATCTCTTACCAGCACACAGATAATGGCATCTCTTTCAATATAATATCTTAATCGTTCAACCGCTTTTTTATCTGTATTGAAAACTGTCTCAACAACTTCCATGCCGGACTTTTTTGCATATGCCTCGATACGGCCAGCTGTATCATTTGCATTATTCCTTACAAATATCAGACACTGCTTTTCTTTGGAATCCTGCATATTGCCTCCTATCTGCCGTCCCTGATGTTATGATAGAACTTTGATACCGTATCAAGCACCAGCCCTCTTATATCACTTTCCTGAACGGGCTCTTTGTACATCATCTCATAACACTCTTCAAGTTCTCCATTAATATCCTCCACATAGATATCATATTCGCTGAGTTTTCCAAGTGTATCAATAACGGTCTCATCTGTTGCACCAATCATATCCTTTGAAAGTGTTATGATTGTATTAACATCTTCTTCCATATTTAAACCGATAATGGCATATTTCATCGGAAATGAAACTCCTTCTGTAGAAGCAGGCTCTGAAAGCATAGCTACAATTTCATAGCCATTATCCTTACAATACTTTTCAAGCAACTTCGGCACAAAATGATCTGTAGCCTCTAATCCTGTTTTTGCATAATATATAATTGCTCTTTCCATCTTAAAATCTCCTTATAAATAATATTGATTTGATACTGTGCGCACTTTATCTCCTCACATAAGCTGACTTATCTGTACTCTCCACACCATCACACCTAAACATTTCTTTTCTGTCGGTGACCATAAATCAGTTTGTGTGGGAAGATAAAATACTATCTTCCCGGTTTCTTAACCATCCCCGTATCGGGTAACATATCCTTTGCCAGCCACAAACACTTCGTAGTTTCCTGCCCATCCATACTTACGAAAGTAGCCACTCTCTGAAAATGCGTTTTGCTGAAATTCAGGTGCACTTATTATCTCATTACCTCCGGCTGCTAACCCGGTAGGCACAACCCTCTGCTCTTATCCTTAAAGGCTCCTGCTGTTACGTTTCTCATAATCGGCTACAGCTCTGAGGATAGTCATCGCACGAAATGGGATTCTGCCACCCTGTCATAGACAAGGCGATATAAGCTCGTGGGATATGCGTGTCCTATTCTGTTTTCAATATTCAACGGTTCTTTTCTCAGAACCTGAACAGAGTATAACTGACACCACGCATCTTCTACAGTAACCGACACTCTTTTGAACTAAGAGTAACACTCCCACCTGTTCCAAATTCTTATAAAAAAAGCCGGACTGCATCATCAAAATGCAATCCGACTTTTTTATTCTGTCAGAAGTTTCATATTGTCAACGGCATTTAATACCATATTCCGGATAAACTGTACTTCCTTCTCCTTCAGACCAACCAGCAGATCATCGACTTCTGCCTTTCTTTCACACCCACACACAAGATAATCCAACGTTATATGAAACAATTCAGCAATACTAATCAACGTATCTATTTTTGCTCCATTTACACCAGCTTCAATTTTCCGCAGAGCATCCACTGACAATCCAATCTGCTCGGCAAGCTGCTGTCTTGTCATTCTTCTTGCCGCACGCAACTCTTTTATTCTTTCTCCACTATTAACAATATCGTAGTACACCTTCCACTCTTTTCCGGCACCTTATATATTTGCTTAAGCTATATTTATTGTACCGTAAGCGAATCTTTTGTAAGAGTGACTAAACCAGCTATTTCAGGTGGAATATTGTACACCTTAATACCAAGAATATAAATATTTGCGGATTAAAAAAGAGATATTTCCAAACTCTCATTACATTTTGGAAATATCTCTTTACTTAATATCCTCATCCGGCACAAACTCCATGATGTCCTCTATCTTACAATCAAGTATGGAACATAATCTGTTAAGGATTACCGTTTTTACGACCATATTCTTTCGCAATCGCTGTAACTGTGCTTTATCTATTCCATAATCTTTAATTAGTGCATACTGGCTAATATTTTTCTTCTTGAGTGTGATCCATAACCTGTCATATACTATCATTACAAAGACCTCCTCCTTGTATTCTACGCAAGAGTGTCCTATAATGATATGGTGCGTGTATGCACCATACTGTATGTGTATGATAGAATAGAAAATAGCCATAATCTGCATAGAAAACAGCCCTCAAGGTTATTATGTAATATAGAACGGATTATCTGTTTTACTTTTATGGTATTCAACCGGGACAATTCAAGCACCTGACAATTTGCCCGTAGATACCCTTCTCAGAAAGGATTCACAACAACACTATGAATGATAAAAGCACATACTCTGTTGATAAATATTTAGAAATCATTGCCGAAAAAGAAGGAATCACAAAAGAAGAAGTCCAACAGGAAATTGGACGGGCAGTTTCCATTGCTTTAAAAAGCCCTGATCCACAAATGCAACGCTTCTGGACAGACTTTCCATGTGAAAATGATACTCCCACCATTGAAGAAATCATATACCATCTCGCTGAAAAATTTGCAAAAGAGTCATAGACAAAGGACAGGATAACTACCCATCTATTCACTCAGATAATCTTCCTGTCCTCTTAATATTTGTTCAATCATATGTAATGCAAATTCTATTTCTCTTTCGTCGCACCGATTCATCATAAATGCAAAACGCTCAATGTGCTTCTTAGGGTGCTGCTGGCTCATCAGAACCATAGGCGATGACTCCAATGCATGAACAATATTCAAATATGTATCAAGACTCATTGCCCTTCTGCCATTTTCAACACTTTTGATAGTATCCAATGATACATCTGCCCGTTCTGCAAGCTCTGCCTGCGTAATTCCAAGCCTTCTTCGTTCTTTTCTGATATTCTCTGCAATAATTTTGTATATGTGCTCTCTTTTCCCCATAGCCCCATCATCCTTTCTGACTTATCGCATTATATCAGAAATTATTATGGTGTCTGGCAATCTGTAACCATTTGCCATTTTCATGTAATACTTTGCAGATTTTACTATCTCCTGTCAATTCATGGCAATGTATTATTCAATATTTTTCTCCCATTTTCAGCATATTTTTAAATTCCAGATTATCTTTTGACAAATCATCATAGACTCCACTTCCAACAACAGCACCATCTTTCAGCATGATAATCTGATCTGCTTCTTTTAATATCTCCTGTTTGTGGGTAATGATTATGACCGTCTTTTCTTTCAGTTTCGTATGGAGCAGTCCGTTAATCTGATGTTCAGAATACACATCTGTATTAGATGTGGCTTCATCAAATATAATAACCGGACTGTTATGCACCAACGCCCTTGCCAGTGCAATTTTCTGTTTCTGTCCTCCGGAAAGCATTGCCCCATTCTGTCCTACCACATAATCCAATGACACCCCAGAAATAAAATCAGCAAGTCCACTATCTTTACAGGCTTCCATAATGAACTTATCATCTATATCTTTATACATACAGATATTATCCCTTATCGATGAATTGAACAGATAGATATCCTGACTTACCACCGAAACCATGTTTCTATAATCCTTCAATACAAGTTCCGAAATATCCGTACCGCATAATGTTATTTTACCACTTGTAGGTTGGTATAATTGCAGCAACAGACTTATCAGTGTGCTTTTTCCCGAACCATTCCGACCAATCAGCACCGTTTTACTTCCCTTAGGAAAAGATATATTAACATCAGACAATACCGCTTTGTCCTTTTCATATGAAAAAGAAAGATTCTGTAATTCCAGACCACCGAAGCAAGGCTCTGTCATACTCTCCTCATTTCCCTTTTCTTCTTCAAGTGCCATAAACTCATAATACCGCTTTGTTGAAGGAATAATTCCTGACAAAAGATACCCGATATTGAGTATTGCTGAAATAGGTCCTGTCACATACGCACTATATGTAATAAACGCAAACACACTTCCTACTGAAAGCTGCATATCAAAAACAAGATTTGCACCAATAATATATATCAGGCTGGTCAGCAGATGTACGATAATGTTATCCGTTATGCCGTTCCACTGGGCAAGCATATTCATCTTTTTCTGTTTATTGATTACAGAAAGCTGTCTGTCAGCAAATTCGGCTCTCTTATTTTCCAGTATTCCAAAAAGCTTTACTTCCCTTACACCGCCAACAGTGTCTCCAAACCATCCGGCATATTTCTCGCTTTCTGTAATAAACTCGTCCATGATTCTTTTTCGCTTCTTTGCAAAATGCTTCATAATAACCGCTTTTACCGGAACAAAAAGAAGTACCATGAGTGTCATTCTGTAATCCAGGATAAAAAGCCCGATGATTCCACCTACCATGCTGAATGCCTGGGTGACGACAAAAAACACACCCTCATCTGCAATAGAAGTCATGTTGCCTATATCCACATTTATGTTATTTAGGATTTCCGCATAATTTCTATTGGTGAAATAATCCGCTTTTATTTTCATCAGATGCTTAAACGACTGTTCCGATAAAGAATATTGTATATTCGCAGATATATCTACCCGTTTCTTTTCTTTTATAATATCTATAACTGCTATAATCATATAAATAAGCAATGAGCATATTACCTGTTTTATAAGCAGTTCTTTGTCTCCGCCTATGAAACCATAGTCCATAATCCCTCGGTTTAATAACGGAATACACATATTCAATCCCGTTGAAATGAGCAGACATGCAATAATCAGTGCAATTATTTTTCTATAATCCTTTAGCAGCCCCAGCAGTTTCTTTACTGCTTCTTTATTCCTCATCTTCATCCTCCGTCAGGATTGTAAGCAAACAATCATATACTTTCTTTATCTGCTGCTCTCCGAGGGTTCCAAAACACATCTGTGTCTTTTTTATTTTGTCGCAATAAATTTGTATTCCTGTCTGCTTCTTCCCATTTTCTATTCTTACAAATATATCGGCTTCCACACCGATGCTTTCTTTTTCCTGTATTCCACAAATAATCAAATCAGACTGGTTGTAATAAGTCTGCCAATACAGGAAATCACCAATCTTATTACTTATATCTTCATCAACAGCAAAAGGGATATATTCTAAATCATACAATACGCTCTCCTGTTCAGTGGAAATAGCATACGCATTATAGCCCTCTGCTTCAAAACACTTTCTTAATTCCGTAAGCCACCATATCTGATCCTGCTCTTTATCACTTTTTATAAGTATGACAGGTATATTGATGCTCTCCTTCTTTATCCTTGAACATAAGATCTGTTCTTTTCTGTTTCTTCTGCTCCAGAAAAAGCACTGTGTATCCGGCTGCTCTGCTATTTCATTGCCAAGATACACAATGTGCTTCTCCCTGTATTCATTAAACTCATTTTTATCATACAAAATTACAGTGTCTGCTTCTTCCTTTGCAGCTACCTCAAAATAAACCTCTGCCTTACTCTTTAATACCTTTCCGGCAATCCATCCTTTTTCTATCCAATCCGGAATATATTGTACACATTTTCCCCTGAATTTCTGGTATAAATGCTTCTTAATCTGCCATACATTATTGATCCATGACTGTTCCATCATTAACCTTCCAGCCATTGCTGTTACATAAGGTGCCGCATAGCTGTTACTTTTCTGAAGCGTTATATCGTTTCCTCCAAACCAGATTTTGTGTTCCGATGGAGCTGCAAAATCCACACCTTTATCCCGCAAACCTTCCGCATCAATGTTAAATGTATCTTTTGCTTTTACTCCGATAACATTTGAAAAGGATGCCGGGAAAGCCGTATACCCACTGTTAGCAGTTGCCGCAATTATGATAAGTCCCTTATTGGCATATTGATTTACCAACTGCCGAATTATTCCTTTGTCCTTAAAATGTGTAGTTCCAAAACTCAGATTGACAAGTCTTATATTGTTCATCAGACACCAGTCAAACGCTGATTTCAGATCATCCACATTTCCTTTTCCTGTATTATCAATCAGTTTATAACTGTATAATTCTGCGTCGGCACAATTAAGCCTATGATCATGGCACAATTTGTCCCATGCAGAAACAAATCCTCCTCATCACTGATATTTCCTTTGTTCTGCTGAATTATATCGGGTAATCCACATAATGCAAGCAATTTTTCGTCTACACCATTATCTAATACTGCAATCTTTAATTTATTCATCCGCTGCATTTACTCTGCTACTACAAATGTGGTAGCTATTAGACTTCGTTGCTTTATGCCAACTTATCTCTCGTAGCCTAGCCTTGTATGCGGTTTCTGTCCGTCGGACCAGAGATTTGCCAACGACTTCCTTCAGATTTCACCTCACGGTGAACACCCTTGCTGTTCAGCTATACATTTCCCACTACCTGGGCATGTTCGGGACCTTTCACCCATTAGAGCGCGCCCATGGCGCGCATACATAAAAAATAGCCTTTCTGCAAAGGCTATTTCTAACGTAATTCTTTAATACTATTTAAGATTTTTATCATTGCATTCTTTTCCTTGCCTGACAGCTGCTAAACTTAGTACTCACAATATATTTCAAATCCCCCATACATGTTTTTCCAAGAGATTTTTATATTGCTCACACCGTTTTTCTTTCAACTGATTATTATTGTAAATATTTGTGTTTACTGCATGACACATAGAAGAACAAAAATATCTAACATCGCATTCATTACATGGTGTAACCGTATCTACAACACAAATCGTATTAATTCGTTTAACATCATGAAAAATTATATCCAGTTCATCAATATCTCCCAAAATAACATTTGACTCTTCCATAGCTGAACACAAAGTCACTTTACCACTTGCATTAATAGAAAGTATTTGACTTCCAGCATTACACATGGCTAACATGTTAATTCTCTTAGATATATTATCTTCTTTTCCTTTTTCGTTATCATTAATTAAGTCATCATAAAACTTTAAAGCTCTTCCCTTTACAGAGAGTGTTCTTAGAATAGGCTTTACTTCAAATTTATTACAAAGTTCTTTGAAGTCAGTTACATGATTTTTATTATTACTTGTTAGAACCATAGAAAGTGAAATGTTATCAATTTTATTATTTTTTAGCAAAATTATAGTCTCAATAACTTTATCAAACACCCCTTGTCCTCGTATGAAATCTACGCTATTCTTGTCATATCCATCTAAACTAATACTAATTTCATCCACACATGACTTTAATATACTAATATGTTCAGGATAAATTAAAGTAGCATTTGAAATAATATCAATACGCCCCATAAAATTCTTTCTTGCATATTCTAAATATTTTGAAATATTAGACAAACAAAAAATTTCACCACCACTTAATGTTACTGAGGATATATTATTTTCTGCGGCCCAATGTATGATTCTATGAAACATCTCTTGTGGCATTGAAGATTTATCTTGCTCACCATACTCGCCAGAACAATGCTTACATCTCAAATTACATTTTTTAGTTAATTCAATGTCTAATCGTTCTATAGTTTTCTTGTTTTCACTCCAGTCTTTACGTTTTATCACTTTTATTTTTGCTAAAGCCTTAATAATCTCAATATAATATTGCTTCCGTGCATTATCCGTATTCCGCATTAACAGCTCAAAACCATTTTCTAGTCCTATGTATGTTTTTATTTTTTCAAAGTCTTTAGTTAGAATTTTTATCCATAAACCACACTCTCTCACATTACCAATAACTATTTCATTATAGTGATTTAAAATTCTTGTATTATCCGAAAAGCATATATTATCCAGTTTAATTTCGTTCATATTTACACCTTTCATTGTATTATTAGTGAAGTATAGATCCTATTTTGTTAACAAAATTTTCTAAATAAGCTAAATCTGGCATCCAAAAGGAATCATAAATATATGATTGTTGAGTTTTTTCTTCAATTATCCTAACAAGTGCTGTTATATTCCGTGGAGTAGCTGGGCGATTTTAAATGCTTTATTTTCATCATATAAATTCCAAATAGAAATTTCTTCCTCAATACTTTTCATTAATTTAGCATTAATTATTGATTGTCTCTGAATTTTTTTATTACTATTAAATATAAAACTTTGCTGCATTAAACATTTTTTTAAATTTTGTATACTTACATGATTCTGCAATAATTCATATATTTTTTTTATAATAAATGGAGTCAAAAAACTATTTGCTCCACTTAAAACATAAGACGATCCCAACCATGGTATAATTCTTGGAGAATTATTAATATAAATAACATTGTTACTGGTAACAAGATTATTTTGTTTACCTTGGACACTAATTATTCTATTATTACAAGAAAGATAATTTATTTTTCCATTATTTGATTCTGATGTAACTATTATTATTCCTTGAGACAGACATTTATCTAAAAGAATTTCTAACTCCGAATCTTTAATAAATGCTTCAATTCCTAAACTTAAATTAATAATATTAACGTCACTGTTTAACGCTTCAAGTAGTGCCACTTTTAAAGACGACAGCTTCCCTTTTCCAGTTCTATCCAATATTTTTATACTATACAATTCCAAACCAGAACTAATTGAATCAATTAATTTTATAATACATGTACCATGACCGTTTTCATCTTTGTTAGTTTCATCTGTGAAATTTATATTAGTAATTTTATTCTGTAATGGTTGACTAAAATCAAACCCACTATCTAACACAGCAATTTTCATTGAAGTTATTTACACCTACTCACTAATTAAAAAGAATGCCCTAAAAGTCTCTCGCACCACATACTACAACCCCAAAATACACCTTATCAAATGTTCTATGGCTTGTATAATATTGGTTTTACAAAGACTTCTAGGGCACCCATTTCTTACTCATTTACATGTTTACCTGATACTTTCTACCACAGTGGCCAAGTATTATCAGTTTCTTTCCAGCCACAATTTTTTGATGCTGTTTTCTCAAAATACTGTTCGCAATCATCGTCACATCCATAACCTTTGATTTCAACTTCAAGTTCTTTTTCTTTGTTTTCCATGATAACTCCTCCCTTCTTTAAAATTTTATTTGTAAATTAAATTACAAATCATTATCAGTGTGCCACACAATTTTTTCCAATTTATTCTTTTTAATATGACACCTCTCAACACGTTTTTTATTGTTTGAGTATATCACATTATTTCTTGAAATACAAGTATCCGCACAAAAATACCGTACATTACAATTTTGACATGGAGCGATTTTGTCAACTATAGGTTTTGCAAACAAACCGTCTATATGTATCTTGTGTTCCGAAACTATAAAACTTCCAATTCCTAATTCTTCCTCTCTTAATGCAGCACATGAAAACACTATTCCATAAGTATTAATAAAAATAGAACGATATTGATGGTTACATAAACATTTAAATGTAAGTCCTTTTTCAGTCAGATTATGCATAATACGCAATTCCATAGGATCCTCCGCAAAATTTTCTTCTGCCGTCCTTTTATATTAAGCTGTCTAATAACCGGCTTAATATGTAATCGTTCAGATAACTCTTTGAACTTTATTATTTCAGAATTATCATCGCCAACACTTACACATGATAAAGTAATTCTTTCATACCCACACATCTTCAGTTTATTAATTAATGCAATAACTTTATTATATACACCCTTTCCCCGTATCATGCTCACACTGTTTTCATCATATCCATCTAAACTAATATGTAAAGCATGAATATACTTCATTATAAGCTCGATGTACTCATCAGTTACCAAAGTTCCGTTTGTAATTATTTCTAATGACCCAGTAAAATTCTGCTTAATCACTTTACATACATCGACTATATCTTTCCGGCAAAATGGCTCACCGCCTGTTAATAATATTCTTTTCACTTTATTGTCTTCCGACCATTTTGAAATAGCTTTTATCATATCAATTGGCATTTCTCTATATTTTTTCCCACCAAAGGAATACGAGCAATGTTTACATGCCAAATTACACTGAGTTGTTATCTCAATGGTTATATCCGAAGGATATAATTGTAACTCATCCTTTTCTGCATTATCAATGCAAATACCTACTTCCCGAAATGCATTTATATATTTTTTTTCTTTTTCAGATAGTAAAGATATATTATTTTGAGACTTTTGCACCAAATCTTTATAAAGAGAATGCGACATTTTGATCCATCTTCCATCAAAAGCAATATTGCCAACAATACATTCATTACCATTTATTAATACTCTCGTATACTTCGAAAAAAATATACTATTGATATTTTTCATAACTTTTCCTCATTTATTCGATACAATATCTTTCTATATCCACAAAAGAAAGAATTAGTTTTATTCAAGTACCCTGTCATTTTATAATTTCCATATAAACAGCTAGCACTTTTGCAACATTTAAAATATCTGCATCCAACACAATCTTCCCTATTCAAAGACGTTCCATCTGTATATCGCGGTTCAATTTCTGAAACGTTTTCTATATTTCCTAAAAGAAATTGTTTATCATCCATAACATATGTACAAGGATAAACATTCCCCCCCAAATCAATACTAAACATGCTATAACCTCCCGCGCAGCCCCGTCTACCGATAAACAATTCATCATCATCTAGGTTTATATATGCATTCTTTCTTATATTTCTTATCTTATCTATTTCTCTTAATTGTCCTTCGAGAATCTCCAATGACTTGTCACTCCATTCAGAATCGAAATAATCTGGTACAACTTTCAACACTGTAAAGCCACGATTTATCAAATATTCACAACTACTACTAAGTTTTGAAACAGTTTTTGAATTATAGGTCACTCTCGCAGACAATTTTAAACTTGCATCAAACAATCGCGGAATGAGATCATCGACATCGCGCCACGCTGATGATCGGTTTTTATATCGTCTATTTATGCTATATATCTCTTCATCACCGTCTATACTTAATGCACATTCCACATTATTTTTTTTTAACCAAATAAGCATATCATCCGTCATTAATGTTCCATTAGTTGTTATAGAATAAAAAGGAGTGATTTTGTCATCAATTTTTTCATTTGCAATCTCAACAAATTTTTTAATAAAAGGAAACTTAATTAAGGGTTCTCCACCAAAAAATTTAATGAATATTTTTTTAGAGGCGATCTTATAACACATTGTATTAATAAACTCTATTGTTTTTTCGATATAATCAATTTCGCAAACACCAGTATCCTCTCTTATAAGTCCTTCTTCATAGCAATAACTACAGGCCATATTACATGTCTTAGTTACCCAAATACTTAATTTCATACTGTCATCTTACCCCCTTCATACAATTCCAATTTTATTATCCGATTACAAATTTTTAAAATTTGTGGTTTATGAGTTATAATAATTACAGTTTTTTCTTTAAAATGATTTTTAATAAACTCTATCATCTTCTCTTCACTATTAGAATCCAAGGCAGCAGTCGGCTCGTCTAGAACACAAATCGGCTTATTATCCAAATAAAGCTTATAAAGAGCTAATTTTTGAGCCTCCCCTCCTGATATATTTAAATTATTTTCTTTTACTTCAAAATTACCTTTTAATATACTGTTTCCTGATTCGTAAAAGTTCATTTCTTCCAAAAATTTTTTCATTTTATTTAATTCTTTTTCACTCTTTAGAATATTATTAAACTCTTCAGCCAGCAAATAGCTATTTTGAGTCATAACGCCTATTTGCGTCTGCAAATATTCCATATCAAATGTGTTAATATCAATTCCATCAATCTCAATTTTGCCACGTTCGACAGTACACAATTTAGTCAACAATCTGACTAATGTAGTTTTTCCGCTTCCATTGTTCCCTACGATACCAATGATTTCTCCTCTATTAAACGTTTCGGTAAATCCTTTCAATATAAATCTTTCATTGTTATAACCAAACCATACATTATCAAAAGAAATATTTCCCATAAGCTCGCTGCTGTGTTTATAATCTCCCTTGATTATATTTTTTTCATTAAACATTACATTATAAATGTTATCTAATAAAGGAAAGAAATTTTTTATTTTAACAAACATATTTCCTATTGATACTATAGGACTATATAATCTTTGCACATAAATAGTCATACTAAACAACAAACCAACAGAAATCAAATTATTAGAAACATCAACAGCACCTAAAATTAATACAATAACAATTGCAAGAACATTAAAAGACATTCCTGTCATTCCAACAGTACACATGGTTTTCGTAAAATCTAATCCTTCTTTAGCCAGTTCATCACATTTATCTGCATACATTTTTTTTATATATTGAGTTTTTCCCGTCATTTGTAATGAAGGCATATTATTAATGGTTTCAGTGGAAAATGAGTTAAAATCTCCCATAGTCACTCTCAACTTTTTCATACGTTCTTTACTCTTATTTGCCACTTTTCGCTGAATAAATGCAAATATAATTGACATTACAACAACCAAAATACCAATTTTAGGATTTAATATAATTATATATGAACTAATCCCTATACACAAACAAATATTTACTACCAATTCGCTGATATCAGATGTTAGTAGTTCTTGCAATTTTTCTATGTCATTATCTAAAATTGTGAGTACATCCCCTACTTTGTACTGGTTCCAAAATTGAATATCAACTGTATTAAGCTTTTTATATAATTTTTGTTTTGTCCTTAATACTATATCATTACCGAATTTAAAAAAAAATACTTTTTGCAAATAATAGAAAATTACCATTAATATCCCGCAAATCAACATCTCAGTAGTATACAACACTATATTTGAAACATCTCCCATAACAACTCCCAGATCAACAATTTTGCTTAAAAAACTAGGAAATATTACAGAAGCAATTGTATAGATCATTAAGAAAGAAAAACATTTTATCTGATTAACAATATACTTTTTTTCTCTATATCTACTATTTTTAGTAAACGTTTCAAAAAAGTTTTTAATTCCATTTGCAACCCCCTCAAAGATTATATAATAACCATTTTTTACTCATACCAATATGATTAATTATAACATTTTAAAAAACAATATATAATATACAGCGAGTTTGTCCTTACTAAATAGCCACGTTTACCAATAAGCAAAAGCCATAATCATGGTTATGGATTCTCTTGAATCGCAAACTCCTGATTGGACTTTTATTTTTAAAAAGTAATAAATCTTCTATCTAATCTACACTCAAATTCCATCTGCGAAGAAATTATTGCTTATTAATTCGCTCAATCAGCCTATCTTTTAAAATGCTTTGATATGCAAAAAACGGCGTTACTAAACATACCATAAAAATAATTATTAAAACAATTAACAAAGAAGCATACGGCATTTTAAAAGAAGCATACGAAACAATTTGCTTAAACCAAAAATACAAGGGAATATATATTCCATTTCCTACTATAAGCAATAATATAAATGAAATTATCCAATAATAAAATCCCTCAATCAATAAAATCTTTAATTGCTGTCTATGCGTCATACCAATACTTTCCAAAATTGCAAATTCTTGTTTTCGGTTATTTACACTCGTAATCATTGTTGTAACAAAATTAAGTATTCCTACTAGCAAAAATATAAAAGACAATCCTATCGTTAAAACTTTAGTTGTCAAAATGTAACCTTCCATCTCTTTAGCTTTTTCAATCCTAGATATTATTTGAATATCCGAATTCAAAGAAGCAATCGTTTGAAGTTGCATTAAAACTTCATCATCATGTTTTCCATCAGTGTCAAATGCAATTCGAAAAATTTTAATTTGAGAAGTTAAACCTTCAAGCGCCGTTTTGCTTATATATAAATCCGGGGCTGTTCCTTTTTCATTTCCCCTCCCTCCTTGAAAATCAGCGCTAAAAAAACCATCAGCAACTTCAAACTCCGTCTCGGCCCCTTTAGTTTTTATAGTAATAATCTGATTAGGTTGAATTAAATTTTCCCCATCCTCATTTGTAATTGTCTGAAGCACAACAATCTTACCATCTTGAAACGCCTCTAGATCAATAGGATGTTCAAGTGTTTTATTTAATTCTTCTATATAACTATTATCAATTCCATAAACACCACTATAAAAATTCTCCGTATATGATTCGCGTTTTTCAGAAGAAGAAAAGTCTATACCTGCTTTTCCTTCTAATGAATCCACATATGCGCCAAATACCTCCTCATCATACTGCACATCAAAAGTAACACGTTCTTTGGCAACATAGGTAACTCTTAAGTTTTGAATTCCAGAGATATTTTTAATATCTTCTAGCATATCTGCCGTGATTGGACTTCCATCATCATGAATACTATAAGTAATTGCAAAGTCGCTTTCACCCCATTGCTGTATAAAGTTTTCCGGACTAATACTCGACAATAAAGACGTTGCTATCCAATATAACGCCAGCCCTAAAAACAAAGAAGAAATAACCAATATTGCGCTTTTTTTAGAGCGAAAAATATTTTGAAACGCCATTCTTGTTAATCTAAATACCTTATTCCTACGCTTATACAATTTTTTCGAATCCACATCATTATATGACATTGCCGCAATAGGAGAAACCTGGGCGGCTATTTTCGCAGGTTTAACACACCCTATTCTTGCAGTGACAAAAGAAAATATTGTGGCTCCTATAAAAACGAACGGAGAGAACGAAATTTGCAATCCTAAATCTTTATTCCCCGAATATAGCACATTTAAACTATATGGCACGATACCAAAAGATACTGCAGCTCCCAATATCAAGCCTATCGGAATTCCAATAACAGTAATATACAAAACTTGCTGATAAACAATTTTTCGTACTTCTTTTTTGGTAAATCCTATTAATCGAAGTTGACCAAAAAAGCGGATATCTCTAACTATACTAATATATAAAACATTATGTATTAACAAATAGCCGCTAATAAATATGAATAATAGTATAAAGACAATGCCTATAATTAATACT
Organism: Eubacterium sp. AM46-8; assembly: GCF_003466705.1. Taxonomy (NCBI): domain Bacteria; kingdom Bacillati; phylum Bacillota; class Clostridia; order Eubacteriales; family Eubacteriaceae; genus Eubacterium; species Eubacterium sp. AM46-8. The sequence continues at coordinate 25,898 of NZ_QSEU01000012.1, forward strand.
TGGCTGTTCACTTGTGTTACAGGTACAATTTCAAAACTCTGTGTTGAAGAAAATTTCACCTTGTCCTTTAACCTATCACACTCTTTTTGAATATCTCCTGTATCTTCAAAAGACACCATAACTACTTTACCAGTAGAGATAGCAGCCTTATTTTTAAATTCTTCTGAAACGTAAATGCTTCCTTTGTCATTAGTCCTAACTTGAGAGTAGTCTGTATAGTATCCCGCCAAAATAAACTCTTGCGTCTTAATAGAATCATCGTCATCCAAATGATACGACAAAGAAATAGACATACCTTCTTGTGGATTTGTTATTCCCAAACGCTCTAAAATCCATGTAGGTATCATTACTTCATTTTCTGTAACAGGATAGTTTCCAACAACATCTGAAATAGTGGGCATCCTATGAAGGTTCCATTCATTTTCATCTATCCAATTTAGCCCTAGCAACAAATCTTCATCTTCCAAACCGTCAATTTGTCCTAAATGTTGAGAAATCCCAATATCTTTAATCGAATCTGATTTCTTTATCTCAGATACTTGCAAATCACTAGGGTTATTAATAGCCACATGAGCCGTTGTCCCCATCGCACGAATTTGTTGTAATTGTGCTGTCTCTATATAACTAAATCCAACACTAAACACAGATGTCAACATAAAAGTGGACAAAACTACCGCAATAATTACCACAACATTTCGATATAGATTGACAAAAAAATTTTCTTAGACAATCCCCATATACGCCTTAAATTCATTTTATAATAAAAATTTTTTTTCATATATCTACCTTTCCATCTATAATATTTATTATGCGATCCGACAACTGAGCTATTTCCAAATTATGTGTAATCATAATCAGCGTTTGTTCAAAACGCTGGTTGACTGTTCTTAAAAGCTTTATCACATCTCCACTCGTTTTACTATCCAAATTTCCAGTTGGTTCATCTGCTAATATAACAGCCGGTTTCGATATAATAGCACGAGCAATAGCCACTCTCTGTTGTTGTCCTCCAGAGAGCGTATTCGGAAGATTAAAGATTTTCTCCTTTAATGAAAGTATATCTAAAACATCATCTAAAAAATCTTTATCTATTTTTCTCCCATCAAGTTCTACTGGCAAAACTATATTTTCATAGACACTTAAAACAGGAATCAAATTATAATTTTGAAAAATAAATCCTATATTTTTTCTACGAAATAATGTCAATTCGTCCTCAGACATAGAAGTAATATCTTTCCCCAAAATATATACATTCCCTGAAGTTGGAGTGTCTAATCCGCCAATCATATTAAGTAACGTAGATTTTCCACTGCCAGAACTACCAATTATGGAAACAAATTCTCCTTTCTGTACAGAAAAACTTATATCATTTACCGCTTTTGTTTGATTTGGCACTTTACCATAATATTTTTTCAAATGTTCTACACTAATAATTTCCATAATTCCCTCCATAATTGTATTAGAAAAAGTTTAAGTTTATATTATTATATATTTTATAACTATAAATGGTAAGCGCATAGTTTTAGGGCGTACCCTATAAATGAAATCTGACACCCCGCGCTAGGATGCCAGACATACGAGTATTTCACTACATTTTATTTACAAGTTCCCTGAGCCAATTTACTCCACGGGGCAAATTGTTCCAATTCCTCGTCTGACATTTCAGCACCAGAACGATGCTCTAGAAGGAAGCTCAGATATTTAAGTGGATCAAGTTCATTGGCTTTTGCCGTTTCTATCATAGAATAGATTTTCATACTGGCATCTGCCCCGGCTGGTGTATCACAGAAAAGCCAGTTCTTACGGCCAACTACCAATGGTCGAATGCTGTTCTCACTGAGATTATTACTCAGGCTGCATGCACCATCTTTCAGATAGTTCATCATAAACGGACGGCAACCATTGGAATAGTTGATTGCCTTGATCAGCCTGTCTCCTGATTCCGGATGCAGCTGGTCAAGCCATGACAAAAAAGCCTCTATGACAGGTTTTTGATCCTTTTCGCTGTCTTTGGCATCACGTTCCTGCAGCATTTTCTGCAGGGAACGGATAAGCTCGTTCTGAGTGCTGATTGTATTATTCAGTTGTGAAATAGTATCCTTAAGCTCTAAGAACTGGATATCTCTTACTCCTGAAGGCATTGTTTTTTCGCTTCTTTTCTATGGTTCAATTATACCATAAAACAAGCGAAAAATCCTGAAAAATCAAGCATTTCCGGTACTTTTTATCGCCTTTGGCTGCTCGATTTCAAGACCTGACATAAGCCAGTCAAACTGCCTCCATGTAATGGGTTTTACCTCATTACGGTTGCGCGGCCAACGGTATTTTCCTACGTTGGCATCAAGTCGCTTATATAAAAGTACAAATCCTTCACGTTCATGAAGAAGCACTTTTATTCGATCACTACGTCTGCCACAGAAGAGATAGATTGCATTTGGCCTGGAAGGGTTCATATTCAGCTGGTCTTTTACGACAGCGCATAATCCATCAATGGACTTGCGCATATCTGTATAACCACAGATCACATAAATCTCGTCTGCGACAGTGATGTCTCCTAACATGTCCCTGTCACAGCTTTAAGGATCTGTGACAGCAGCTTCGGGTCAACATCATTTGAAATTTTTATTGAAACAGTCCCAAGCATGACCTCGATGGCGGGGCAGGGTTCTTCCAGCGGAAGCATTGTGCTTTCGACAGTTGGAATGCCCGGGTTTTGATGATCAGGTATCACCTCAAGTTTTACAACATCCGGTTTAAGGGCTGGCTTATAATCGCCGCGTCCTGTGGCAGAGGGGATATCATAACAAGCTTTTTTTCTCAGTCTTTTAACCCAGTTGTAAAAGGTGCCGGGATTGATGTTATGTTCTGTACACCATTGGTAGTCACTAAGACCGCTGCTGCGGCATTCCATGATAAGTTGATATTGTTCGTCTGCTGTGCGTCTTTGCGTTTTCATACAGGAAACCTCCATAGTTATAGTAAAACGCTCGCATTTATAGTATCTAGCGCCGATACTGTAGTAAAATGCTGGCATCTATCATCTATAATTATGGCAAATTTTGTGATGATTTTAAATCCACCCTGAAACTAGGCGCTTACAATATTTAATACTGGTATTATTATTATCAATATTCTACTCAAACTCTTATTCTTTATAAAATATCTAATGCATTCAGAATAGTTCATTCTATATGCTGAAGATAAACGAATTGCAGGATAAGCCAAAATCATCATTATTATCAAAGCAATAACCGACGATAATAGTACTTCCTCAATAGAAGCCCCATTTGAAAAAAGCATAGTTCCAATGACAATGTTTATAGGTAAAAAAACATATGCTCCCCATGTCCAAAATAATGTTGAAAGTTTTTGGTTATCTATAAATATCACTCCCTCTATATAAATGATGCATACTACTCTTTTAATATTATACTACAATTAAACCAATCTTCCAATTATTTTCTAACTTTTCAGATTCTTCTTTCGATATATTCATTTTCTTTTCATTTCTAGTCCAAAAACGGTATTAGAAGAATTTTGGTAAAAATTAGTAGGCAATAATTTGAATATTATTGCCTGCCAAATTAATGATGAAATCATATGATTCTTCTGTCAATCAGAACCAATCTGCTTTCTCCTATCGGAGTCTAAGCATACACACTCTTGCAATATAACGTATCATCAGCTCCGAGCCTGTGCTTTTTGTATATTATCTGACCAATACTTATTGCTGAAAAAATTCCCATTTCTAGGCAAATTTCTGAACATATCCATAACAATATCATATGACAAGCCTGATGTGTCCACAAACATCTCTTTCCCATCTTTAGATTTAACTGCAATTCCGTTATCACCCACATACGCTACTGTATTGTCATCTAATTTCTGTATTAATCCCGTCATTTCCGCAAATTTCTTTAGCGCAAACTCTCCGGATTCTTCACAAAGTTTTCGGAACTTCTCTGCATCCTCACCTAGCATATACGGATATTTTCCATCTCTAATATACCATGAAATTCCCGTTTCTGAATCCGTGTATTTAGGATCAGTTAATGCCCACTCTTTCAAAGGAACACCCTGATACCATACTGTCATTTTTTCACTAGAATCATTGCTTATTTCTGGTTCATCATTTTGAATTTCTTTCTCAGCAATTTCATCCTGCCCCTGTTCATCTACTCTACATGGCACGTTATATTTTAATTCCTCATAGATTTCTTGAACATTTGCATATTTGTTAACTGCTGCAACATCCGGTATCTCTAACACTTCCTTTTGTTGAAAAGCCTGTGGCTGGTTATATTTTGAACTAGTTTTTTTTCCTGCATAAATATTGTTATTTACAGCGGTATTTACCATATTTACCATATTTATAATCCCTCCAGCAGCAATATAATCTAATTTTCTTATTATAGTATGTTGCACTTTATGCCAGATTGCTATAAAATGCAACATACAATGAAAATATTCTGTTGTGCTTGCTTAATATCCCATATTCAAGCATCTATTATTGTGCATAAGCTGCAGAAGCAATATAGCCTACTTGCGAAGCCCCAACAGAATACAACTCATAATGGAAATGGTATCTAACGCCTACCTTAACACCTGTAAATGTCAGTGTCCATGAATCTCCTGAATAGTTAGCAATTTGTACCGGTGCACTTGTTCCGTCATTTCCTACAAGAGTAATTGTTCCCTGAAGATAATCTGTTCCACTTTCATTAGGCATATAAACATCTAAGCACAACTTTGTAACACTTGAGTTATTAATGGTGTAATAATAATTTCCGTTGAATACACCGCTTTTGGAATTGCTTCTTGTAATGGTTCTATTTGCATCATACTGAATCGTATCTGCAAGAGCAACGGCGTCATCATAAGCAGGTACTACGTCCAAATCGCCACAATCGCTTACTTCTACTGCCTTATTTGCATTAGGGGCAGCCTGTCCCTGAGTGGACACTTCACTTGCAAACGCAGTTGTTCCCATTGCCAAACATAACATCAAACTCAACACCAACGCCTTTAAACTTTTTACCTTCTTCATTTTAAAATCTCCTTTCAAATTAACATATAATAACTCCAATATTATTACCCGCTAAATAATCATAGAAATCATATGATTCTTCTCTCAGTCAGAACCCAGCTACTCTCTCCTATGAAGTCCAAGTTTTCTTTTTCTCATATGTTCAAATGACTAAGCACTATTTATACTTACTATTTGCACTTGTCAAATCAAGATAATCATCCATACTTTTCGTCCAAAGCAACGATAAATCAAACCTTCCCAATTTGTTTAAATCTTCTATGCATTCTTTAAACATTGAAATAAAATCTCTTCTGTCATTAAGCCCCATATTACCAACTTCAAGCGGCAAAGACGTAAAACCTCCCTGCTTCTCCACTTTGTAATGTGCCTCCAATGCACGCATTTCGACTACTGTGGCGTTTGATGGATCAACGTCATTGATATAAATTCTTTGTTCAAACTCTTTTCCGTTTTCATCCACACCTTTCGCTAACACCACTGGATTTTCATCCGTCGAATCATCCGCATATTTAAGGCAATAGGAAAGACCTGTACCATTACCTCCTGTCCACAACATATTATCTGTTGTGAATATCTGGTATACCTTTGGTGTTTCAGCCGTATAAAATGTCTTTTCCGCAGATACAGGGGCTTTCATATTATTGCCTTTTTGTTGGCGGTACATTGAAGATACCGTATTTAGACCAGAACAAATGTTCATACTTCTGTTCCTCCAATCAGCTTAAAAATCTCTCTATATTCTAGCCCACTTCCTGCCTTAACTTTTTTTGAATACACATGAAAAGGATTTCTCACCATATGGGAAATTGGTCGATCTAAATTTTGTAGTAAATGTATAATTACCAGGTGCTGTTATTTTTCCGCAATCATACCAGTAATAAAAGCCATCCGCACCATTACCTGAAATTATAAACGGCTGCTGTTTAAACCACGAAATACTTCTTCCGTTAAAAGTTGTAGTATCACTTCCATATCCATAAACCTTGATGATGACACAATAGTTTCCATTATCTAACAAACCATGATTATAAAGTTCGATTTTAGTTACTTGTGGAGCCGGACCATTACCAGACCACCACAAAGGACTGATGCCATTGTCATTATCCTCATCAATAGCCACCGTCATTCCGTCAACTTTTGTCAACTCTGGAACTTCACTTTCTCTCTCTGCCGCAAATGCGACTGTACTCATTCCCATTAGCATAGTTAAAGCCAATGCAAAAGCTACTACTTTTTTAATTTTCTTAAACATACTACCATTCCTCCTTTTTATACTTCTTACTTTAAAATAAGCAATTAAATTCCTATAGCACCTATGGCTACAAATATAATAGTAAAATACGCCAGCTAATTTTTTTTCACTTTTTTCTGGCTGATTGGGCGTTTCGGCTGATGAAATATTCCCATGCATGCAGGCGGGAATCTATCTATTCCATATACAGCTTCATTTCTCATGACATGTTCTACAACCTTCAACACTTTCTTATTAACCTTCTTCATTCTTTCACCTCCTGTTTAAAAATTTTTGCTATACACAGCAAAGCTGCACATAATATAACAGCTATTGCCATATAACTAATGTAAACCATATCTGCATCTAACAGAACACAGCCAAGTATTATGCACCCCTCAAGTAAAACAATAGTCCTCGCGGATTTTTTCGATTCCATCAATTCCTCTGATGTCATGTGCATATTAGGATGATTCGCTGTACCAATCAATCCTATCCCTGTTATAGCAAGTAGTACTATTGCAAATAACCATTGTGGATATTCTGACAATTTTTCACTTATAATCACAATAACTAAATAAGAAACAATGGATGCTAAATAACATCTATAAAACTTGTCCAGATGATATCCGCCAGTTTTCTTTCTTAATTCTAAGAAAAACACAAGAAAAAATATAGTTGGGAGCAGCTTGTGAAACATCAAACTGATTACGATAATACTGCCAACAGTAATAAATTTCTCTATCCAACAGATAAAAACATAAACATATCTTGCTTCCATCTCTTTGTCAATTAACCTTGCTTCCGTCATCTGACCAATTAAATCATCCGCTATTTTTTCAATCATAGTTATGCCTCCTGCCAAATTAAGTATAATTTTATCTGTTTACAAAACAATATCCATTGCAGAAAGTGACCTTTTTTTGCAGAAAATGACAAAAAAGAAGTGATTTGCTTGCAGCAAATCACTTTTCTAAGGTTCCATATGTAGAATTAAAAACGATACTTAGCATAACATTACATATTTTAATTATTCAAATATCCTTGATCCAGTTCCTCTTTAGACCAGACTCTTTCGTATGTCCCACCAATTTCATCAAAAACTTTTTGCCATGTAGAAAATTTATGAATTTCCTCCATGCTATCCTTGTTATTCTGAAACCATTCATACAGCTTTTCATACATAGCACCAGAAAACCGGACACTCCAATTGTTTTTATAATTTTCATTGTCACTGTATGACATTCCATCAGCTCCTATGGATATAATTCCCTGATCTGTCCGTTTTGCCATTCCTCTAATCTCTAAATCAGCCCAGATAAAACCTTCTTCCCGACTCTCAATTAAGTTAGGATATTTATCAGAATACATCTCCGCTAATTCTTCATACTTCTTCCGATCTGCTTCATTTTGCAGAAGAACCTTGCCACCTCTTCCTTCTTCACCGTCTTTTACTAAATACTGGATGCCAGTACCTGAATGTATATTTAATGTAAATCCTTGCAATGTTTCCACATCCAACGCATCTTTATCCATTACATTCTGCAATGCATCTTTTAGTTCATCGTCTAAAACCAAAGCGTCGTAATTCATCGTTCCATGCTCAGAAATCAAAAACTGCTTTCCTGTTATTTCATCCTGTCTTATTTTTATATCGGAATAGGAAAATGCACCCAAACGCTCACCGTCTTTATTATATATATCAAAACATCCTGCTTCGTTGTCGGGTACAATTCTATAATTTTCAGATTCATACTGTGAATACGCCTGTTTCAAATTATTTACACCATTTCCTGATAGTACCAGATAAGAATCCATCGCTGTACTTTTCTTAGCACGATTGACATCAGCTCTACTGCTAGTATTCTTATCTACCGTCTGCGTCAAAGTACCACCCCACTTATCTGATTCCCTGTTTGACTTTAAGTTGTTATATTTTGTAGAATAACGGTTATCCGCTCCTATACTTCCGATCATCTTCTTACATTCCTCCTAACATTATATTCTCTTATTAGCATTTACACATTTTAATAATTTAAGCCATCCTCAAAATCAAGATTAACGGTTTCATTTCAGAAGTATTAAAATTCATAAAATGCAACCGTCAATTCTTTTATATTCAGGATATTCTTATTTTAAATATACATTAATAGTTCATTTTGTAATACGCCGTAGCTTTATTTGAAGTACCAAATGCATACGCATACACTCTTACCTGATATGTCGTCCCCGGTGTAAGTTCGGATAAATCAAAAGTCTTATATTCACCCGACAAATTTGTGAATCCAAATTCTTTCGTTGTACCGCTGCCTACAGGAGTAAATTTAACATTCCCCTGAATCCAATCCTGACGATTTTCATTCGGCAGATACAACTGGAATGTAGATGTACTCCGCACAGATGTTGTTCCCAAATAATATGTCTGTGGAGATCTGCTGTATGTAGCTACACGTGTATAACCACTCGGAACAGAGGCATATGTCACAGCTTCATTTTCCTGCTGTACCACATCATAATCGGTTACCTCCTGAGCCATTACCGGCATACTTGTTAAGCAAACAGCTAATGCCATTACCATAATTGTCTGAAAAAATTTTCTAATGTGTTTCATACTTAATCCTCCTTGTTTGAATACCCCAAATACATCTTTATCATAAGCACTTCCAATAACACATTCAATGTTCCTTGCAGAAAATGACCTTTTTTTGCAGAAAATGACAAAAACTGATTTACTGGAAGCAAATCACTTTTTTAAAGTTCATCTTAGTTTGGCAATATAACTGAGAAGTAGAACTCATTATTATCGTTTCGCATAGCATAAGAGCCTTGATATTTTGTTATAACCTCAATTATATTTTTTATTCCAACCCCATGCTCATCCATTTCATATTTCTTTGAGGTCTGTATTTCTCCATCTTTAATATTAAGTTTACCATCATATGTATTCTTTACAGATATAATAATGTTGTCTTTCTCTTTAACCAGTTTCATTTTCATAATTTTTTTGCCTGAACACTTTTCACAAGCCTCTATTGCATTATTCAAAAGATTCGATAATATAACAACAATATCCTCATCACACATTTTAATTCCTGATAGATCATTGATTTGAAAGATAAATACAATGCCTTTATCCAATGTTTCCTTATATTTGCTATTTAATATAGCATCAATAATCACATTATTTGTTTTAATATAATCTAACTCTGTACTCAAATTTCCGCTTATACTTTTCACATAATCCTTTAGTTCATCATAATTTTCCATCTCTATCAAAGACTCAATGCATATAATCTGGTTCTTATATTCATGTGTTTTTTTCCGTTGTTTAACAAAATTTTCTGAAATAGAACGGTACATGTCTGTCTGATTTCGTGCTTTCAGTTGAAACACTTCATTTTCACGAATCATAATTTCACGTTTTAATATATCATTTATCATATAGAACACAACTATATTCATCCCTGCTAAACACAATGCTATAACCAAGAATACATTTTCCTGCTTTTGATTCTCAATGTTTCCAGATGTTATGATCAATGCAATAACTGTGAAGATTGTAAAAACTGGGAAAAAAATAAATCGAAGCCAATCTATACTTCTTAAAACATCCGAGGACTCCCCTCCTACTTTCTTCCTGATAAGCAAAACAACTAGGAAAAGAATTATTTTTCCCAAAACCATTATTAAACTTCCACCTACAAAATGCAACCTGCTAATTTCTGCTATACTATCAAAAAGAGAAACATTTAACCATAGTGTAAAATAGTCTACAGAAAGCAGTAATGCCTGAAATAATAATGATAAGATTATTGCTTTTCCGAAATGAACTTTAAAATAAAAGCACATAAACACCGCAACAGCAACTATAGCCAATATTTGTTTCAAGATAAACTTATCATAAAATAATGAAGCTATTACATATTCACATACCACAATTCCTAAAATAATACTATAATTTCTATAATTATTTTTTGATCTCTTTTCAGCAAAACTTTCAAAAAATATTTTGCAGCATATTACCTCCAATATTATCATCATAATACTTTGAATGTAACTAATCAGCATCTACAATTCTCCTTTATACGAAACAAATGTTTCTTCAACAAATTTATATCGTGCTTTTGGAATTTCCAACTTAATACCATTGTTCAATAACGCCTCATACCGGCTGACTTTCTCAATATGCTTCATATTAACCAGATAACTTTGATGTATCCGGATAAAATCATTACCTTGCAACTCTTTTTCCAGCTCATCTAGTTTGCCATATATTGAATATTTTTTTAACTTGTCCTCCATAATGTAAAATTCCAGTTTATGCAATCTGCTCTCTATGTATAACAAACGCTCTAATGCTACAACCTTTGCACCCTCATTAAAGTTAAATTTCTTCTTTTGGGCTACATAATTCATATTCAAGCTGATTGCATCCATACACTCAAATATTAATTCTGGAAAATTTACATTATTTTTCAAAATATATCTTATAGCTCCTACGCTGTATCCTTGAGGGGCACATGTAATAAATGCTGTAACAAAAACTATAAAAACATCATTGCTGACTTTTCTTATTTTCTGCGCAGTTTCCATTCCATCCAGTTCATCCATATTTACATCCAGAAAAACAATATCATACTTTGCCAGATTGATACCTAAACTTATAAAATCCTTTCCTGATTCAAATTCATCAATTTCGTACAATATATCATTTTCGTTCATATATTCTATTAAAATATCATGAATCCGTTTTCTAAAATGTCTTTCATCATCACATATAGCAATTGTGAACATATGCTCATCCCCTTCCACACACAAATTTGACATACTTCTTTCATTTGGTTGGATTATTTTTTGTATATTTTCCTATTTTTTATTATATTTCGGCATTTTCATCCAAAATTTTAACCACTACTCTATATTTGTAATATTCCATGTTCGTCTACAAAATTATATATCAATACCTATTTTTAATACATTTTGCTATTGCACATATCGTTTCACTGCAATCTTTCCCATAACCATAAATACTGCTATCAGGACTATACTCACATACCCAGCATAAAAATAATCTTGCAGATCCAGACAAAACAAAATGATAAGAACACATACCTGTAATGCCGTTATGCAATGTGTTACCCTTGCATAATACCTTCTTTCTTCCTCATCAAGCGGTTTATTGATACTTTCCACTGGGGCAAGGACAATAATAATTACCACTGCAAGAACTCCGATCAATAAAATCACGGCATTAGGAACATTTTTCATTACAGGCTCATATGTATAAACCGGAATAAATAAAATTGCCATTGATATCAAAAAACAGCCGATTCTACTCTTACAGTGGCTGCCCCCACTATAGCTTCTCAACGAGGCATAAAATAACAGGAAGACCAGAACAAGTCCCGGTCTCCCCGTCACAATGCCAAATATTCCAGAAGCCAAAAGGTTTCCTGCAACAACAATACCATTTTCTATCCCATATTGGTACAGTTCTGCATCCTCTTTTTGCACAATCCCCTTTTGTATCAATATTTCATTTATCTTCTTTGCAAATTTAGCAATCATACCCTGTTACCACCTTAAAATTTTCTAAGTTTTTTCGCATTATCCGGTAACTTGTCCTGTCCGAAAATAAACCAGCAGCAACGGTTCATATTTGTTGCAGTTACCGTAAGGGCAAGTGCTGCCACGCTGCTTAATGCTCCATGACTGAGTCGGTTCATCAATCTTCTTAATTTTGACATATATGTATGTCCTCCTTTTCATTTGATGAATGCACTATATCATACTTTACAGGAAAATCCGTCAAAGTGTAACAGATTGACATTTAAGTGTAACGCTTTGCATTTATTCCTTCACTTCAATTCCATAGAGCATTGCAGAAACCTCAAATATATCCCCTTTATCTGTAAAACTGACCGTTCCATTGTATTTTTCTACCACTTTACGAACACTCTGAACACCATGCCCATGTCTGATATTATCTTTCTTGGTTGTTTTCAGGCTTTTATTTTTCTTTCCTGTTTTGCTGTTTGTTATTATAAGAAGCAAAATCCCGGACTGGTACTTATTTTCAATCTTTACAAAACGCTGTCCCTCCGGCACCTTACTACAGGCTTCTACCGCATTATCCACAAGATTTCCATACAATACACCTATATCCCCGTGATCAAGCTGCATCTGCTTTGGAATACGAATAGATGTTTCTACTTTTATTCCCCTTGCCTTTGCCCTGCCAAATTTAATGCGGAGCACAGAATCTACGATTGGATTATCAGAATACTGCTTTTCATCTATCTGCTCAAATTCCATGCACATCGCACCGATTTTCTCTGAAAGTTCCTGCCCATCACTATTTTCCACCAGATGATACAGTTCATGCAATTTATGTTTCATATCGTGCTTTAACTTCTGCACTTCCTTATTCTGTTTTTCTGCTTCTTCATAATAGATGTCTTTATAGTGCATTTCTTCCCTGTACATTGCATCCTCATACTGTTTTTGCACAAGATAATTAAAACGTTCCATCATATACAGCATAAAATAATCTGTCAGGACAATGGAAATTACAATACTGGCACACATAAGCAGGCTTTTTTCACCGCCAGCTTCCAATGACAAAAGAATAACAAAGCAACAATTCAACACCGTAAAGGTAAATACCATAACCAGCACACCCAAAATTTCTCTTGGAAAGTCGGCAATCTGCATCCCTTTCTTTGAAATCAATTTTGACAGAATATACATCACATTTCCACGAACAAAGCTGCATATTACCATTACAAAATAATATTTATAACTTTCGCCCACATGAAAATTCATCGCATGGAGTAACAGCAAGGCTACAGGTTCAAACAGCATTCCAATACCCATGAATGTCACAATATTTATAATTCTCGTCCACATTCCTGATATATAATAAAATGATAACAGTATAAGCACAATCAAAAGAGTCGCAAGATTCAGATACGGATTTTTATGCTGCTGACAAATGTCCATATAACTGCAGCAATGGTAAATCCAGCCCATATCCATACCTTTGATACTGGTTTCATTTTCTTATTGGAATGAAAATAATACATAAACACTGCCAGATCAAACAGGCTGATGGCAAAGCGTATCACATATTCCATCCTTAAACCATCCTCCTTACAAACTCCATATGTTTTTCTTTTAAATTCTGCTTATGGGAACGGGCAATCAGAAGTCTTTCTTCATTGTCCATCACTACTTCATCTCCCTCAATCGCCCTGATATGCCCAAGATTGATGATATATGATACATGAATATGGGCAAAAACCTTATCATCAAGCTGTTTCCATATTTCTTCAGTTGTCATATTTGCCTTGAAATTTTCTGAGATCGTATGTATCACTGCCTGACGACCTTTCTTCTCAAAATACACAATATCATCGCAGCTAATACGAAACTGATTTTTCGGAACTGAAAGACAAAGTCACGCTTTATCATATGAAGATACTGCATGGCTTTTAAAAGGACGGACTCCAGCTTTTCCACTGTAATCGGTTTAGAAATATAGTCAAAAGTAATAACCTCAAAAACATCCATAACATACTGCGTATATCCAGTCAGGAATACAAACAATGCTTTGGCATCTATTTTCCGGATTTCTTTTGCAAGCTGCAAACCATTCATCTCCGGCATTTCAATGTCAAATATATACAGATGATACATTTCCCCATCATCTATAACATGCTTCAGCAACTCCTTCGCTGTAAAATACACTTCATAAGAAAACTGGTACTGCGCTAACTTATCAAAAGCACTTTCCAGCATTTCTACATCTGTTCTGCTGTCATCACAGACCGCAATATTAAGCATAACACTTCCTCCTTTTCGGGCTTGGAAGTAGGAAGCACTTCAATTTATCTAATCAACTTAGATAAATAAGCCAGCACACGGTCAAAAAAATCATTTCTCTGCTCCTTTGTGCTGTTCGCAACATAGTAATCCAGATTAAAATCTTTCATACTGCTCTCACCTGTTATCAGATATGTAGGATCAATTCCATATTTATGATAGAGTGTCAGCACTTTATCTACAGATATTCCCGTTATACCCGCCTCAAGCTTTCGATAATGTTCTACTGTAACATCCAATACATCCGCAATTTCTGACTTTTCGAGGTTCATATTCAGTCTTGCCTCTCTTAGTCTCTTTCCTATCTGTATATTGGCATCTTTTCTTCCTGTGTCCAAGATTTTGCACCTCTTTTCCATGTTAATCATATCAATGGGACTTTGATTCTCATAGTCCAGAAAACAACCCAACGTACATCATTTTATGCTCGTAAGCAGGTTAATTTGTGCTTTTATTAAAAAACGAATGGCACATCTGATACCATTCGTCTTTATCTGCTTTATATTCTGTTGTAAATCCTATTAGCGGACGTTTTTTGGCTATTTATCATATCCATCACTGCATTTCTTTTACTCTGACATCCACAGTGTTTTTAAAATTTTCAATCTGATGTGAATACTGTTCATTCATAAGCGTGGAATGAATCATAAAATCCGCTGTTGCAATATTATTAGCAATCGGTATAGCAAAAATATATAAGAAACTGCAACGGACAGAGAATATTTACACACTTTCTGCCCGTTGCAATTTTTGTCTATTTATTTTTTTATTTTGGCAAGTAATATCCCCCTTCGTGTTTTATAATGACAGCGTAAACAGAAAGGAGATGAACTTCCATGAGAAACAAATTCCACAACTTTATTGAAAACTTACTTAGCTTTTATGCAAACTTTTTCACACACAGATTTTACCCTATGTAATATGCAGTTGTCGCACAAACAGATCTTGCAGAACATTATGGTAATAGCCATAGGAAAACGAAAGAAGATAGACTTCCATGAAAAATAAACTTCACAACTTTATTGAAAATATACTTAGCTTTTATGCAACTTTCTTCACAAGTGGATATTATCGTTTTTAAATATTATTTCATACTTTCCTCAATCTGCCCCGTCCGTCAAATCATAGCTCATATCAAGAAAATCTAATATCTTCGCCTCCTGGACTGTCCCATCCAGAAGAATTGTCATCCAATTGCTTTTATCCATGTAATATCCCGGCAGAAAGCCTTTCATGTGTGTCATAACACTTATCATATCCGGCTTACATTTTGCAATCATAATATCAACCCTATCTTGTGTATCCAATCCGATTTTAAAGCCTTCCAAATTCATAAATACTGCGTACCATTTTCCATTGTCATTACGAAGTATTGCACTATCTGGTAAATCATTCCACAGATATTCTGGAATTGTTCCATATTGTTTTTTTACATATTGAAATATAGTGTCTCTGTACATACTGTGTATACCTCTGATCCTGTAATTTCATATTTGAATATAATCATATCATATTTTCCTCATATACAGTTATTTAAGATTTAGCGTATTACTATTGGAATGCTCAAAATAAAAAGATGCAGAAATGTATAATTGTTGATAATATACATCTCTGCATCTTTGGGATTTTAACTTTCATGAACAGCATATTCCGCACTAATATGGAGGAATATTATTCTATTTATGTCTAGTTTCATACGGCACACCATTCATAGAATAATTAGAATTAACCTGCATGATGCAAATTCTCTCTATTTTTCTTTTTTATCGACAAGCATCTAATAATGTTCCACATTTTCTGCCAGAAATAATACTTTTTGTCCCAAAAGCAAAAAAGACTTGCTACTCTGAAAAGATTTTCTTATATTTATTCTGCTTTTTCCAACATAACATTTAGTTCATCACTTTTCCCTATCAAATCATCATATCTCCCTAAATCTGCAACCACTCCCTCCTTCAGTACAACGATCTGATCCACTTTGCTCAATATCTCTTTCTTATGTGTTATCACTATCACTGTTTTGTCTTTTAGCCGAGTATCAAGCAGTCCGTTTATCTGCTGTTCTGAATAAGCATCTGTGTTTGAAGTAGCTTCATCAAATATAATAATCGGCTTGTCATGCACCAATGCCCTTGCAGGCTATTTCTGCTTTTGCCCGCCGGAGAGCATTGCCCCATTCTGTCCTACCACATGATCTAAGGAAACCTCTTTTATAAAATCTTCAAGTCCGCTGTCCTTGCAGGCAGCTTCTATCACCGTATCATCTATTTGTTTATACAGACAGATATTATTCCTTATTGTGTCATTGAATAAATAGATTTGTTGGCTCACAACCGATACCATATTTCGGTATTCTGGCAATGGCAGCTCTGAAATATTTTCTGCTCCCAACAGTATTTCACCACTTGTCGGCTCATACATTCTCGTAAGAAGATTGATGATTGTCGTCTTTCCCGAACCATTGCGCCCAATTATAGCTGTCTTGCTGGATTTTGCAAATAATATATCAATATTCTTCAAAATGCACTTATCCCTTTCATACACAAAAGAAACCTTCTGCAATCTCAAATCATTTGGACATAGATCCGTTTTCTTTCCATTATCCGTTTCTTCTTCCAATTCCATAAACGCATAATATCTTTTTGTTGACGGAATAATCCCTGATAACAGGTATCCTATATTTAGGATTGCAGAAATCGGTCCGGTAACATAAGCACTATATGTAATGAAAGCGAACACACTACCTACTGAAAGTTTCATATCAAACACTAAATTTGCGCCCAGTATATATAACAATGTAGAAAGAAACTGTACCATGATACTATCTATTATCGTATTCCACTGCCCTAACATATTCATCTGCTTTTGTTTCTCTATAATATTGTTCTGGTTAAGTACAAACTCCTCATGCTTTTTATCCAAGATATTAAACAGCTTGACTTCTCGTACCCCTCCAACAGTATCTCCAAACCATTTTGCGTACTCCTGATTCCTTTTTATGAACTCGTCCATAATCTGTTTTTGCTTTTTTGCAAAGTATTTCATTACCACACACTTAATAGGTATAAACAGAAGAACCAGTACCGTCATTCTGAAATCTATTATGAATAAACCTATTATGCCGCCTGTCATGCTAAACGCCTGCGTAATTACGAAAAAACACTGCTGTCAGCAATAGATGTCATCTGGTTAATATCCGTGTTGATATTATTCAAAGTCTCCGCATAGTTTGTGTTATTGAAATAGTTTACCCGCAGCTTCATAAGATGTGAAAAAGACTGTTCCGAAAGAAAATATTGTATCTTTGCTGAAATATCTACACGTTTCTTTTCCTTGACTATATCTATGAGGGAATTTATAGTGTAGATTACCATAGACACCAAGACCAGCTCTATCAATAATTTCTTATTTCCGCCAATAAAGCCATCGTCCATGATTCGCCTGCTGATCAGCGGAACGCATAGATTTAACCCGGTAGAAACAAGCAGACAACCGACAATTACAACTATTGTTTTTTTGTATCTGCCTAGTAACAGAAGTAATCTTTTTACAGCCTCTTTGTTATCCATCTTCTTCCTCCGTCAGTTTCGCTTCTATAATATGATATATTTTCTCAACATCTTTTCTGTCAATCAGTCCAGATATTTTTTTCTCAATCTTTTCTCCTTCAAAAGAAAACCGGACAATATTTATATCTCCCTCATTGCAAAGACTGATCTGTACATCACAATCAGGATATACTTTCAAATATTTATCCTGTTCTTCCACCGGAATGCACCATATGACCAAATCACTCTGTTTATAAAAAGTCTGGCTCTCTATAAAATTTTTCCAAGCATCAATATCTGATACTGGCTCCGGCATATATTCTAATGCATATAATACACACTCCGGCTCCATTCCTATTGTATATGCGTTATAACCACCATTAGCAAATGCCCTCTTTAGTTCTGTGAGTATATAGAACTTGTCTATTACATCTTCCACTGCCAGTATCACTACCGGAACTTCAAGACCATTTCCCTGATAATGATTATGCTTAATTTGCCGTTGCCTTGTTTCCTTGCTCCAAATGAACCCCTGAACATCTATATTATGAATATCCTCATGACCAAGATATATTAAGTTCTTATTCCTTATATCCAAATTTTCTAATTCTGCCATAGAATAAGCTATTACAGTATCTATTTTCCCCTGTATTTCATCATACACCCCTGTAACTGTTTCAAAATAATACTCTGCCCTGCTCATAGTTCCTCTGCCCGATATATACGCCCTGTAAATCCAGTCCGGCTCATAACTATCCACTGTCATTTCAATATGGCTTTGCTCTTTAGCATATCTCTTTAATTTTACTATATCGAGAGTTTTGTCATTGCTTAGTTTATTTGCAATCAATGCACATATATAAGGAGCTGCATAGCTGTTACTCGGTGAAGTTTTGTGTTCCTTATTTTCTAACATAATTATATGTTCTGAAATTGTAACTGTATCTATCCCTAAATGTATATAATCTTTGGAATAGGATAGAGGACTTTCCACATTTGCAACACCTATAACATTAGTAAAACTTGCCGGGAAAGTAAAATATCCTATATTCGATATAGCCGCAACAAATACCAGTCCTTTATATGTATACCTATTAATTAGTTTTTTTAAAATATCTTTTTCTTTAAAATGTGTAGTCCCCAAACTAAGATTGACAATTTTTATATTATTTTTGCAACACCATTCTAAAGCAGGCTCTAGCTTTTCAACCCCACCTGTTCCGTTCTGATTAAGAATGCGAATACTGTTAAACACAGCATCAGGACAATACTTTTCTATTATTATAGCACATATTGTACCATGAAGAAAATCACTAGCTTTCGACATCGAGCGTTCTTCAATAAAATCATTATTTTCATCCACTTCAAACCGATTTCTAATTTTTTTCCTATCCAATAGCTTTTCATTTAATCCGCTATCTATTACAGCAATTTGAATTTCAAGACTCATACCGCACCTCTACAAATAAAAGGACATAAATCTCAATCAACCTACTTTTTGATAGAAGATAAACGCCCTTATTACATACTATTGACTATAAAATAACAGATTCCGTTTTAGTCTTAAAACTCCTTAATCATCTTTCTTTTGAAGTACCTCACAAATAATGTTTGTGACATTATCTAGTGTATTAAATTTCCCCTCTTGTATATATGAGGACGGAATCTGCAAATTAAATTCTTTCTCAACAGCATACAAATAAGCAACTACATCTCCCGGCAATAATCCCATTTTACTACCAAAGAAATTATCAGTGCAATAACTATCCTGAATCTTGCTTTCATCTTTCTGAAATAAATCAAAAAAAACTTTTTTGACTTTAGCCCTTATATTTTCAGCATCCACATTCTTCTCCTCCCTTCTTAACTTACAGTTCCAAAATCACTTTCACTCAGTTTATTTACAATATAACTATACATCTCTAAAGCACTTGTAACGTTCAACGAGTTGTAAATTGGGATTTCAGTATCTCTCTTTAAATCCTCTATCCTTTTATCCACCAAGTCTGCACCTGTTGTTATAAAAGACAATTTCTTTTCTTCTTTGCTCCTTGCTACATCAAAATGTTTGTTTGCCATGTTAAAGCAATCAACCTGCATATCTAACTTATATTTTGATGATGTCTGTATCATTTTAAGGAAACCGGAATCATAACCTTCATATGGAACACACATGATAGCTGTATCTGGTCTAACGGCATTTGCAATCTCAAAGGCAGTTATGCCAAAATTATTTGTAATTGTTTCATTGAATACCATTGTGGCTCCCGGCACACCAATAATAAAAATATCGGGCTTTTCCTGTAGTTCAATGCTTTTACAAATTCGATTGAACCATACAATCTTGTCAGCTTCACTCAATTGATTTGCGTACATAAATTCAGGTATTGCATGAAAACCAAATAACTCACAATATTCTTTTGTTCCAATCTGGCTAACTTTATATCCTTCTTCCTGCAGAAATTTTCTCAGCCCTAATTGCACATCAAATTTATTAGTATTTTCAATAACACTGGCTACAAAGACCACTGGAACGGATAATGGTATAATTTCATGCTCAAATAATTTATCTGTATCCATTCTCCGATTTGTAAGAACAACACATTTTACGTTCTTTTTTTTACACGTTTCTTCTGCTTCTTTCTTCTGTTGCTGAGAAATATTATATAAAAAAATAACATTTTTCCCACATTCTGCTGCAAGCTTTACTTGTGGCATTATAAATGTATCAAAATCACTAGATGACTCACATACTAACAAATCATCAAAATTTATTTCACTTATTTTCTTATCTGAGATAACAATCCCTGTATTTTCTCCTCCATATGCATATGCAGCATCTTTTCCTTGTAATCCATAACCAATTGGAGACACGCAAGCCACAATTTCATGGTTTAACAACAACTCTCTATTTCGTACAAGAGAAGCACATTCTGCATTATAAGGGAAAATTATAGCTTTCCTTTTCATAATATCTCCTTCTCTAAACAAACAATTTTTCCTTATCAAAATTACATCCTAAATCTCTCATAACACAATAATCTCTCATCATGTTATCTATGTGACCACGAATTAATGCACAGTTTTGTAACTTTTTTTCAGCAGACAGTTCTTCCAAATTATCTGCTTGAACTGCACAAGCAGAACAAAACCTAAATGCCCAACATTGCTTGCATTCTTTTTCAGTTAATTTTCCAATATTCAATAAAGCTCTAGCTTTATCAATATCAAAACCTGTATCTATATGTCCCATTCTTACTGCCTTTGACGCTTCGCTCACTCGTTCACAAGGATATAAGTTTCCTTCTACATCAACAAATAGTCTCTGTATACCTGGTACACATGGTCCAGAATGATGATCTCTTTTTATTGTTAAAGAAGATGGCATTTTTGTTTTATCATGTATTTCCTTCAAACTATGAAAACCATGTGAAACAAGTTTTGATACGCTTCCATTCTCCAATCTTCCTAATTTTTGAAGATACATTTTAAATATTTCATAACTAAATTTTTCCCTATACTCTTCATCTGTTGCCACTTCATCCTTACGATAATATTCAGAAATAAGATTTGCCTGTATATAAAAGTCTTTAACTGTTTTATAATCAGAAAAGAAATTACTAGTACAATCAAAATCTGTAGTCGGATCTATAACAGCATTAATATGTACTCTTTCCATATAATCTGGATACTGTGTTTGTATTTTTTCAAGAATTTGCATTACTACACTAAATGTACCAGCACCATTTGCAGCAAATACTCTATTTTTATCATGAGCCTGTCGATCTCCATCTAAACTCACCGTTAAGCTAAACTCATTATCATATAGAAATTTCAAAACTTCATCTGTTATAAGTGTTGTATTTGAAGTTATATTAAACATCAATTCTTTACCTATGCTCTTTTTCTTTGCATACTTAACACATTCCTTTATCAAATCTAATTCAAGTAATGGTTCTCCACCGTAAAATCCAAGAGAAACCCTATCACGATCTATAGAATGATCAAAAAGAAAATCAATTGCCTTAAATGCAATTTCCTTACTCATTCTCTTACTACTATGGACACGATTATCATAACTACCAGAATAAGCACAATATTTACAACGCAAATTGCACCCCTGTGTGACTTGTAACGCAATTGTACCTATACAACGCTCCAAAGAATATTCCAATGTAGAATCCATCGGATGCACCATTTCAAAATCTGCTCTATCTTTTAAATATCCTCTATCTCTTAATTTTTCTATAGCTGGTGTGATCTCTTTATATCCACTTTGCATATATTTCTCAAGTTCAAAATACAAATCCTCTTTAAGATTTATAATTACATTTGTATTTGCATCAAACATATACCTCTTCCCACCAGCAGTAAATGTATGAAAAACCGGCATACTATTTCCTCCCTAATTATTAAACAGGCATGACAATATGCCCAAAGCATATTGTCATACCCATCTTCCGCTGCATTGCTATGTTCTTACACCATACGAATTGCTACAAAGTCCATGTAAAATTGGGTGTATCTAGCCTGAAACAAAGCTGCTGAATTATTTGTCTGTCCAGTGCTACAAGAGCAAGTTCCATAACAACTGCAACTGCAACTGCAATATGCCTCCAATGTTTCCTGCATAACATCGCTACGCTTTACCAACTTCTTCATATTCTCACCTCCTTTCAGCGCATAATATTATATATCAATTATTATAAGTTGATATAGTCAGTAAAGTCCTCAATTATCAATTGTACTTTTTATTATGTTTTCATTAAAAGTATTGGCAATATTTTCATAAGCAGCTATGGCAACCGCCCTATCTACTTCCGATAATACATTAACAGCCGATATATTATCATCAAAAGCCGCATCTTTTTTACTCTTTTGCATATTAATCTCTTCTATCTGTCTGCGCTTTTCTGCCGCCTCCTCACTGCGCTCTAAATATTGTCTACGCCGTTTAGCCTTCTCTTCATCTTCAGCTTTCATTTGCGCCTCTATCTTTGCTTTTTTTTCTGGTGAAACATCTCCACAAACATAATAGTGTGCAGTTCCATCCGGGTGAATAACCATACCATAAGATTGAATCTCAAACCCCCCGACTGCCATCTGCGCCTTCACAGTTGACTGCGAAGCAAAAAAATCCTGTATCATCTTTTCGTAATAAGCTGC
Organism: Eubacterium sp. AM46-8; assembly: GCF_003466705.1. Classification (NCBI taxonomy): domain Bacteria; kingdom Bacillati; phylum Bacillota; class Clostridia; order Eubacteriales; family Eubacteriaceae; genus Eubacterium; species Eubacterium sp. AM46-8. Next base: position 48,777 of record NZ_QSEU01000012.1, read on the forward strand.
TTTTTGGGGATCATTTGCCATTGTTTCCAAAACATTGGGTGCAATCACAATATTATTCATCCCATATGTCCCCGTCCCCAATGAATCCATACTCTTTTGATCACTTCCAACATTTTGGATCATTATATTCCCATATTTAGCCTTTAAATATTCAGTGTAGGTATCTACTTTTGAAACACTATTTTCATTTGGCTTCTGTACTTTCTCTGTATTATCACCCTCTTTAGCAGATAAAATCTTATTGAAATCTAAATGATTGGCTTGCCCTGTCGTCTTATTCTGTTGATACCTATAATTCTGATTATAAGCATTAACTGAATTTTCAACGCCTAATCCCATATTAACTCCTTTCCACGGTTCTTCTGTCAGTCAGAACCGTACCTGCTCTCTCCATCCGAAGCCCAAGCAGTAACCTTTAATTGATTTATTGGAGTAAGATAACCCTTTTGGAGTTATCTTACTGCCGCCTTCTGTGCATTTCGTATAACATCTGGCATAATTGCTAAATTTTCCTCAAGCCATTTCGCAGTTTTTTCATCTCCACATGCCTTTCGCATTACACTTCCGTCAATCAATACAGAAGCATTTTTGCATGGAGTTAAACATTTATACTTGTTAGTCAAATACTTTGAATAGTCTGATACATTTTTAAACTTATTGGCTGAATTCATAGTGTATCCTGCATAATAATTTGAATTTATCGCCACTGACATATTCTATCCCTCCTTTTTTTAGTTATTAAAACCTTTCCATAGCACATCAGGAACATTTTAGCGTCTACCGTTTTAATATAACATGAAATCTATACTTTTCAATCAGCATTGCAGAAAGTGACCTATTTTTGCAGAAAACGACCATCCAAATAAATTACTCCTCATAAATCAAACCTAAAGTTCAATCAAGGTATTTTTTACAAAGCAAATAAATCTATTGTTTTTAGTCCATTCTGGTTATTTCTTGAAACATCCTCCAGATCATAAACTGTTTCAGACAAATAAAAAGGACGCAGGATTTTACTCCCACGCCCCTAAACTTATCTGGCTTTATCTTCCCTGACTTTTGGCAGCTCCTTCCCTGCCGTTTCCTGCTTTGCCTCCGATGTTTTTCTTGCCTCAAAAGCATCTGCATTATACTTGTACTCCTGTGGTTCAGCTACCATCGGTGAGTAGATGATCTCTCTTTCTGTATCCGGTGCTTTCTGATCCTTATCCTTTGTGTGCTCCATACGCTTTTCCTTATCAAACTGCACATTCATAACCAGATTATCCAGCTTATCAATCGAGGCATCCAGCTGCAGCTCCATTGATACAAGCAGTTTTTTCACTGCTTTCATAGGGGCAAGTACCGCCTTTGTGAAAGGGTGTTTCTGTTCCTTCTGCGAATAATCCACCTCCGGCTTATCTGCAAAGGTATGGAACGCATTGTTTATGGTCTGACCAGCTTCACGGAGTCCCTTTGCAAGAAGTGCTGTCCTTGCAATATCCCTGTCTGTAGATACAATCATATCTTTTACCGCTGTTCTGACATTGAGAAGTCTTTTCTTGATTCCTACAAATTCTGTCACCCTGTAAAGTGCCGCTCTTCCCTTTTCCTTTGCTTCATCAACTATGCTTTTTGCTGTAGATTTGACCTGTGCTTTCACTTCCAATACCTGCGACTTTATCTGCTCACATCTGGTATTAAGTCGCTCCTTTGCTTCTGACAATGCCTTTTTTGCATTATTGACAAAAGTATCTTCCTGCATTTCTTTAATCTGGTTCTGCATATTGGTAAGTTCTTCTGTCATTGAATCAATCTTTTTCTCAATACCATCCACATAACTGCATATTTCAAATACGTCATTCACCTGATCTTTCATGGCATTTTTCTTTAATAACTCAAGAAGTTCTCTTATGACTTCCTCATTGGTAAGTGTTTTTCCTGCTTCCATATCCATATCTGTTCCTCCATTCTGTAAACGGGGCAGCCTTGGCCGCCCCTGCAAACTAACAGTTAATTATCGAAAGGGCGTTGCCTCTTTGTCCTTCTCTTTATCGGGATTGCCATGATGTTTCTCTGCACTCTCTCTTGCCTTTTCGTTGCTCTTATCCTTTGCTTTCTCATATTCCGAGATAATCTCATTGTAGAGTCTTTCTCTGAAATCCTTTGTGACCGGATAGCAGACATCCTGATAGATTGGCTTGCCCTGCTCATCCACCTGCTTTGTCTTATAAGAAGGCATTGATACAAAGATTTTCTCTTTACCCTGCACGATATTGATGTTATTTACGATGAAACTGTTTTCAAAATAAATGCGTGCAAGTCCTTTGATGTTACTGCCTTCCCTCTCATAAGGTGTCACAGTTACGGAAAACTCTGGAATTTCCTGTGTTCTGTCCTGCTTCTGTGTCTCCTCTTTCTCCGGTTCCTTGATTCTTGCATAGGCATCAAGGATATTGGTATAGAGTTCCTCACGAAACTCTGCTGTGATAGGATTGCACACATCCTTATAGATCACACCGTTGCTTTCATCACGCTCATTGGAGCGGTATCTTGGCATTGATACGAAAAACTCACCCTTATCCTTATTCTCAAGGATTGCTATATTGGTGATCTTAAATGAATCACCGAATACCACTGTTGCAAATCCTTTGATATTGCTGCCCTCTTTTGCCCTTACTTCGTTTACCTTAATTGAATACTTCATATGCTATTCCTCGCTTTCTTTTTGTTCTTTGTTTTGCTCCGGTATGATAAGCTCACACCAAAGCTGTTCTATCTGTTCACAAGACAATCTGCCATTTAACCAGTTGCCAAGTGTAACGACCATTCCGTCCTGCTCATAATAGAGCCACTCCTGTGTTTCAATGTTCCCCTCATACACGATGGTCACATCAAAATCAGGCATAAATAATCCTTCCTCCGCATCCCATACACAGGCTATTCCCTGTCTGAGCGTCAGATTCAGGCTTTCGACATACACAGACCAGCCGCTTACAACTATCTGAAAGTCATCATCAATCTCAGCAATATCATCCTCAAGCCCGATTAGTTCTTCCATATCCGATACTGCCTCTTCTATCTCACCTAACCGGTATCTCTTATTCATCCATCACCGCCTCCTTATAAATGCACCTGACTACAAAACGCATGGTTCCTTTCCTGGAACAGGTAAAAAGAGTTAATTCTTTTTCTGCACCCTGTGTCTTGATGCTGTTATCATACGGATTTACTACCTCTGTCTCTGTTACCTCATAGATATGCTTCAGCCCCTTTTTGTCGGTTATCATCACCTCATCACCTATGGATATCTGATTTAGTGGTGTAAAAAATGTGCCATATCTGCTGCCATTGTGACCGCATAACACACAGTTTCCACTCTCACCAATTCCTGCAGTTTCTTCTATATGACCAATCCCGGCATTAAGCACTTTACTTGTGGTTCCTTCCATTACCGGATACCTGATATCTAAACCCGGTATCTCAATGATGCCGATAACACCGCCTTCTTTAAGAATGGCTTCATCCTCTTTACTAATGGAGGTTTGCTTTTCCTCCACATCTGTTTCTTCATCGTAATCATCCTCCAATGTCTGCTCAAATTCACTTATGAGCTGTTCTGTCTGTTTTTCTCCTGTTGCCCGCCAGAAAAAAGGGACTGCCATAATGGCAATCCCTGCTGTAATCAGTAGTCCCACGACCACTTTTCTTATGCTCATCTTACTCACTCTCCTATCGTGTTCTGCCCTCTCTGTCCGCTGGATAAGCACCTTTATCCTCTGCTACAATTGCTGCAGATTCCATCCTGTCATCTGTTTCTCTTTCTTCCTCCGGTCCGCTCAGGTCTGCATCCACAGCCTTTGCGTTCTCAAGGTCAAGCTGGGCATTCAGTTCACACTGCCTAGCCAGTTTTTCTTCCAGTTCCTTGCTGTACGCAAATGGCTTGTCATACTCAGTCTTTGATGCTTCAAGGTCATTCTGATACTGCTCAATCTTCTTTTCCAGGAAATCAATGTTCTCATGAAGTCCGTTGAACAGGTTTTCCAACTTCACCATACTGCCGACCGGACTTGTGGAAAGCTCTGCCTTGTACTCAGTCTTTCCACGAAGCACCATATAATTGATGCCAAGGAAGTTCTTTTCCACAAGCAGCTCAAATCCATGGAATTTACCGATTGCAGTTGTCTCTCCGGTCTTGCACTTGCTGATTGCTTCAAGCATCATCGTTCCACCATCCACTCGCTCTGTGTAGGTTGCTTTGCCTATAGTAATGGCAAATTCCGGATTATCAATCAGCTCTTTATCCCTTGCCTTTACATCCTCTCTTACATTGGCAAGCTTTTCTGTTGCTGTCTTAATGAGCTTTGGATACTTGATCATAAAGTTATCCTGCAAGCCATATCTCTGATTGTCATAGGATGCCTTTAAGAGCTTTAATCTCTGGACATCATTGTCAATCTCCATCTTTTCCTTGATCAAAGGATTACCGGTGGCAACCGCCTTAATCTCTGCATAGGAAAGTGTTGCCTCGTCGATATCCTCACAGCTTCGGCTTACTGCCTTGCTTGTCATGACCTGACTGATGAATCGCTGCTTATTCTCGACGAGCGACCAGTTGTATGCATCAAAGGTTCCTTTGGTGACATATCTGTAGATTGCTACCTCTTCATTTTCGTTGCCTTGTCGTATGCCTCGTCCTTCCCTCTGTTCAATAGAAGAAGGCTTCCACGGACAATCGACATGGTGCATTGCAACAAGGTGTGTCTGCACATTGACACCTGTACCACATTTATCCGTAGAACCGATAAGCACTTTCTTTTTACCTGTCCTCATTTCCTTAAAAAGTGCATCCCTCTGTGCATCTGTCTTGGCATCATGGATAAATGCTATCTCCTCTGCCGGAATACCATACTGGATAAGTGTTTCCTTCAGATAATCATAGATGGTAAAGTCCTTATCCGGTCCCGGTGTGCCGATGTCCGAAAAAATAAGCTGGCAGCCTATATGACCATTGGCATTTCCTTTCTCATATTCTTTCCATACATTCTCCGCTACCTTATTGAGCTTTCCATCTGGATTATTTGGTGCGTCCTTATCAATCAGCCTTGCATCTGTTCCGAGTAATCTTGCCTCATGAGTAATCTTTAGGAAGTTGTCCACACTTGGATCAACTCCACCACCTCTGATACGCTCTGCCCTCACAACAAAGTCTTCCATAACCTGCTTTACATACCAGTCAGGCTCTGACTCCACTATGATAGGCTTGCCGCCACGAGGAGCCGGCACATCAAGGTCAAGCATGTCTGCGGTCTGCACATCTGCTACTTCACGAAAGATATTCATAAGCTCCGGCAGATTCGTAAACTTATTGAATCTGCTTTTAAAACGGAAACCGCTTCCCTCTACAGTAAGCTCCAGTGCTGTTGTCACTTCACCAAAGTTCGCTGCCCAGGAATCAAAGTGATAAATCCCCATCTCTTCAAGTGCCGCTTTCTGTAAGTAAAGCTGCATGACATACATCTCACACATGGTATTGGATATTGGCGTACCTGTCGCAAACACAATGCCTCTGCCATCATTTATCTCAGACAAATACTGGCATTTAAGCTGCATATCCGTTGACTTCTTCGCTCCACTGCTGCTGATACCTGACACATTATTCATCTTGGAAAAAATCGCAAGGTTCTTAAAATTGTGCGCTTCGTCAACCATGATAGAGTCCACACCAAGTTCCTCAAAGGTTATAAGGTCATCCTTCCTGCTCTCATCAGATAAGGATTTCAGCTGTTCCTCCAGCTTTTTCTTCTGGCTTTCCATCTGCTTTACTGTCCAGCGTTCTCCATTACGCTCTTTCATTTCATCAATGGCATAGCTGATTTCATCAATCTGCTCATTGAGCATTCTTTCCTTTCTCTCTGCTGAGATCGGGATTTTTTCAAACTGCGAGTGCGACATGATGATACAGTCATAGTCACCTGTTGCAATCCTTGATACGAACTGCTTCCTGCGGCTCTTTTCAAAATCACGCTCTGTGGCAACTAAAATATTTGCTGACGGATAAAGCCTTAAAAACTCTGATGCAGTCTGACCGATAAGTGGCTTTGGAACAACCATGATCGTCTTATTGGCAAGTCCAAGTCTCTTCTGCTCCATACAGGCAGCCATCATCTCAAAGGACTTTCCGGCACCAACGCAGTGTGCCAACAGGGTGTTTCCTCCAAGAAGGATTCTTGCCACCGCATTCTTCTGATGTGGCTTTAACTCAATCGCCGGATTCATTCCCGGAAACTGTAAGTGACTTCCGTCATACTCACGCAGACGGATGTTATTGAATGTCTCATTGTAATACTCCACATATTTCTGTCTGCGTTCCGGTTCTGAGAACAGCCATTCCTTGAACTTCTCTTTAATCATATTCTGCTTTTCTCTTGCAAGCATTGTCTCATTCTTATTGACCTCATAATGATACCTGCCATCACCATCATCAATCCTATCCCTTACTGTTACAGTCTTTAGATTCAGTGTATCCTCAAAAATAGAATAAGCATCCATGCGGCTTGTACCATAAGTCTTAGTAGCTGCCACTGAATGCTTATCCATACTCTTATTCTCGATGAACCATTCCATGCTCATCTTATTCAAATGCACCTGAATACCGGAATTGTACCACTGGCTTCTGACTGCCCTTGCCCGCCTTGGTGTATTAAGCAGCTCATAGATAAACTGCTCATAGTCCAAAGGCTCAATCCATGTCGTACCAATCTTTACATCAATATCGGATGCCTCTATCCATTCCGGCTGTACTTTTTCAAGTGCTGCCACATTTCCCGCAAATCTCTCAGCCTGTGGATTATCTGTATCTGCTGCCATAGCTTTTGCCACACGCAGCTTATCCCTTACATTGCCGGACAGATACTCGTCTGCTGTCTCCCAGCCGATATCAGGATTGTTCTCGTTGTAACGGTCAGGATTAAGGAAAATCAGTCCGTCCAGCTCTTCCACAAGAACTGCCCTTCTAAGCTGTGCCAAAGCATCTTCACTAAATGTTATCTCATCAGCTGTCTGCCCGGACTTTTCTGCAAGTTCTTCCTTTGCATTAGTAATATCTGGCTCATAGATAGAGAGCATATAGGCAAGGTTTACATATCCAAATTCATTGACGGATACATTTAATGCTTCAACAGCCGTCTCCACTCTGTCTATGACAGTCTTTGCCTTAATCGTCTGCTTATAAAACATATCCGCTTTTTTCACCTCCCCATCTTCGTTTACTTCCTCAAGACTGCAAAGAAGTGGATAATCGCTGTCATCCCTGAATGCTATTCTGTTTGCTTTTGAAGTAATGGCTCCATACTGCTTTACGAAGGCATCATATTTTACATTAAGAAGTCTCTGCTTATCAGAAAGCTCCTCCTCGCTGCAGCCATCCATCTGGATATCAATCAGCTCTCTTGTTATCTGTCTGATTTCATCAAGGCTTCTGATTCGCTCCTCAGCAGTCTTTGATACTTCTTTTCTTACCATCTCGGAATTTTCCCTGTAATAGAGCTTTCCTTCATAAAATGTGTAAGTGTAGTTTCTCACATCCGGATCAGCCGGGATAACTTCCTCTGTCTGCTCCGCCTCATCTGCCACTCTCTCAAAATCTGTCATCTGGGCTTTGATATTTCCGATTGCCTTATTGAGAGCCTCGTACATATTGAAGTTCTCATCATTATTCACACAGACTGTATATCTGCTGTCCTGTCCATAAATCCTTGTATCATATTCCATAGATCCAAGCATCATCTCCGGATGCTCTGCAAAATAAGAGTTGACTGCAATGCCATTCTCAGTTACACCAAGGTGGACCCAGTCAGGCTCAATATCAATCTTTCTCTCCCTCTTCTGCAAAAACAGGATATCTGCTGTCACTTCAGTTCCTGCATTATCTTTAAATGCTGTATTCGGAAGTCTTACTGCTCCCACAAGCTCTGCTCTTTCAGCCAGATACTTTCGGATAGTAGGATTTGCCTTATCAAGTGTTCCCTTTGTGGTAATTACAGCAACCATGCCTCCTGGTCTTACCTGGTCAAGTGCTTTTGCCAGAAAATAATCGTGGATACGGAAGTTATATTTGTTGTAATTTGGATCAAATACCTTGTAATCACCAAATGGCACATTTCCGACAACCACATCAAAGAAGTTATCCGGATATGTGGTATTCTCAAATCCTGTGATACTGATATTGGCATTCTGATAAAGCTGCTTTGCAATTCTTCCTGAAATGCTGTCAAGCTCCACCCCATACAGCTTGCTTCTCTGCATTGGTGCCGGCATACTTCCAAAGAAGTTGCCGATACCCATAGATGGCTCTAATACATTGCCGCCTCTGAAACCAAACTGGACAAGTGCCGAGTTCATGCACATGGCAATCTCCGGTGAAGTGTAAAAGGCATTGTTTACTGTTGCCCTAGCTGCAGCATACTCTTCATCCGATAACATCTCTTTGAGTTCTTTGTACTCTTTGCTCCAGCTTTCATTATTCTCATCAAATGCCTGTGACAGTCCGCCCCATCCGACAAACTTCGACAGAACTTTCTGCTCCTCCGGTGTGGCAAGCCTGTTTTCTGATTCAATCTGCTTTAAAGTGCGGATTGAATCCATATTCCACTGATATCTGGTCTTGGCACCGCCTTTTCCCATTTCCCAGAGATTGTAGTGGAAGTTGTATTTTTTCTGTGCTGCATCATCTGAAACCACATGTCCATTCTCATCAATCTTGGTTTCCCAGCCATTCGCTATTGCTCTTTCCCTGGTTTCAAGACGATTGGCTTTTACACTATCCTCGATATCAAAGAATCTCTTATAGACCGGATTCATCTTATCCCTGTCAGCCTTCTGCTTTGTCTCCTGATAATACCTTTTCTGGTCTTCTCCGCAGTAAAATGGCTGTTTTACCATATAAGATAAGATTTCATATAACTCACGCCAGTCGAGTGCACCTTCCTTACGCACACCATTCCTGTTCTTATAGCTGATCTTCACATATCCGCTTCTGATTGAGTACTCCACAAGACCATACTTATTGTTGGAATATGCTTTTCTTTCTGCATTATCTGTCCCTAATGCAATATCCCTGATAAGGTCAAGTTTATTGGGCATAAATGCAAAATCAGACTGCACCACATCCATAAGGAATGCCCTAAACGGAGTGTAGCAGCTGCAATCTGTTACAAGAATCTCCGCCGCATCACGCAGGTCTTCATCAAGCTCTGCAATACGCTTGGAATAATCAATCGGTGTAATATACTTAAGCTCTGATGGATCTTTTTCAGATGTTTCAGCTTCTATCTCGGCACCATATTCTGCCTGTGTTATCAAGCGGTCTTCATCGGCAGTTTCCTGTGGTGTCATGCCTTTTGCACTTACATAATCTCTGTTAGAAGCATAGCTCTCCGGCTCATCCGGTATTGCATAATCATCAATCTCTGATTCTGCCTCCTCCGGTTCCACTTCCCGGTATTCGGCATCAATGACCTCATCATCCTCACGGAGTCCGTCCATCGCAAGCTCATCAATACGAGGTGTCTCAGACTGGTATTCCCCTGTAAGAATAAGGACACCAAGCTCTTTTTCGATATCTTTCCATGAAACATATCCTTCAACCTCTCCATCCTCATCTCGCCACTGAAAACGCAGTCCGTTCCCATGAAATGTGTCATATCCGTGCAGTCCCAGTCCGTCAACCGGCCAGCCTGCACCTCCCTGACCATATTCTGCTTTGATACGCTTTGCTCTGGTTCCTGCATCAATCTCTGTTTCAAAGATCTTGCATACCCTGCCCTTACCACCGATAAAACCTGTACCTCTCATAAGCACCTGTTTGATATACTCACTTGGTACTGTTGCAGACTTTTTTGGATTCAGGTAATTGTATTTACCTGATAATGCAGCTTTTCTGTCCTGCTCGAACTGACGCATAAACTGATTATTGTTTTCGTCCTCAGTATGAATAGTGCCAATGCTTGCCTGCCCATTCTGGTCGAAAAAAAAGGAAGCCTGTGTATATTCGGCTTCCTTACTAACACCCAATGAATTGATTTCATCAAGTTCCCTATTCAGTTCTGTATCATCAGATTCTAGTGGAATCGCATCACTATCTGATGGAGTACCACTTCCTCTGCCTGCATCTTCGCCTGCTCTCTTATCTTCCACATCTCCATTGTCGATGACGGATTCTGTGGCTTGTGCTTCGCCAGATACTGCATCTCTAACTGGTCGTACAGCTGGTTCGCTTCCTCCTCTACCGCTGACATCTTCTCGTACATCTTCCCGAATCTCATCAGCGTCTTGTATCTTGCCGGCTCGTTCTCCTTTAGATAGTTCATCGCCATCCTTCCGTATTTGCCCAGCTTCGTGAGATCCTCCGTCTCGTCCGGCATCTCTATCTGCGGATAAAGCAGTCCGTCCACTTCCTTGTAAGTCATTTCTTCTAACATATCCAATTCTCCTTTCGCTCTCGATTGCCTTTAAGTTACGACTAAATTCTCTAAGAACACTACAGGAGACATCGCATACAATGGAACCAAGACGGTAAATGATCTCTTCGTCTTTGATATTTACGATCTGACTAAAATCCTGTTCTTGCACAGATAAGTCAAATCCGCATCTCGTCCCTACAGCATACATGACACTTGTATATACAAGCTGCTCCATGTCCATTCCCTGCTGTAAGCCATTGCGTTTCTTACTTTCTTCCTTTATCACACTACCTGATAGCTGCATAAGCTCGGTCATTCGGTCTCCGAACTCTTCTTTTATTATAAGCCAAACATCTGTTCCTGTAAACTGTTTTAATATATTTTTTAGAGACTCCCTGTCGCTGTTATCGTACTGCTCAATCTGACCTTCTGACACAAGAAAATCCAGATAATCCTTAAGATTTTCTCCCTCAAGGTCCCATGTCAGCTTAACATTCTTCCCTCCGGTATCACTGATATCAAAGATATACCTCATGCGTGGATTCAGTGCCCTCGACGGGAAGATAGCGCAGCCTTTCGCACCACGCTTTACATATCTTCCCACCTTTTTCCAGGTATCATAATCTGCCATGAGTGTGCTTTTTTCCGGAGGTCTCTGAGCTGTTACCATAACGATATTGTCAAATTCATAGCGGTATAACTGACCTGCGACCTTTAACACATCCTTCCAGTTCTTTTCTGATCTGGTGATGTTACCAATTTCAGAATCGTATATCGCTTTGACCTTCATATCAACGCCCATACCTTTGTCCTCCTCTACTTAAACATCTCTGCAAACAATCCCTTAAATAGCTTTAACTCATCCTTATCCAGCTCGATTGCAAATTCATTGTCGATTGCCTGTTTTTCGCATTTATCCTTTTTCTTTGCAATCTTACGCACCACACGAAGAATCACATAGCACTCCTTGGACTTTGCAATGCTCTGTTTAAAGGTCAGCTCATCCTCATCGACTGACTTCTGTGTCTGATAGATAATCTCTTTTAACTTATCATTGATACCATCTACTTCCTCAAGGGAAATAATAACGGATGCCTTAGAAGCACCCGATCTGTCCCACTCCTTATGAAGTTCCTTTACCAAAAACTCCATGTTCTTAATTACTGTTGTTGAATCACCTTTCATCTTGCTTTTCCTCCGTTTTCTTTTAATGAAGAAGGGAGCTGACCTTCGCTGATAGGCGCAAAATCTACTCCCTTCATGTCCTCCGCTCCAAGGACTATCTGCTCTGCATAATACATATCCATTGCCTTATTGATGGCATCGTCAAGCGACTCTGCCTTTACTTTCTGTACTCGTGAAAGCACTTCTTTTATCTCAACATCAAATTCCTGTTCCATATGATATCGCCTCCTGTAAAAATATCATCACCGGCTCTTTTCTTCCTTTACCTGTCTTTCCTTAAAGCCTTCATCGTACTTTCCATCTTCCAGCCTGTCGTAAAAACAGTCCTCTTCAATCGTTCCAAAATCCTCATACATCTGGTGAAGGAAGTCATTCTGCAGCTTCTTCGGTACATCATCATCCTTTGACATATCCTGATAAAAATAGAACTTCTGCTTTAGCTTTGCCCTGTAATCATAGATATCCTCTATCTTTTCCGGTGTGCCATACTCCCTCTTGTATGCCTTGAAATTCGTGGTTGAGAGTGTGGAACCAAGATAAATGCCATGCTCCCACGATACCCCGATTGTGGTATTGTCCTTTGTAGGCTTCTCATCCTTCGGATAACGCTTATACTCTGTCGCACCAAGGGCGATTGTAAGGGAACCTGACTTCATATCCATCACCACAAGATTTCTTGGTGATAATGCTTCAAGCACCATGTAATCATGGTCATTGAAGTTATGGAATGTCTGTCCCCTTTCAAATAATCTGTCCACACTTTCATAATGCAGGTTAAAATCATCCACCCAGCCCTTATCGGTCATTCCAATCTCCTTAAGCTTTGCAACACATTCAGAAGAACTGGCTTCTTTATCAAACCGAATTTCTTTGGAATCGTTATAAAGTCCCTGAAGAAAGTGTCCCAGCTGAATATCATCCAGACAGAATCTCGCAGATACAGTTACATTTGCTGCCCTGTAATACTCTGTGAAGTTATCTGCTTCACCAAGTGTCCTTCCAAGCTGCAACAAATTGTCTGCAAGCTCTGACATGTCATCAACTGCTATAAAACTCTTATAATCATCCAGAGTCATCAGCATATTTGTCTCTGTTCCCCTGTCGTTTTCTGTTACCAGTATCATATCTTTTAAATCCATTCTTACCTCCAGTCTCAGAGAGAGACTATGCCCTCTCTGCAAATTTCCTGTTATGGTCTTCCTATCACAACAATCTTTCCTATGCTTGCCACATCCCGGTAAACAACCCCAAGACTTTCATTAAGTGCCTCTACCACCTTGCCATTTCCGACATATACTGCCACATGGCTGATGTTCTTATATCTTCCGTTGCTTGTAAAACTGTAAAAGATAAGGTCTCCTGGCTGTAACTCATCAAAGGAGACTGTCTTTCCGGCTTCATCCAGTCCCTGTGCCTCCGCTGCCGCTGTGGTTGCCCCACCGTAACTAATATCCACACCTGCATCCTTCCATGAATAATAGGCTAAGGAGCTGCAGTCATAATAGTTACCGCTGTCTCTTAAATCCTGACTATAAGGGAAGCCAACTCTGTGAAGTGCATAGGAGCAGACTGTTTTCTGCCTGCTGTCTGTAATTCCGTTTAGGATGGCATTGATTTCATCCTCAGTCATGGAGCTTACTCCAGGACTTCCGCCTCCGCCGCCACTTCCGCTTCCGGCATATCCAAGCTGTCCCATAAACTCCGGACTCATGATCTGCTCAAGCATTTCCACCTGATCAGAATTAAATCCATAGACCGAAATCATATCTCTGTACGATTTCAGTGTGACATTCACATACAGAACCGACTTCGTGACAGTAGTTACATTACCGTCTGCATCTGTTTCTTCCACATCCTTTGTTCCTGTGCTTGTGGTGTATGAACACATATCATTTACTACTGCCTGCAGCCAGCCTTTTGAAATGTCATTCATGACTGTTGCAGTATCTCCGATACCATGCTTGACCATATAGACTGCCATGATGTCATAGTAATTGCTTGGGTTTTCTTCCATACCTTCATAATCCACATATACAAGCTCTCCAAGGTCATATCCGGTATGCTCATTCACTTTCGTATTCACATCTCGGTTAAACTCCTGCACATAAGCACTCGTTACTGTCTGCACGGTATCTCCTGATTCAAGTGGTGGCAGAAATAAAGCAAATGGAGAATTGTAAAGGATTGCTATCACCGCTATAACCGGAACCGCAATCATGGCAACTACAAGAACAAGTAATAAAAGCACCAATCCGATAATCGGTGCAGCTGCCTTTACCCAGGTAATCGCTTTTCGCACAATCAGATCCTTTACCAGTTTTGCCACGCTGTCTGTCTGATTCTCCTGTGCTTTCATCTTATCCAGAAAGAATTTTATCTTCCTGCTCCGGTTGGTCATCTTTTCATCCTTGACCTCTATGGACACACCTGCAGCATATCCGGCTGCCATGCCGATTGCAGTACCAACTCCCGGTGCAACCGCTGTTCCTGCCGCTGTAGCAGCTGCCTTTGTCGCAGTTTTTGTTGCAACCTTGGCAGTTGTCTTGGCTGTTTCTTTTGCCGTCTCTTTAGCTACCGTCTTGGCTGTTTCTTTGGCAGCTTTCTTTGCTGTCTTTTTTGCCAGCTTCTTTCCTGCCTCTACCTTCTTGATACGCTTCTTTGCCTCGCTGCCGCCTTTTTCCTGAAAAGTGCTGCCCCCTTGGAAGCAGTTCCGGTAACAGGTTGGCTTGCTTCATATGCAAGATATGCTGCCTGCGATACCTCATGCCCGCCTTCCACCTGCTCCGTTACTGCCCCGGCTGCAAGTACACCTGTTCTTCCTGCAATGTGAAGATTGGTGTTCTTAGTCTTGATGGAAGTGCTTGATTCTCTATAGTTTCGCTTAAATCTTGATAATCCCTTATTCTTTGACTCTGACTGATGAATGGTACTCTTGCGATAGGACTTCTTTTTATCATCAGATACCTTTGCACCGATAGTCTTAGGACCTCTCTCTACTGTATAGATGTTGCTGCCTTTAATCTTGGCACCCTTTGGCTCGTGGGCATGAATCTTAGCTTTCTCCTTTGTGTGAATGATCATCGGCTTGTCATCCACCTTTTTTATCTTCAATGTTCTCACCTTCTTTCACTCAAAATGCAAAACAGCCACCCAGCTTCCTGGATGGCTATGCTTTGAGGTCGCAAATTGCGACCTCTATCAACATTATTCGACTTTTTTCTGCATTTCACGTTTCTTCTGTTCCGCAATCTTCTCATGAATGTTGGTGTTATACAGTCTGTAAAGGTCTGTATCCTTGCTAATCTGATTATCAAACGGAATCACCACCGAGCCACACTTGATAAGTCCCATTCCCGATGCAGTATTGGTTACGAATCTTAGCTGTGCCTCTGATACCCCGATAACTTCCGCCATCTTGGAACTGTCTGTATTCGCCTGTTTTAGAGTGCCACAAACTCAGAGTTTGCAAGCATTGTGGTTGCTGTATAGTTCTGCAACAGATCGACGACATTCTGCGTGATACCGGTACAAAGTCCTCCCTGCTTTCTTACTTTCTTCCAGAGCTGCTGCAGATATTTTGCAGAATACTCGGAATTAAGCAGGACGTGAAACTCATCAATATAGAGCCATGTTGCCTTGCCTCTCTTGCCATTCTCAACAATCCTGTTCTGAATAGACTCCATCATGACAAGCATTGTGATAGGACTAAGCTCCGTACCTAAGTCCCTGATGCCATATACTGTGAATCTGTTATCCACATCCACATTTGTCTGATGATTGAAGATATTAAGTGAACCATTTACGAAAAGCTCCAAAGACAATGCAATGTCCTTTGCCTCATCCTCCGGCTGTGCCATAAGGATATCGTAAAAATCACTCATCACCGGGATATACTTCTCTTTGCTCCTTGCAATATCGATATACAGCTTTCTCACACAACGATCAATGATTGACTTCTGTCTTGAATTTAAGCTGTCTCCGATACACTGCTCACAAAGACCAAGCATGAACTCGCCCTTTTCTCTTACCATTCCCTTGGAATCATTCGGATCAAGGCTCCATACATCCATCTCCAGCGGATTCACATAGTTATCCGTGTAGGTGGACATATTTACCACTGTTCCACCATAAGTCTCAGCAATATCAAAGTATTCGTTCATTGGATCTATGACGATTATCTCATCATCACCCGACAAGAATACGCTGCCCATCTCCATCTTACAGAAGAAGGATTTACCGGAACCCGGCACTCCGAAAACGAAGCCATTTCCGTTAATGAGCTTCTTTCTGTTGCCGATATTCACATTCTTGCTGATCTGGTTGATGCCATAATAGTTCCCTGTGCTGTCATTTAATTCCTGCACATTAAATGGCATAAGCACCGCAAGTGACTGGGTAAGAAGTGTACGCATTGTCTCCACCTGTCTTACACCAATCGGAAGTGCTGTGTTGAGTGCCTCCCTCTGCTTTAAGTAGTGTGTGTCAATCGTGCAGCTGTTACGCTTTCCGATAGTCTCTACTGTCTCACATACACTCTCAAGCTCCTTCTTGCTTTCTGCCATAAGAATAATAGTTACTCCCACAAAGAAAAGGCACTGGTCATTCTCACGGACATCATCCATGATTTCCTCAATCTCCTTTTTCTCCGTTCTTTTGGCATATGAGATTTCCGTAGAAAAATCGTTATTCTTATTACGGACTCTCTGCTGCTTAATGATATCCGACTCAATACCAAGGTATTTCTTCTGAAGCACCTTTGTTGTCAGATCCTTGGGAACTGGCACCACATCAATGCTCGTGATGGAATGAACTGGAAGGGAAGTAATCTCATTGATGAATCTGTCTGACAAACTGCTCGGATACTTTTTGATGAAAAGTGCCTTGCAGAATTTACTCTCATCCTCAAAATGGTCTGGGAAATATTTCACCATCCCATTGCACAGATCATTTCTAAAATCTGCCCCGACCTTCTTTGCCTTTTTGATATCAAAATCAAAGCTGCCCTCATCTCCAAGATGATAATAGTCATAAAGCACTTTCAGCCTCTCATTTCCATTAAGATGCACAATCTCCGCACCAAGCTCAATGAAAGCCTTGTGTATCGTTGCCTCAAGGGTTGCAAACTGTGCCTTCGCCTCCTCAAAGTTCTTTCTCTCAATCGTGATTGTCAGGTATCTCTCCTGCTCAATCCCCTGTCTGCCCTCAATAATCTTCTCTTCAATGATGTCATTGTAAATTCTTCTGTAATTATTGAAACCATCATTTTTCTCAGCAATCAGAACCTTGTCACGGAGCTCATCCATGTTTTTGTTCTTATTGTTGATCGTAATCTTATAATTACAGTCCAGCGAATTTAAGAACTTGCAGTATCTCTCGAAAATACCGATCTGCTCATCCTCTGTTGCTGTCGTGTAATTGATGTCCTGAAAGCGGTAGCATTTGGAATACTTATTTTTGCTTACTTCAAAAATGCCGTTTTCAGCCACCGCCATAATCTCTATGGTTTCCTGAATGGATTTAGGTGTCTTATACAAAGGCTCACTCGCCTTCTTTAATAACTTAAATCCGTCTGTAAATAAACCCATGTCTCTAACCTCGCTTTCTTATAATGAAAGCCCGCCGGGAACTTCACCCTGCGGGCTGTGTTCCCGACCTTTCGGTCAGATACTATTCGTTTCTAATGCATTGCCTTATATGCAGCAATGCCTGCTGCTGCCGCCACAATGACTGCAACAAGTCCAAGCAGCATGTTTCTCGTCTTTTTCTTCATTGCTTCAAACTCCTCCTGCTTCTTTACAGCCAAATCAGCTGTTACAGTCTCCCGTTCAGCCTTTCTGCCTTTCTTCTTTACCTGTTCATTCTGCTCTGCTTCTAACCGCTTTATTGCAGGCTCTCCCTCTGTTGATACATAGGTAAGTGCCCTGTTTCCAAACATAAAATGCAGTTTCTTTCCCATATACTCGTAGAAATTCATCCCGTTAAAGGAATAGAATCCGCCAAGTGCAATCGGTGCCACACAGGGAATTGCCACATAAGCAGAACCAGTAAGACCGATATACTTGTAAAGAAGAAGGACGATACCGCCACCGACCACTACGCTTGCAATGGAAAATATAAGCTGCCTTGCAGTAAGTCCCATTGCAACCGATTCCTGATAGCGGTCAATATCCTTGTTTACTTCGATTACCATTGTCCCTGCCTCCTATCTTGATAAATCCTTTGTCTCTGGCTTTCTTGTCATTCCGATATTTGCCTCATACTTATCCATTCCATCCGGACACAGTTCTCTAAGCTTATCTACATTGAACAGATAAAGCGGATATTCGCAGAAACCGCTCCTTTGCGTGAATCCTGTAAACTCTCCAATGTCATTGTCTGTAATAAACTTTTCAATATCCGGCATGTCATTCACATTCAGATATCCGCAGTAATTTGGTGCTGCAACCGACAAATTCACAGTCACATCCCCAAAAGGCTCCTCATATCCATCTTCATTACACATAAGACCGATAAACATTGCCCTGTTATTCATATACTGCTGGATATCAAATGTCACCTGCGTTTCTCCGGTTATGCTTGAATTATAAGTAACCTGTTTCTTTTCATTATCCATTTCTGCCTCCTTCTATAATCCAAATGCCTTGCTTGTAAGTGTCTGTGCTCCCTTCACACTTCCAACAGTCATTGCTATCGTAAATGTCATTTCACACAGATATATAAGCGTCTGTGCCCAGTCAGCATAACTTCCTGTAAATGCCGGAAGTCCTGCATTGATAAATGCATTACATACCACAATCGCAAGTGCCATCGTTACTGCCTCAAATACACATGAAAGAAAATATTTGCAGTAGGTAGCCATTGTATGACTGACCATCCTGTTTCCTGCCATCGTGGAACAGGCAATCGCACCAAGCGGCACAATAATCAGTATCTTTAAGAACCTGAAATACACTGTGTAGATGATAAAAAATCCACATATAATAATGATGATTGCAAGCAAAGCTGTAAGTATCAGCATTACCAGACTCTCACCAAATCCGAGTCCCTTAATGATGTCTGCCTGTGTACTGTCAATGGCAAGCTGCGTCGTTGTCCCTGCAGATATAAGTCCCACCAGATTTCCTATGGAAGTAAAAAACGCTTTCATAATCGTGACATTATTTGCAACAAACCATTCTGCAAGTCCCAGTCGGATAAGCATACGCAGGATTGATTCAAACCTCATCTCATCTTTAACATCTATGCTTTCCGAGCAGAAACCGATAACAAAGAACAGCACAACGAGGGATGCGCCGACCGCTACAAAGACCGGCTCAATACCCTCAATAACTGCCCAGGGACCTCCGCCCTTGAAACTGACCGGTGACTGTCCAAGCATTGCAAAGACCAGGGATATCTGATTGTTCCAAAACCCAAACACCGCCTCAAGAAGTGCAAGGATCTTGTCTCCAAGCTTAAAAATATCCATACTTGTTATTCACCTCTTTCCTTTTACTAAAAGGGGAACTTTTTCCCCCATCTTAGAAGCCTAAGAATGTCAGTACTGTTGAAATACCAGCCATCATGACACCTGCTACAATTCCTTTCAGTGCAGAGTTCATGGTAGATGAATCCTGCTGCTGGTAGGCTTGTGCGAACTCCATAACATTCTTTGCAAGAATGATGACACCAACCGCACCAATGACTGCAATGATAAGTGTCTTTAAGTTCTCAAGCGGCTGTGTTACTGCGGAAGTATCTCCTGCCGCAAAACAGGTTGTGCTCATAAGCATTACTCCCATAAGTGCCCCGGATAATGCCGGAACGAATCTCTTCTTAAAGTGAATGAATCTGCTCTTCATGCCTTTCTCCTCCATCTGATTGTTGTTAGTTGTAATAATCTGTTCTTTTCTCATGTCGTTTATCTCCTTTTCGATAAAAAAATAAGCCAGCAGGGATATAATCCCTAACTGGCTGCTAAAAGTTACTCTATATGATCAGGCAATGCCTGTTGTAATGATTAAATCGGGCTTTCCCCGATGTGTTTAGCTGTAACCACCTCCTTTCAAGGCGCAAAAAAAGCACCTTAACCTTATCATTGGCTAAAGTGCTTGTATTAGTTTGATATTAAATTGTTGTGAGTCAGACAAATTTGAAGTTGTTGTATTCTATACTGATACATCAATAGAATTACGAACTAGCCTATTACCATTTTTGACAAGCGTCGCTTCCACTGATTCTCTTGTGACATTATCAAGAATACTTGTATCAAATTTTTGTCCCGGTTTCCAATTTGGATTAGCTGCTTTCACTGCTGCATACATAGCGGATCTATACTGTCCTTCATATTGTTCCAAAGTCCATGTACCACTTAAACGTTTATCTTTATTCACACTTAACTGATAATCTTTGAAAATATCTGAACGCTTAGTTGTGTCACCATTTGAAACACCGTTTTCTTGGATAAATTCTTGTTTTACATTATCAAACATCTTTTGGCGATATTCCTCAGATACACTCGTGAGTTTCTGCCACGATGTACCTTTGCCAGTAACATCCATTCCTGCCACTCCATTTGCATTCAGTAAATCACCATCTGAATCAAATTGTTTCATCAAATTCTTAATAATAGTATCTCTTCCACCGAATGTTTCATATATCATTTTTTCTTCTGGTGACATCATAGATTCATTTTGTATAACACCTGATATCCAACCCTTTTCTTCCATTGCTTTATACTGCTTACTTTGGGTATTTACCTTGCTACCTGTTACATTATTATATGAACTTATATTTAATGACATAATATTCACCTCCTTGCTAAGGATAAAATCTATTTACATATTATGTTCATAAACCTCCATATCCTTGACTAATAAGAATATGAATAATTTACCTTCAATGTTCCTGTCACTGTTGTTACGACACCTTGTGATGCAATAGATACTGTCCATTTTCCATCAGGATCTTCATTTCTGAATTCTGTAAAAGTATATGTTGTGCTTGTTGTACCACATGTTTTTGTAGCTACAGTTCCACTAGGTGATGTAACTTTTAGAATGTAACGAGAACTTCCTCTGCTTACACGACAATTAACCGTAACAGATGTAATATTTCTTGTATTTCCTAAACAAGTACCTGACGATAATAAAGAAGAAGCCTCCAAACCGTTCAACGAATTTAACTTTGTAGTTGTTTTTGAAAAGTATGTTGTTCCAGTTGTTGCCGCAACAGATATTCCCTCGTCTGAAATATTTGATACTTCAGCCGCAGATACAGGCACAACAAACATAGTGCATAATAATACTAATACCATCATAAAAGAAATTTTACGTTTCATTTAAATACCTCCTTGTAATAACAAAATCAATTATGTAACTGGTTATTTCAGTTTAAATCATCAACCTCCTCTCTTTATTTTTTATCTTCTGCAGAAACAATCTTTATCATATTTATCGACATCTGCCAGTGAAATCTTAAGTAGGACAAACTACATTAGTTTGGTAATCTTCCTATTTAGTAAAATATCTTTTCTTGTTTTTCTGACTTTTTCAAAAAATAATTTAATTTTAAACACCAACATATTTCAGATTTACAAAATTTTTTCATTCCGCATAGGCACATTATACCACAGTTCCTGTGCCTATGCGACGCCTTTACTGATTCTTCCGATATGAACTCATCTTCTCCACCGTCACTTCCGGATAGAAATAAGTAAGAATCGTTGCTTTCGGAACACCTGCCGCAAGTGCTTTCTTCACTTCCTCTTTCTGCTCCGGTGTATATGACCAGTGCATCATTCGGTTTGTGATTGTATCCTCCCACTTAGGCTTTTCCCTCTCAGGATTTCTTACAGGCTTACCACCAGCACTTCCATTAGATGCATTGGCACTTCCTGCAGCATCTGACTTCTGTGATTCATCAACATACTCAAGCTCATTTGCCTGCTCCCTGTCTATCTTTGCTTTCTGCTCTGCTTCATCCTGCATGGAAAATCTTCTGCTTAATTCCGCATCACCAAGCATCATAAACTGCTCATAGGTAAGAGAATCAATATACACATTCTCGCCCTTATCCTTCAGTTTTTCATAATACTTAACCGCCTTGTCTGAAAGAATCTCAAATGGCGGACCGATAAGATTATCTGCTCCTCTTATCTGATGAACATAAGGCTCTCCCTTGCCATCTGCTGTCTGGTTAAACATCGGATGATTGAATGGTATGAACTTATTGTCCATGATAGGATCAAATCCACGGATAAAGATAATACACTTTTTGTTATCCAGCTTTCTGACTTCATCGGGTGTAAACAGTTCTCTTCCTAATACATCATAATTTCTTGAAGAGCTTCCCTGTCTGCCCTTTGTCTCTCCGCTTGACTTCTTATCAATCGTACCTTTCCCAAGCAGCTCTGAGACGTACTTATGCGTTGACTGCTCGTTGCCGCCAAGGTAGATGAAAGTATCGCAGTTGCCTGGAATTGTCTCCCAGGTGTCCTTAAAAAGTGCCTTTAACTGGGCAAAGTTCTGAATGATGATGATACTTGAAATCTCTCTGCTTCGCATTGTCGATAACAATGAACAGTAGTCATCCGGCAATGCGACATTCGCAAATTCGTCTAACATAAAGGTCACATGAATTGGAAGTCTGCCGCCACAGTTAAAGTCCGCCTGATAGTACAGTTCCTGAAATATCTGCGTATAAAGTAGTCCAATAATAAAGTTATAGGATTTGTCACTATCCGGGATTACACAAAAGAGTGCTGTCTTTGTCTCTCCATCCCCATTCACTCCAATACCGATATCTGACAGATTAAGCTCATCTTTTGAGAGTAATCGTAAAACCTGCTTATTCTCAAGAAATGCAAGTCTTGAGTTGGCACTGATGATAATGGAACGGACGGTATCTCCTGCACCTCTCATACATTTGTTGTACTGCTTTACTGCCGGATGATTAGCTCCAAGCGGAGAACTTTCCTCTAAAAACTTCATACGCACATCCAGCTTTGATGCTTTTCCCTGTTCTGTAACCTCTGCTTCTCCAAGAAGTTTCAGTACTGTCTCAAAGTTTCTCTTTGCCGGCTGTACCTCCAGCCACACATAATAAAAGATAGCCTGTAAGAACAATCCTTCCGCCTTTTCCCAGAACGGATCACTTGGTGTCGCTCCCTTTGGTGTCGTATTGCTGATAAGGTTTGTAATCAGCTTGACCACATCTGTTTCCTCTCTGATATAGGAAAATGGATTGTAACAGTCTGATTTATCCATCTCTAACAGATTAATGACTTTCAGGTTATATCCGTTATTTTTTAACATCTGCCCGCAGCTTCTAAGGATTTCTCCCTTTGGATCGGTACAGATAAAGGAACAGTTATGCGGCATCTGCATAAGATTCGGCTTTACTTCATAAAATGTCTTACCGGCACCGGAACCACCGCAGATAAGAATATTTCCATTGAGCTTCAGCCTTCTGAAATCAAGTGACATCTTCACATTCTGGCTTAGTATTCGATTGAAATTCTCGTCCTTATCCGCCAGTATCTTATTAACCTGCTTTGGATTTTCAAATCTCGCTGTACCAAACTCCTTGCCGGGCATATAGTTTCTCTGGCTGGTGTAATACATAACAATAGCCATCGCATAGATTCCTAATGCAATGGCTACCGCTTTTATAGTATTCGTATTGTAATAGTTTGCAAAGGGAGCAGCACATACTTCATTGAATCTGTTCATAAATTCATTAAATGCCACTCCCTCCGACCACGCACCATTTATCAGATAACCAAGGTACCCGGCTAACACTGCACCCACAAGGATGAATATCAGTGACGGCTTTTTCTTTGTTGTCTGCATAGGCTGCTACCTCGCTTTCTTGGTAGTGACTGTTTTCTGCTGCGTGGTCTTTTTCTGCTGTTTCTGGACTTTCTCATAACGCTCCCTGACAGATGCCTCCACCTTATCATAATGCGTATAAAGCTCTGTTCCCTTCTGTGTTGTTACAACACGATTCTGGCTGTCATACAGCTTATAATCCTTATTGGAATCGAGAAACGTGAGCATAGTCTTTCCATTATGGATGTCCATAATGTTTTCTTTACGAAGCCATACATATCTTGCTTCGTCTCCCCATGTTCCGGGGATTCTTGTCTTAACTGCATGGTCATTCTCCTCAATAATGAGTTTCTTACTGATTGTAACATCCGAAAGATTGGCATTCTTTGATGCGGCTACTGCCCTCATTCTCTCTGCAAGGTCCTGATATCCTCTGACACGGTTGATAAATGCATCCTTATCCATCATGACTGCATGCGTACCATCTTCCTTCTTACTGCCAAGCACACCGATTGTCTCAAGCTGTTTGATAACACTTTCAGCCTGCTCACCATTGATACTGAAATTCTCCTTGACCTGATCCACACTGATAGCTTTCTTTTCCATTGCAAACATTCCGACCTTTTCGATCAGTCCGTCAATGGCGGTATTAACCCTATCCCCTTCTATCGTGTGGCTTTTCTCGTTTCCCTGCTGTTTCTTCAAAAAATCCATCAGCTTGCCAAGGGATTTTTCATCTCCATTCTTCAGATAATCGTCAAATGTGGCAATCTTACCAAACTTGAGCTTCTGTATCATCATATTCACACGGGGAACTGCCTCTGTATGAAAGATTACCTCACTCAGTCCATCTTTCCTGTTACAGTCTGGAAGTACCGAATACAGGATTCCATACTTCTTTGCCATCTTTTCAACCTTTTTCATATCTTCGGTATTAAACTGCAACACCTGTAAATCGCCACCTTTTAAGATCAGCTTTCTCATGGATGTCTTGCCAAGTGACTTTTCATAATCAAGCATCCCTTTTAAGAAATCTATTGCCTTCTGCATGGCAGCAATGCTGCCGCTTCCTACCTTCATGGCAATCTCAATGCCATCATAAGCTACACGGATGATCTGCACCGCTTCCTGAATCTCTTCTGCCATTATCGCACCTCCACTTTCTCTCTGACTGTTGTTTTAAGCGTTTCTGTCTCTGTAGTACGGATTTCCTCGGCTGATACATCAATACCATAAGCAGTCAAAATATCTGCCAGATGATTGATTGCTTTCTCCTCCTCGATACGATACATTTCAAGTGCCACAAGCAGGTTTTCCACCTGTTCCACCCATGCAGGCTTCATATCATATTTAGACCTGTATGTGACCATAATCTCGTCCGACTCAGCCTTATCCGCTGAATGTGCCAAAGCTTCAATAAGAGAAATCGTGTCTTCCTTGCTGCCACTTCTGAATGCGAACTGGACAACAAAGTTTTTCTCTTCCTCTGTAAACTGATGCTCCACACCATTCATTTCTGTTACTGCTTCATTTACTACTGCTAAATTCATAAGTTCCTCCTAATCTGCCATGCTGTTTTCAAGCACAGCAATCTCAATGATCTCCTTCATCTTTTCCGCTGAAATGTTGTTGTTTATAAGCTCTACAAGCTGTGACTCAGTAAGTCCCTTTTCTATTGCACTCTTAATCTGCACAAGCTGCGCCGGAACAAGGTCTCCCGATGCAACCAGCTTTACAATGTCTGCTCTTGACTTTTTCTTAAATGACAGTCTTGCAAAAAGACTTGCCACTCCGCTGTTGCTGCTCTTTCTCACACTTCGCTCAATCGGAAGTCTCTGCACCACATTTCCAGTACCATCAACTACCGGAATCTGATAATAGACCGGAATTCCATTTGCCACAGCCTGCATATTCTGAGGAACTGCAACTGTATCAACCATCTTTTTATCTGCCTGTGATACGGACTGGCTTTCCTGCGGCTCTGCCTTACTTTCTGCCTCTTTCTTATTCTCTGTGGCAACACTTATGATCTTATCTTCCAATGACTCTATTCTGTCTCCCATACGCTTCATCTCCTTATCCTTTTTCTCAATATCATCCCTGAGTCTTGCAATCGTACTGCTTGCCTTATTCAGTTCATTCTGCTGACTGTTGATAAGAGCGTCCTTATCCTGGTTCTCCTTGACCAGACGCTCCCTGACTTCCTCGTCATCTTTGGAAGTTTCTATTTCAGAAAGCTTCTTATTCAGGGCATCATACCTTTCATTCTGATGATTGATCTTTGCAACCACTTCATCCATCTGAGCTACAAGACTTTTCACATACTCTAAATCCTGTGGCATCTGCTCTTTGGCTTTATTAAGCTTTTCTAATACCACATCAAACATCCTGCGCATGTTTACTGCTGTATCATCTTTTTGGACTACCTCTCTGATTGCATCAATCGGCACACCTTTTTCATAGTAATCCAATGCTGTCTGCATCTTAGGTGCTGCCATCCTGCTATCTTTCAGCAGCGTTAACAACTCTTCTGATACACCCTTATGCAGACATTTTGATAACACCTTCATCTGCTCAATGTCATAACTTTTGTTAAGATACAGACCAATTTCATCATCAGTCAGTCCATATTCATAATCGCTTTTGACAAGAGCAATAACCTCACTGTCCATATGCTTATTACGAAGAATCTGTATCTTTCTCTCAATCGCCATTTCACTTAATGGCTCTCTTTTTTCTTCCATATATGCCTCCTAACTACTAAAAAAACAGCCTAACGTTCGGCTGTTCTTTTCTGTCTCTTATTGTTTCTTTGTCATACTGCTTCTCTTCTGCCGAAGCTGATACTGTAAGTTCCTTCCAGATTGATCTTCCAAGGCTAAGTTCCTTTGATACCGCCCGTTCTGCCTTACAGTCCTGTGCATACTTGCTCTCATATTTCTTTCTAAGACTCTCGACCTCTTCCACACTGTATCCCTGTGCCAGAAGCTCAGTGTTAAGCCTTTCCCATGCATTGTGCTCATCTTCAAAGAAGGTATCCCCACTCTGATAACACGATTCCGCATCATCAAGCTCCCGGATCTGTTCAGCCTTGTCAAAAATATCTTTGAATCTTTCCTTAGCCTTATAGGTCTTACTCTTTTCCTTTGATGCTTCTTTCTTCTTATCCGTCAGATTATCAAGTACCGAAACAAGTTCTTCCGCACTCTCAATCTTATGCCTTACCAGAAATAGATACTGCTCCTGCAGCTTATGCATCTTTCGGATATCATCCCTATACTTCCATACCTGACTGTATGGCTTCTTTTTCAGCTTTCCAATCCGGTAAAGCTTTGCATAATATCTTTTCTGCAAGCCTGACATCTTCGCTCTGCGGTATCTTTTGACATAGCACTTTACTATCTCAGCCTGCCTTTCCTCATTCTGTGACTGGTAAAAAGATAAATCTTCCTTAGCAATGCGCTCCACAATAGCTTCCTGTGAATAATTCTCGCCAAGAGTCTTACATCTTCTGAATCTTGTCATCCCCTGTGGTCTGACTGCCAGATACTTTCCCTGCTTGACCTCATATCCTTTTTCCGACAGCAGCTCCAGAAATCCACTAAAATCATTTGCCTGTAAAATGCAGGCATCAAGATCTCTTTTTATCATATCTGCCCACACAAAGCTGCCTTCACGATATTCGCTCCAGTCCTTATAATTCTCATGCTGTTTCTCTTTGCTGCCATCCTCCACATCTATAATGGAAAGACCATACTCCTGACACAGCTTATTGGTAATTGGCTGGATATACTTTGCCCAGTCACCTTTCTCATAACGATACTTTTTCCCATCCACAAAGCTTACACTGTTAAATACAATGTGTGAATGAACATGGTCTGTATTATCATGAACCACAAATACCGCTTCATAGGCATTACCAAGATATTCTGCTACAAACTTCTGTGTTATCTCAAAAGCCCTGTCCGGTTCCACCTCATCCTCTTTGAAAGAAAGAATGATATGATACCCCTGCCGCTTGTCTGTTTTTCCAAACTGCTTCTTTGTATCCATCATCTGCTCAAAAGCCATATCTGTCTGGCAGTTTATGGCTCCCACAAGTCTTCCTCCCTGCGTTTTCTCAGGATTCATCACATAATCCAATGCCCGCTTTAAATGCCTTGCATGAAAAGAATTCCCGCTGTCCTTCATGTGAAGTATCTTACTGATTGCCAATCTTTACCACCGCCTCGCTGACAGACTGATTCAGCTTTTTCATATATGCCACAAGCTGTTCCTTATCTTTCTTTGAATACAGCTGTGCATTACTGTTAAATACAATCTGATTGATGTTAATGCCGATACGGTTTACCTCATTAATAAGCTCTTTAAGAAGTTTCCTTACTTCTGGATAATCATTTGGTTTCTGACTGATTAGAAGCCTGATATATTCGGCTTCATTCATTCCATTAGCCTTTGCCTTATCAGAAAGCATCTTCGCTTCCTGTGGCATAAGTCTTAGTGTTTTCCTTATACAATGAACTTTATCTGCCATAGGATCACCTTCCTCTCTTACCCGTACTGTATTCTCTTATTCCTTCTGCTACTGTTACAGCAGCTTTTTCCAGTTCTTTATTACCCAGCTGGGCAATAACCCTGTCTGCAAGCTCTGTGGCAACTTCTATAAGTTCCTTACCATAACTGGTTTTATCAAACAATCTGTCCAGTCTCTTTTCATCTGCTTTCAGACTTTCATACCTGCTCTGATACTCGTTATAGTCGTTAAAATCCTTTGGATCACTCCTGTGTGCTTCCGCATCAAGTATCAGTTCATAGTTCCATTCACAGACAATATCTATAACATCATCAATTGGATATGGTTCTATCTCACCATTCTCCTCAGCTACATCCTGCCTGTACATCTTCCCATCTGAATCTATGCCAATGGCATAATCATGTCCTTCCATATAGTTAAGCAGAATTGCAGCATCTTCTATCGAAGGGTTTAGTAAGATATCAAATGTGTCTGCCCAGGCAATAAGTTCCTCTGGTTCTGCGATTATTGTAAGTTCTTTATCCATTGCTTTCCTGCACCTCCCTTATCTGTGTTTTGTATATCTCTTCCACCCACACGCCTGTCTGAATCTCTTAGGTTTACGGCTAGATACGCATTAGAGACATCTCTGTCCTAATGCCATCTAGTTAGGGAGAAAATCTCCCTAAAACCCTCTGTTTTATACTATGGTGGCGCTTTTTGCCACCACTTTTATAATTTGATGGCGTTTTTTGCCATCACTTTGCTATTTTGATGGCGCTTTCTGCCACCACTTTTTCACATCCAAAAATTTATAATTTTACGACAGAATTTTTTGGTGGCGTTTTCTGCCATCACTTTCCTATTCTGGTGGCGGATTTTGCCATCACTTTGCTATTTTGACGGCGCTTTCTGCCACCACTCTTTACATAAGGAATATTTCAGACCTATATGCTTTCTTTCTCATGCCCTGACCGGTTCATCAACTCTCTGATTCATCTGGCTCAGATTAAGCTTTGTAGCTACAAGCCACTCATTGTAATCCTTATATCCGGCTGGAGGCGGACAGTCTTCTACCTCATATCCAAGCTCATAATACTTTCTCATAAGTTCAGCTGCTGCTTTTCTCCCCGGCTCATCTCCATCAAGGCAGAACCGGATGGAAGTTATCTGCGGATGTTCCCGAAGAAAAGTCTCAAGTGGTGCATCTGCAAGCATCCCAAGTGCCAGCTTATTTGATTCATAATCCGTGAAGATATCCACATAACTCATAAGGTCGATTGCAGCCTCAAATACTACAAGCTCTGTACTGTTAACATTTACTACATTAAATCCATAGTTTTTATCATTGCCTGTGACATCACACTTGAATGGCTTGCCCTGCTTATCAAACACTCCCCGCATACTTGCAAATCTTGTCACTCCATTTTTATCATTTCCCTTGAAAACAACATTGTGGTAATGCCTGCTCTCATAAATCAGTCCATCTTTTAAAAACAGATCTATGACTGCTCTGCTGATTCCTCTCTCCTGATTCAGATAGGAAATAAGATAGGAATTATCTCCTGCCGGTTCCGGTAGGACAAATGGCTTTCTCTCCTCTGCCTGCTTCTGCGATACCTGATGAACAAGTGGCTGCTTTACAGGCTTCTCGATTCTTCTGTATCCTGCGAAATCTAAAAGCCAGAACACAGCCTCTTTTACACTCATTCCACAAAATACCCGTAAGAAATCTATCTGTGAGCCGCCATTGTTGCCTTTGTCAAACTGCCTTGACCATCTGTACCAATGGCTTCTGTTATAGATACGGATGGAATCCATCTCCTTTAATGTGTGGTATTTGCCAATCCTCTTTACTGTATACCCAAGGCTTTCAGCAACTGCACACAGGTCAACACTCTTTGCTATGGCAAGCTCTTCATCCGTAAATCTTCCATCCATGCTTTCACCTTGCCTTTCCCTGCTCTGCTACAAGCGGTGACTTGATATCAAGTGTCCGGTAATCTGTGCTCAGGGTAATCTTAGGATTATCAATCATGCCTTTTTCCCTGAAACTGAAAAATTCATGATTGTCTCCACCGACTATGATATGGTCAATGAGCGGTATTCCCATCAGTTCACACAGCTTGTTCATGCGGTCTGTCATCATCGTGTCTGCCTTGCTTGGGAATACATTTCCGGATGGATGACAATGGATTAACATCATGCTTGCAGCATTGCTTAAGATACTTGATTTAAACAGCTCTCTCGGATGTGCCATTGCCTCATTTAAAGAACCAACACTTGCAAAATGCACATTGATAGGTTTTAAATCTGACCTTAGATTGACCACACACACTACTTCCCTGTCAAACTGGCACATACAGTCTCCCATGACAGCAGCTATATCCGCCGGATTATTAAAGGTGTGCTCCGAATAAATCGGAGCATCCTTTACAAGTCTTACCGAAACCACATCAAGCTTGAAGTCATTCTTCTTTGGCATCAGACACCGCCTCCTCTCCAAACTCGACACGGATAACAAAGTCACCTTTCTGGCTGTTTATGAGAGCAATGAGTTCTTCCATTGTAAGTTCCTGCTCCATAACTGCCTCCTATCTGGACTTTTCCTTCGCATCATATACAAGGGGAGGTTCAGCAACGATACCATCAAGTCTCTTGTTCGGTGTATCAGTTGCAAGGGTGAGTTTTCTTAAATCCTTATCATAGTGATATACCTGATTGGAAAGTCTCTCGTCCAAAGACACCTCCTGCATATTTATCTCGACTACCATCTGTGCAAGCATCTCAGGGCTTCCCATATCTGAAGACACTGCAATAACCTCATGCACGCTCGAAGGGAGAATATAAAGATCACTCTCTAAACTCTCTGCCAGCTCATGAAGCTCATTCTCATAAAGCATGGATGCTGCGCCATTGATACCCTTTTCATTGGAAATCACCCACATCGTCTGCTCAGGTGGAATCTCAGCTATCATCATATCTGCAATCTCCTGTGGCATCCCATCCCTTGCGAACATTTCTTTCATAATGTCATTCATGCTACGAACGACAGGTGGAAAGAGCCTTCTTGTGTTTTCAGCAGCACACTTAAAGAGCTGTTCCTCGCTCATCCCAAGTCTTTTCGCAAATTCATTTGTAATTTTTGAACTTTGCACCGCATCCTTATCGGCACTGATTATTACCTTATACACAATAGAGAGATCCTGAAACTCCCTGTGAGGCACCTGTTCCAAAAATGTCTTATTCTGCTCTGTATTGATGAGCTGGAATACAATCTTCTCGTTAGCATCCCTCATAATGCTGTCCACATCAACAACCGGAGCCTGCTCATATGCCCTTTCCATAAAGTCACATGCAGCCATAAGTGTTTCCTCAAGATCACCACAGTTCTGATACTTCTTATACATGTCATTGATATAAATCGTAGGCGAAATATTCCTGCCTTCCTCTCTTAAGATGATGCCATCAAGAGTCACATTCACCTTTTCCACGGGTTCTGCCACAAGCTCCATCCCTTTGAACTTCTCAGGCATATAATCCATAAACTTTTCTTTTACTACTTCCTTAAAAATCTCGTAATTCATCATATTACGGTTCCTCCTTAATCTAAAAAAGCAGGGAACATAAGTTACTGGCTTACATTCCCCGCAAGGTTAATTGTTACTGTTTATTCTTTTTCTTTCTTCCACGAAGTCCTACTCCAACACCTGTAATAAGTGCAAGTGCACCAATTCCAAGATAAAGAAGCGGATTTGCATTGTCGCCTGTCTGTGGAAGCTTAGGCTCTGTCGGTACATTGACAAGCTTAAGAGTTGCTACAACAACATCCGGTGCATTGTCATCATATCGAAGAGTTACATCATGAGCTGTTTCATCAAGGATATATCCGTCAGCTGCCTTTGTCTCAACTACTGTATAATGGATATCTTCCTTGAATGAACCATCCTCGTTGTAAGTGCAGATAGGAAGTTCCTTGCTCTCTGCATGACCATTCTTGTCAGTAGTGAGTGTATCAAGCACCTTTCCATCCTTATCCCTTACTTCAAATACAACACCCTCGATCGGCTTTCCGGTTACTTTGTCAGTTTTCTCGATGACAATCTTACCGACTGCCTGCTCATCCTTCATGGATACCTTCTGGATTTCTGCCGTCTCCTTTACTTCAAAGGTTACGTCACTTGCCACCTTATATCCATATGGTGCAGATTCCTCTCTGAGTGTGTACTTTCCGACAGGAAGTCTCTCAATCATATGCGTCTTTCCTACTTCTGATGTCCAGCTCTCAACAAGCTTTCCATCAGCATCAATAACTGAAAGCTTTGCTCCAGGTAATTCTTTCTCGCCTGTGATATCAGTCTTTGAAATCTCTACCTTGATCGGTGCATTTTCAAATGCTGCCTTAAACTCGATAACCTTTACCTTATCTCCCTGATATGAAGCATCCACATCAAAAATCTTATCAGACTTCACATAGCCCTTTGGTGCCTCAATCTCCTTGACATAATACTGTCCAAGCGGAAGGTCAGAGGTAAATGCAGCCTTTCCATCCTTGCCTGTTACTGTTCTCTCAATCTGTGTATCTGCTTTGACAATAACCTTTCCATCCTTATTTACGATATCTTCTTTCGCAAACAAACCAAATACAGCACCTTCAAGTTCTTTCCTTGTCTCTGAATCAGTCTTTGTAACAGTAATCTGCACTTTCTGACGCTCATTTGTCACATCCATTCCTGCAAACACAACCTTTGTGTTCTGGTCGATATAGGAAAGTTCTGCCTCAATCGGTGTATCATCTAATACAAATCCATCAATAGTCTTTGTCTCAACAAGATAATATCTGCCAAGTGGAAGGTCATCAATTCTTGCGATACCCTTATCATTTGTCACGATGGTTGCCACCTTGTCTCCTGCCTTATGATATACAGTGTCAAGTCCGTCAGCACTTACGATATCCTCTTTTGCATATATATCAAAAGTTACTCCTGCAAGGCTGTCCTTGAAGAAATTGAAGATAAAGTCATACCAGTAACCCTTCATAAGAGTAGTGTCTGTTACAAATTCGCCATCCTTATTGATGACAATGGAACCTGTAGGTACTTCATCCTTCATCTCTACATGCTGCACTTTGCCTGTGTCCTCTACTGTAAACTGGATATCAGTTGCCTTGAGGTATCCGTAAGGAGCAAATTCCTCACGAAGAGTGTAAGTCTCTCCAACTACAAGTCTCTTGATCACATGTGCTTCCTTAACATCAGATGTCCATGTGTCTACCACATTTCCATCCTTACCAAGTACAGTAAGTGTTGCACCTGTAAGCTCTGCACCGCTTGTGATATCTGTCTTTGTAAACTCAAAGGTTGTAGGTGTGTTTTTATACTCGCTGTTATATACAGCAGTCTTAACATCCTGTCCCTGATATTTTGTATCAAAGTTTACTGCTTCCTCATTTGTCACATATCCGGCAGGCTTTACAAGCTCCCTTGCAACATATTTTGCAAATGGATAATCCTTAACAAAAGCAATCTTTCCATTCTCATCAGATGTTGTCTCTCAAGAAGTGTGCCTTTCTCGATAATTACCTTGCCATCTACATTCTTGATATCCTCGTCTGCATAAAGACCAAATACTGCACCTGCAATCGGTGTGTTATCTTCTGCATCAAGCTTAGTCACTGACATATCAAGCTTCTGTCTGTCATCTGAGAAAGTAAGGCTTTCCTTGATAACAGGTGTCTTATCATCCACATATGTGAATGTCACTTTCTGCTCATTCGGATTTAATACATATCCGTATGGAGCTTCCACTTCCACAACTCTGTACTGTCCAAGAGGAAGATTCTTAGCTGTTGCCTTTCCATCCTTGCCAGTTGTAAGAGTTGTCACAATGTCTCCCTTGCTGTAATACTTAATGCGGTTTCCGTCTGCATCCTTCTGGTTGTCTGCTGTGTAAATATCCTCGGCAGCATAAACTTTAAATTTTGCTCCGGCAAGTGAGCCTTCCTTATAAACAAACTCTTTCTCATATGAGCTTGCAAGAAGTCCACCCTTGAATCCGTCAAGTACCTCACCCTTCTTTTCTACAGTCATTTCTCCGACTGCAGGGGCATCGGAATATTCCACAGTAATGATTGCATCATTTGTATCACCATCTGTTTCAAATGCTGTGTCAGTATCAACCGAGATGTTGACATACTTATCATTTACAACATATCCAAATGGTGCAGACACTTCCTCAATACGGTAGTTACCGATTTTCAGTGCCTCCGGTAAGATTAAATCTCCGTCCTCATCAGTAAAGAATGAAGTATGCTCTACCTTTGACGGATAAGTTGTGTACTGCTTCACATACTCGTTCTTATCAGTATTGAAGATTTTAAACTCTGCATTTGGTACAAGTACTGTCTGCTTTGTATCAGAATCCTTCTTGATCACACGAAACTTTGCAGTAAATTCCCTGTCAAGAAATACTCTCCATGTCTGAGGCTTGTCAGGATGGTTCTCGCTGATTTTTACCTCAAATGGCTTGATTGCCTTCATGTTATGCGGAGTCTTTGACTCAACTACCACATAGATTCCATAAGGAATTGCAATGGAAACTGCATGTCCCTTATCATCGGATGTGATTGTTGTTGCTCCGTTTTCCCCGATTACTACCGGAGTTGCCTTATCAAAGTCATAACTTCCATCTGCCTTTACAGGTAAAGATGATTTCAAATAAGCTGTGAACTCTGCACCTGCAAGCAGTCCTGCTTCAGTATCATCGCCATTGTCAGATACCTTGATAAGCTGGAATGGCTGCTTGATGACCTGCTCTGCTGAGGTTGTGCTTCTTGATACCTCTGCTACTAAGTCGCCCTCGTAGTCGCATACTACATCATGCTCCTCTTCATCTAAAAGATATCCTTCTGATGGTGTGATTTCTTTCACATAATAGTTGCCGAGATAAAGGTTATTAACCTCTGCCTCGCCAGTCTTATCTGTTGTAAGAGTTGCAACCAAGTCTCCTGCTTTGAAAACAACACCTGTTGCTCCGTCCGGATGCTGGATATCGTTTCTTGCATAAAGACCATAGACAGCTCCCTCAAGGCTTGCATCTCCCTGGGCTGCTGCCTTGCCTGATTCCTTGTCTACCTTGTAGATATGAATCTTTGCTGTCGTTCTGTCATTTACAAATGTGTGACTGAATGATGCCTTTGCCTGTGTTTCAGGTAATACATTGAAATTGAAGCTGTAAACATCTTTACTGTTTCTGATATACGCATATGGTGCCTGTGTCTCTGAGACATAATATCCGTTAGAGATTGGCAGATCTACGCTGTAGCTTGCCTTTCCGTCCTCACCTGTAGTTACTGTCTCAAGAGCTGTACCCTTTGTCACAATAACCTGTCCGGCATAGTTTTTGATGTCATTTCCGGCATAAAGTGTGTACTTGCCGCCATCAAGAGGGTTCTCTGTGTCAGAGTCCTTCTTTACGACAGATACATCCGCTTTCTGTCTTGTATTCTCAATCGTAGTTGATTCATACTGGACTGTCACAGTCTGGTCCTTATACTCAACTGCTACTGTCTGAGGTGTGGTATTGATTGTATATCCGTCAATGCTCTTAATCTCAGTAACCACATAAGTTCCAAGATGAAGGTCAGATAATACCACCTGTCCGTCAGTTCCTGTTGTAAGGCTTTCTGCCACTACATCGCCAGCACTATACACCTTTGTACCATCTGCCTTGTAGATATCTGCCCCGGCAGTTACCTTAAATGCTGCTCCGGAAAGCTTCTTTTTCTCATAGGTGAAATTGCTTCCATTCCATGAGCTAAGCACCTCACCCTCTTTGTAGATTGTGATTGCTCCAAGCTGCTCTTTATCTGTTGCAGAGATTCCTGTTGTCTGTCCTGCTTTTACAGTAAGTGTATGAACCTTACCGGAAAGGACATATCCCTTTGGAGCGGTAATCTCTTTTACATAATAAGTGCCTGCAACAAGTGCAGCTGACTTTGCATATCCGTTTCCATCTGTTGTCATGGTCTGTACTCTGTTTGTGCATCCGCTGTCAGAATAGATTCCATAAACTGCACCGGAAAGCTTCACTCCGCTTGACTCATCTGTCTTTGTAAGCTCACCATATCCGATGTTCTCTGTCTTGACCTTGATATAGGCTTTAATAGGATCTGCTGTCGGTCTTTCAGAAATAAACTCCTGATATCCGCTCTTTCCTGTAAGCCAGAATACACAGCTTGATGTTGTCTCAACCTTGCCAGCATTGGATGTGAATGTTCCTGTTGTAGCTGTGGTATTCACGCTCGTTGAAGAGATTGTAATACTGTTGCCATTCTTATCAACAGAATATCCGCTGATGCCAAAATCAAAATCAGATAAGACACCATTGCTGTCAGATAATGTTGCTTCAAATCTCTGACTTCCCTCATTCCACTTCAACTCATAAGTTGGTGCTTCACTGGTTCTGCGTGATGCAAAACTTGGAAGCGTTGCATTGTAGGAACTGCTGATATTGTCTCTGAGTCTCTCATAATAGCTGTATGAAGAATCAGGACTTGGTGCTGTGTTACAGAGCTTTCTTGCTGCTGAATCACCGCTTCCGGTTCCAAAGATATCTGCTACAATAACCCATACCATTGCCTGAGTTGCGATATACTCATCGCACTGGCTGTTGCTTGGTGCCGCCTTTTGTGTACTGTTAAATCCATAATAAAGGCAGTAACTTAAAAGCTTTCTCTGCTGTGCTGACATTGATGTGCTCGCATCATCGTAGCTGTTCATAAGCTGACCGCCATCTGCTCTTAATCCGAAATTCATACAATATGCAGAATTTCCGTCAAGAATTGAATACAGAATCTTGCCATGATTAAATCCGGGCTTCAGCTCACTTACTTCTCCGGAATTTTTGACTGATGCATTCCAGAACGCAATATTTGCCTGCGGACTGGCTGCAAATGCTGTTGTACCATTCGTAAAGAGTGTTCCAACCAGTGTGAGCATAGCCATAAATCCTGCCATAAAACGCTTTAGTTTCTGTTTCATGTGCTCTTTCCTCCTTAATTTACGCATAAAAAAAGAAAGACATAAGTTTATGGCTTACATCTTTCTTCCTTCTGCTTCTATTCGTTTTTATTTATCTGTGACATCGAAACTCGTAATAGTCTGTACCGCCTGTCGTGTAAACTCCATCATAACTGATGTAGAATACCGGATCTGTTTCCAAAAGTAACATACTTGCAATATATCCTGCGATTGCATCCTCAGATGATAACCGCTGTCCATCAATGGTACT
Organism: Eubacterium sp. AM46-8; assembly: GCF_003466705.1. Taxonomy (NCBI): domain Bacteria; kingdom Bacillati; phylum Bacillota; class Clostridia; order Eubacteriales; family Eubacteriaceae; genus Eubacterium; species Eubacterium sp. AM46-8. The sequence goes on from NZ_QSEU01000012.1 coordinate 86,018, forward strand.
TGCTTTGTTGAGGTCTGTCTCTACAAACACACTGTAATAAGAGCCCTCCATACCATCGTAAGGATAATACTCATTGTACTCTTCCTGCGTGATACTGCCGTCATTTAGATGGTTCTGTAAATTCTGCTGTGTGGTAATCATCCCTCCTGCCTGACACTTTGCTGTTGCAAGTGACACAACATTCTGTGGACTGTATGCCACGTATGCAGGCTGTGGATTGCTCACATTGTCTTTCGGACTGTCTGTAGTCTGACCACCATTACCTGCATTACTCTGATTTCCGCCAGCTTCCTCACTATCATTTACAGGAGCTTTCTGTTCCGGCTCGTCATTCTGCTTTGGCTTTTCTTCCTGCTTTGATGCAGTTTCATTATCAGCGGACCGGTTATCTTCCTTATCAGTCTTCTCTTCTGAATCTTTAACCTCGGCAATATCTTTCTCTGTCTCTTCACTTCCAGCTTCGGTTGTGACCTCTGTGACAGCTTCCGTTGCCATTGCTACTTCTTCAGTTGGCTTTACGCTTTCCGTCTGTTTCTCTGTCTGATTATCAGCCTTTTCCTTACCACCATTACAGGCAGCCATTGAAAAGACCAGTACTGCGGATAATAAGATAATACTTATCTTCTTCATAGTAATCACCCATCCCTTCTCCGCAAGAGGGACGGGCTTTGTGTTCCGTGCCATCCACCCTTGCGGTGAACTATTTATCTGTAATGCACGGGACACATAGGACTGTCCCGTATTCTGTGCATCTTAAACTCCTTTCATTATACCAGCTCTCTTATTCTAAAGAAATACTGCATAAGTCGTCTGTTTTTCTTATAATTCAAGAATAAACCCTTTACCTGCATATGCTCACCTCCTCTCAGAATGTGCCCATTCTTACGAATGAAAGAAATATCCTTGCCACCATAGCGAATAGAAGAAGAATTATTCTGGCAAGTCCTAAGACCAGCTTCAACGCTCCAAGAATTATCCTTAATATACACTTGAGTATCTCTAAAATCACTGTTCCTACGGCTCCCATAACTCTTCTCATAATAATCAGTCTCCTTTCGACATCCATCCCATTGCAAGTCCTGCAACATCTGCATCGTCCATAACATCTTCTGCCGGTTCTTGTGCTTCACTATTGGCTGCCTGCATTATTACCGGCTGACCAACATTCATCCCGGATATCACACCGCCTAACAGCCTTATGACCTCTTTCCTTGCTTCATTGATTGCTGCTTCTATAACCTCTGTCTTAATGTCCTCAATATCTGCTGACCGGATATATTCAGCCCTTTCATTATCTTTTTTCTTTGCAATAAAAGTCTCACTTCCATAATTGTCAATGTAAAACTTACATGCATCCAGTATAAACTGGTTCTTGGACTTAAAAATCTTTGGATCAAGATTCTGAATGACATTATTAATTAGCACATGGTCTGGATTATGCATATTTAGTCTAATTGTTGTTTTTACTTCATAATTAAACTGTTTTGCCATCATGCCACCTCCTAAGATAATCTCCTTGCACTTTTAAGCCCCATCGTAGCAAGCTGCTCATATCCTCTTGCATTTGCCTTTACATCAAGGTTATAGGAAATGTTCTTGGCATCGTGACTCCCAAAATTCTTCATCACAACTGCCCCGCCTCCGACAAATACAATCGGTGTAGTCTTTAAGTTATACCCAAACTCACGGATTGAGTTATATACCTTATCAACAAAATCCTCTATCTCTGCCTTAATAATGGCAAAGTATTCATCATCAATATCTGACCTGCCATATCGCATGATGTTCTGTATCTCTGACTCGTCTACCTCTCCGTTAAGCTGTCTTACACACTGCTCATTGATAGAACGCATACAGGTAATAAGACCTTTTGGAATCGTCACACACTTTGATTCATCCGGAGACTTGTTGATTACCGGCATAATGTCGATTGTCCAGCTTCCAATATCTACTATCAGTGTTTTCTTTGCCATAGCAGGAATCTTGTCCACTACTGCTGCATAGCACTGAGGAAATACTGCCACATCACCAATTTCAATATAATACGGCTCATTCTCATATTTGAAGCTTACACGCTTATTCTTTGTCAGGTACTTGATAAAATCATTCTTCTCTGCTCCAAACCTTGTAAGTGGTAGTCCTACGGCAAGGAATACCTTTGCCTCTGCAAGACCTCTTCTTTTAAGTTCCTTAGCAACTGCTGCAAGAGTGAGAAGATAAAAGCTGTCATCTTCGACCTTTGTATCCTTTACTTCCTGCCTCACAGTTCCAACCTTATAGAACTTTCCTTCATACTCAAGTACATCGCCGAAAAGTGCCGGAGTTGTTGTAATCTCCTTAACTCCTGTGACAAATACCTGAGAGATTGTTTTCATCATTGACCAGCCATGATCAATGCCGATTACTTCTAACTTGTTATTCATGTTCCTTTCACTCCTTTTCTGTATTGTCTGCATTATTGTTTTGCAAAATTTCATATAATTACCCACACCCTTTCAAGTGCTCGGTTTTGTCAGATGCAAGAATATCTTCTGACCTGCCATAAAAATGCTTTCTCATTAATTCCTCATACAGTTCATCACTCTCTGCCTTAACTTTCATAAGACAGTAAAGAACCACTATACTAATAATGATTACGAACCAAATTAACACCTTGCCCATTCGACCACTCCTCTCAAATAAAAAGAGGACCAAATCAGCTGATGGAATATTCCATCTCAAGTGCTAATTTAGTCCTCACTAAATGTTTTTGATATAAAATTGTACCTAATCTAAGCGCACAGATTCACTCTCAGACTGATTGTGGACATCTGTGATACTGACTTGGATTTTCGGTTTAATATTGCAGCGCTGCCCTATCTTTACCGCTAAAATGGTATAAAAATAAGGACTAAATTAGGCATAACCCCTTGATTTTACTGGGTTTCATCTAACTTGGTCCTATTATAACTCAAACACCACGCTCCCATTTGGCATATGCCTGTCTCGATATTCCAATGACCTCTGCGATATCCTCCTGTGTCTTACCCGCAATCGACCTCAGCATTATAAGATTTTCCTGTAGCATAATGTCAGTCCTTTCTGTTGTTATGTATGTATTATAGTCCATGTAAAATGTGGATTCCACCAATTGTAGTTGTCAGAAAAGTGGGAATTGTGGTGGAATTGGTTGCGTGGAGGGGATTGCATTTATCAATCATATTGATCCTGTCAAAAGCGCATAATTTAAAGCCACTATTTTGTTTAATAACATATCCTATCTTCAAGAAAATCAAATATATAATTGTATCGTATTTTATATTCCACTATGTAACTATTAATTCAATACACATGTTATAACCGGAATGTGATTTATCATAATTTACATCCCACTATGTAACTATTAATTCTCATCTGCATAAAGGGCAAATACTGTATTAAGAAGATTTACATCCCACTATGTAACTATTAATTCTTCTTGTATTGCTGTAGTTCTTTCTTGCTATAAGTATTTACATCCCACTATGTAACTATTAATTCTAGGAGTAGATGCTGTTAAAAGTTATCTTGCTTTGGTATTTACATCCCACTATGTAACTATTAATTCCTATGACAGATACGAAGATATAACTACTATTAGAAGATTTACATCCCACTATGTAACTATTAATTCCTGCGCCTCTCTATCTCTTCTACTGCCTTGTCTATGATTTACATCCCACTATGTAACTATTAATTCTTTTCCTCTTCGAAACTGTAAGATTCTTCATCATAATTTACATCCCACTATGTAACTATTAATTCTACATCTTCTCCATCTTCTCCATCTTCTACTGTGATAATATCCCAATTTACATCCCACTATGTAACTATTAATTCCAAAGTCCAACAGAAATTATTCCAGCCATTGTTAGAATTTACATCCCACTATGTAACTATTAATTCGACGAGAGGTGAGATGATGAGATTCGACTTTTACTAATTTACATCCCACTATGTAACTATTAATTCAAAAAGTAACAAGCACAGTACAGAGCGCTACAGAAATTTACATCCCACTATGTAACTATTAATTCCGTGCTGCATAGAAACATATCCAAATATAAAGCATTATTTACATCCCACTATGTAACTATTAATTCGGGGTGTTTACCAGGAACACTTATATAATCGTTGATTTACATCCCACTATGTAACTATTAATTCAGGATTGAGGCTTGAAGATAGTACAACAACAGAAGATTTACATCCCACTATGTAACTATTAATTCTGATTACCGCGGACACTAACAATAAGCTGGGAATATTTACATCCCACTATGTAACTATTAATTCCATGTGACATCAAATAATGTATCACTATTATCCCATTTACATCCCACTATGTAACTATTAATTCAAGCCTTCTCCATACACGCTGCTCACAGTCAACCAGATTTACATCCCACTATGTAACTATTAATTCCCCGTAATTTTATATACAGCTTTAAACCTCTAATCTAAAGCTGTTATTTGTCGTTCTAATAAAATCTCGCATATATTACTAATGTCATTTTCAATAAATTCAAATTAAACGCATAAATTAAGCCTTTGTCGACCTTGCTTATATTTTACACTATAATAGGTCGACAAGCAATTTCAAATATATCTTTATCATTTTTCACTTATAACTTTTCTTGCTTTTCCCACAATTCATAAAATACATAAGTCGATGTCAAATCAATGCCATTGCTAATTGTAAAAACAGTGATATTATTACCCTTGAGAATAATTTCATAAGTACCACTAAAATGTTTTTATATTGTTTAAGGCATTCAAAACTTTGCTATGAGATTCCATATTAAATAAATCTTTTTCATCTCAAAAATATTTTCAATTCCTCAGATTGTCTAATTTGTAAGTCATATTCTTTTAATTTTATCTTTTAAATATATCATTGTTCTGTATATTTACTACTATATTTTCTCACCAGTTCCCTATCGCTGGCATATATTCACCATCAATTTTCTACTGTGATTACCCATGATGCAACCAGCGTATTCATGATAAAAAGGTCAAAAAAGATTACAAACAGGATTAGAAACAGCAATATACTGTCATGCTGGTTGAGCAGTTTGACAGATTGTCGAAGTATTCACTGGATTCGGATAATAAGAAAATGTATGAGGTAAGGAAGGAACAGTGGGAGAATGTTTCAAAAGAATATGAGAGGGGATATATATAGATAATAATTCTCAGAGAATAGGAACGAATAAAATAGACCTAGACTATATTAATTCCAAAGATTATGCGGATAAATATATGAAGATTAGCAAAGATATGGAATTAAATAATGTAATATATAGTAAATCAATGGATATATTGAGAAGTAATAACAGTAGTGATACTGAGGGATTATGTGTGATAAGCGTTTCTAATAGACAGGTGTTGCTTAATGTAAGGGGAAAGCCTGATGCAATAGGTGTTGAACTAAATAAGAAGCAAATGTCTATAATAAATAAGCACAAAAATGATATAATAGGAATACATAATCATCCAACAAATTTATTACCTAATGAAAGTGATTTTGTTGCTGCTGGGGCAAGAGGATATCAATATGGAATAGTAGTAACACATGATGGAAGAATATATAAATATTCCGTAGGAGATAAACCATTTTTACCTTATTTGTTAGATAACAGGATTGACAAATATTGTTCAAAAGAATACAATTTAAAAATTAAAGAAGCTTACGAAAAAGCACTCAATGAGTTTAGAAAGGAGTATGGTATATCATGGCAGGAAATAGAATAAGATGTTATTTGGATGTTGTGATACATCATCCGGATTGGACAATAGAAGATTTTGAAAAAGAAGAAGAAAGGCTTAAAGAAGAAAGTGATAAACTTACGGATTGGCCAGAAATAAAATAATCAGTTTTGTAGCCACCAGTCGCAAGATTGGTGGTATTTTTATACCCAATTTTAAGAAAGTGAGGATTTAGAAATGAAGAATTATGCAAGAGCAAAATCATAGGCAGATATGCTTGCAGAAGATTTGTGCATAGTAGAATAATTCAAAGTTGCACCGGTGCAACAGAATAACGATGAAAAACATTTCTCTTGAAATTACACCTATTCGCAGATTTACATTCCACTATGTATCTATTAATTCTTTGACTTTCAGCAGTCTTTTCTTGTTGCTTCCAAGTATTTACATCCCACTATGTATCTATTAATTCTCAATCCGTCTCTTTCCATAATGCGCTCCTCTTTTATTTACATCCGACTATGTATCTATTAATTCCGTTGTAGCCGCCGCGTGCTACTGGTAAGTGTAAGTCATTTACATCCCACTATGTATCTATTAATTCCATTCGCGGAAGGTTTTCTTGCTAAGGAAAAAGGACATTTACATCCCACTATGTATCTATTAATTCTGAACATTCTCACTCCCGCAATAACCGTATCAGGTAATTTACATCCCACTATGTATCTATTAATTTAGGACGAGGACGAGGACATCAAAGACCAGCTTGACAATTTACATCCCACTATGTATCTATTAATTCGTCATTAATCCAACCCGTTCCATCATTGATAAGGTAATTTACATCCCACTATGTATCTATTAATTCCAATTACAATGAATAATACCAGTGTTGACAAGTTAATTTACATCCCACTATGTATCTATTAATTCGTCGAGGAGTAACGACCTTAACAATCATTATTTACATTTACATCCCACTATGTATCTATTAATTCGGCAGCATCGAATAGTCTTTCCAAGTCTTCAACAGTATTTACATCCCACTATGTATCTATTAATTCTTGAATGAATCCCATGCTTGATACTTTCCCCCGATTATTTACATCCCACTATGTATCTATTAATTCACATAAGATTGAGCTTCTGATGAAGAATAACAAAAATTTACATCCCACTATGTATCTATTAATTCTCTGGCAATCATGTATATTATCTTCCATATCACAAATTTACATCCCACTATGTATCTATTAATTCTTTTCCTTTTTGCATTCTTCACAGCAGTAAAGCATATTTACATCCCACTATGTATCTATTAATTCGTGATGTGGACTGTACTCCTGATACTCCTGTAACGCAATTTACATCCCACTATGTATCTATTAATTCGGTGCAGCAATCGCTATCAAGAAGGGTGCAAGAAAGATTTACATCCCACTATGTATCTATTAATTCTTGTAGACCGCCAGAACGTAATATGGACGCACATCTTATTTACATCCCACTATGTATCTATTAATTCAAAATACTATAACAAACGATTAATATTAGTGTTATAATTTACATCCCACTATGTATCTATTAATTCCCGTTGAGGTAGAGAACCGCTTAATTCTCCAGTTGTATTTACATCCCACTATGTATCTATTAATTCCCTAACGCTGCCAAAGCTGCAATTACAAGTGTAATCATTTACATCCCACTATGTATCTATTAATTCTGAACGAACCCGAGGAAGTACAGAAATCGGAAGAATATTTACATCCCACTATGTATCTATTAATTCTTACCTGTTCACTCCACATTCCCGTCTCTACTTTTCATTTACATCCCACTATGTATCTATTAATTCCATTAGCATCCTTAATTACCTGCTTTGTTTTCTTGAATTTACATCCCACTATGTATCTATTAATTCTAAGAA